>CALLXE010000053.1 GCA_938015875.1 uncultured Robiginitomaculum sp. | reverse complement strand
GCGACAAACGCTTCTATGTCTTCGCCGCGTACGCGCGGATCGACGGCGCGGCGCATTTCACGCACGAACTCATTGCGCAATTTGCGGACTTTTGTCGCCGATTTTTTGCGCTTTTCTGCATCACTTCCGTCCAATTGATCCAGTGTATGATAACCGTACAGAACGGTTTCGAGCGCAGATAATTCCCGCTCCGGCCCGCTGAGAAAGCTGTTATCTTCAGGCGATGGAATAGCCAAATTGGGAAACAGCCATTTCCCGCGATTAAGCAGACCGCGCAGCGCGCCGACGGTTTGCGCGCGCAGAACAATATAATCATTAGAGATCATAGCCGACGGGTCGATCGTGCAAAGTTGCTGTGCCATAGACAAATTATCGACAACGCTTCGCCCCCAATTGCGCACATCATCTTTAAATGTTTCTTCGGTATGGAAGGCGAGAATTTTTTCCTGTTTTTTTGTTTCAGCAATTTGCCGGGCCGTTTCGGCAGCAGTGCGTTTTTGCGACAAAACCCCAAAAATCAACTGAATAACCATAGCCAGCAGAGACACCAGCATGGAGAAAAAGGAAATCGGTTCAATACTATCAAACATAAATGCGCTCTTATTTATCGCAGGGCTTCGAAATCTTCGGGCGCGAGATTTGCCGCCGCGAAATAGACCATATCCAGCAAAACCGCCGGACGCCCGACCCCGACAAGATTTGATATCACGGCCAGGTAGTCGGCATTTTCACGGCTGATGCGCACGGTGGTTCGGCGCGAAGGCGCAAACCGAGCCTCGGAAAACCAGGCGCTGACATCAGAACTGTGAGATTGCTCGCGAATATGCGTGAGCGTGCGATCAATGACCTTGGAACGCGCGCGGGTCTTAAGACGCTTTCCCATTGACGCAATGAGCGCTTCTGCGCCCGGCTCGATAAGCATTTCTATGGTGGCTTGGTTCATCCGCCAAACCTCAGGGATTATGGTTAGCAAAGCATGAATAAAACGGCCTTTTGAAAGCGTTTATTCCCATGACGTCCCACGGGTTAACAAACCGTTGCGCCTATGCCTGAAATGAAAGCAGATTTTGCTTTCAAAAGGCTGACTGCGGACGCGCTGCAAAGCTTACTTAATCCTTACCGGCATACGCTAAATGAAAGGCCTTATTGCCATAACGGCGTTTACCGTCTGACCTTTATCACGCGAACAAGGATTGCAAGCGCCCAAATCCCAAGCAGTATATAGCTTAGTCCGGGCCGCCCGGAACTGAATATAGCATGCGCAAAGGTGAGCGCTGCTGCGATATATACGCTGCGGTGCAAAACGTTCCAAGACTTGCCCATCGCCCTGACCGCGCGCGTGTGACTGGTCAGAGCGAGCGGAATGAAAATCGCCAGCGCTATCCAGCCCGCCATCAAGTCCGGCCTGATGCCTTCGCTGAGCACGCGGCCCAAAGGGACTTTGCGCCACAGATAAATTCCTGTGTGCAGCGCCGCAAACCCAAAGCTTGCCACGCCCAGAGCGCGGCGGTGGAAAACGACAAATTTTGACAGGCGGGCCTTTGGCAATATTCGGCGCAGCGGCGTTGCCCACAGCGCCGCAACTAAAAAGCCGGCGCTCCACAACCCCGTCTCATGCACAGCGCCGCCATAGGTTATGACATCAGCCGCATAACGCGCCATGATCCAAACCGCCGGAAAGGCCATGATGGCCCAAACAACATATTTTGAAAATTTGCGGCGCAGCATTACGGGCATTTAAGGCGGGCTTTCGTAAATAAGATTGCGCAATCTTTGCCGCGCGCTTATCGTGCGCGCAACCCTAAACAGGAGACTGACCATGCTTAAATCCGTCATAACCACAGCCGTAATCTGCGGCGCGGCCTTTCTCTCCGCCTGTAATTCCGAGCCTGCGGCTTCGGACGTCAGGGCAGACACCAAGGCGCCCGCACAAGTATCAAGCTTACTGGATCCCAATATAGTTGATTCGTACGAACTCGCGGGAGTCCGAATTCTCAGCGACCCGCTGCAGGATGCGATTTTAGAGCAGCGTCCGTTTAACACGCCAAGCGAGTTTCACGCCGTCGTCAGCAAATATGCTGATGCCGACCTGCAAGCCATGATTTACGATCAAATCTTTGTAAGCGTGAACGCCAATACGGCGTCTGAGGCGAACATCAGGCTCATCCCAAGCCCTCTGACGCCGAATAAATTGGCCCATGAAGTGGACGAATATCGCCCCTATCAGGATATGAAGCAGTTCGAACGCGAGCTTGGCAAATATATGGATGGCGCGGCTATGGCGAAATTAAAACGCTACTTCTTTGTCGAATAGCGCCGCGCCGGCGCAAGCAGGTTTTCGCGGCCTTGCAACGGCTATGACGAAGACAAGCGCCGGTTACGCCGCAGCCATTCCCGCGCATTGGCGACAGGGCCGCACAACCTATGGTGGAATAACGACCGGCTTGGCCCTGCGCGCGGCGCAATCGGAATTTGCCGATCTTGCGCCTTTGCGCTCGGTCATGGTCAGCTTTATCGGGCCTGTCACTCAAAATGCTGTCTTTATCCCTGCCCTGCTCAGACAGGGTAAAAACGTGACGACGGTCAGCGTTGACGTTGTCTGCGACGGCCAAATCGGCGCGCGCGTGGCGTTAGTCTTCGGGAAAAGCCGGGAGTCAGACCTGAAAAAACCGTCAAATGACCCGAAAGTGTATGAAGCGCCTGACAGCTATCCGCTGTTTACCCCACCGGAATTTCGCGCCTTCGTGCCAAAGTTTTTCAATAATTTTGAAACCACATTAATCGCAGGATCACGACCGATGAGCGGTGCCGAAGACGGCTTTATACATGCATGGTCCCGGCATGCTGATCCGGCGTCCCGCGCCGGAATTGACAGTCTTGTCACCATTGGCGATGTGCTGCCGCCGGCGGCCTATCCCTTGTTTACCCGCGCCGGTGCGGTCAGCAGCGTGACGTGGATGCTCAATATCTTGGTCGACACGCCTGATACTGAAGACGGATGGTGGCGCGTCGATACACGTCTCAGCGCGGCGCAAAACGGCTATAGCAGCCAAACTATGGGAATATGGAACACAGCCGGCCGGAAAGTTGCCGAAGGCATGCAAAGCGTCGCAATCTTTATCCGGGCACCCTATTCTGCGTAAGCAAAATCCGGCCGAATAATATGCCATGCCGTATCCGTTTTTATAATGAGCCCCTGGCGGACAAGTTCGCTGACGGCTCGCGACGCGCTTTCGCGCGATAAATTCCATCGTGAAGACAGCTCTGTCACCGTCTCCGGCGGTGACAGCGTATAGCGCTCTGAATTATCAGCGTCCCGAATGCCGCGCCGCACCAAGTCGTTATAAATCCGCCGGCTTGCCGGCAAAGAGAGACGTTCGAAAATTTGACGCGAGGTTTTCTCAATCCGTGCCGCCAACATGCGGGTCATAAAAATTGCAAATTTCGGATAAGTCTCCATCAGTTCAAACAGACTGTCCGCGCTTATATCTTGGGTTTCGCAATCTGACACAGCCACCACATTGGATGTGCGCCGTTCGCCGATTAAAGGGGCAAGTTCTCCGAAAAGCTCACCACAAGGCAATTCCGCTAAAAAGATCTCGTGTCCCCCGATCGAATGGCGCACCACCTTGGCCTCGCCTTTGGTCAGGTAAAAGGTATGATGCCCATCCTCGCTTTGCCAAATCATCGTCTCGCCCGCCGCAAAAGCGCGAACGCTCATGACGGCATCAAAAGCAGCGGAAAAATCCGAATGAGCGGCCTTAAAAGCCGAAAAGTCATAATTGGGGTGTGTTGTGGTCATGCGGGCATTTACACCGCGAGCGCTTGGCTTTTGCAAGTATAAACTGCGCAAAAGATTATCAGCAGAATCGCCGCAATTGCCCCTTTAAAACCCTTCAGGCCGGGTTAATGTTAGGTTTAGTAATAAGACACAGCTGAAATAGGCAAGTCAAATAAGGGGCCTTTATGTCACGTCAATTTATCGCTGCATTACTTTTGGGGTCCGCCCTTATGTCCGGCGCCTGCGCAACCACGGCAAAGGGCGCGTCTGTGTCGGCGCTTCAGAAGGATTATGCCGCGCAAACTTATGTCGGCGAAGCGCCGCTTGGCACGACCTTGGCAGTTGTCCGCTACCCCGCCTTTGTCGACCCCGACGCCCGGGACGCTTACTATAACGCCTTTGGCACGCAAGCGATTGGCGGCTCCGGCAAGCAGGCTGCGTCCCAAGAACGCGACGGACTGGCAGACAGTCTCATTTTAAAATCAAACTATTTTGCTTTGTCACTCTACAAAGAACTGGCTGCGAAACTGCCTGAACATTCTGTGCTGCTCTCGCCGCATACGATCAAACTGGACGCAGACGGGAAGCTGACATCTGTACCGATGACCCAAGCTGAAAGCCTGCCTAACGTCGTGACTGTAGACTTTGCCGCCTATACCTATCCGGACGTGACAAAGATGATGGGTAAAGAGCCGTTGACATTCGGGGATTTGGTAACGCCGCTCATCACGGTCAAAACTGATCACCGCGCAGCCGCGCCGACCCAAGGCGTCTTGCTGTCCAGCGCGCCTCTGATGGCCCGAACGGCCGGTAATGCAAGAGAGGCCATTGAAGAATCGATGCAGGCCATGCAAGCGGGCCGTCTGACCACAGATCCCCGCCCCCTCGACTTTGTCACATTTTTAAAAACCGGCCGCGCGTTAAATGTGGCGCAAAAAAGCCTCAGTGACCGCGGCAATTCCCATGCCGTGCGCGCATATCCGGTAGAGAAGGTCAAATTGAATGCGAGCACTTTGACTGCTTTGACATCAGCAAAGCCGGCCGGCGCAACAACCGCCGATATTGACCCGCTCGCCGCTGTGTTCTCCCGGCCTATGGCAAATCAAATCGTCGGAGAGATCAACCGCGCAGATACCGGCAAAGCCGCCATGGCGGGCCGCGCCGGCGCAATTTCACAATTTGACGAGAGCCTTGCCGCTTTAACATTGGTCGGGTCAGATGATCCGTCCTATTTGGCGCGCCTGAAATATGCAGAGCGCCTTTTGGACGCCCAGAAAAACTACCTCTCCGTTCAGTCCCTGCGCCTGTTTGACGGCGTGCATAACGGCGAAATGGGCGCGCAAGTTCGCGATATGCTTAAGGCTGAATATAATGTTTTGGAAAAGCGCCGGGATCTGGCCCGCAAGCAAAACACGGCGACGGCTCTGGCGATTTTAGGTGCTATCGGCACGGGCGTCGCGATTGCGAATTCCGGCGGCTCCGGGGGCTCTGATTGCGGCAATGCGCGATCGCAGCGCGAATACAATGATTGCATTCGCCGCGAGCGTCAAAGACAACAGCGAGACGCTCAGGTAAACAGAATAGCCATTGACGCACTGATCGCGGGCACGGTTTACGCGGCGCAGACCGCATATGGCTCAAGTCAGTTGTCAAAGAAAATTGGCGTAAGCTATCTGACCAGCGTTGCCCCGGCCTTAGAAGAACAAATTTCCGTTCAGGTAAATTTGATCGACAGCAGCGAGACGATTACCGCCATTCGCTTTGAAGGCCTGACAGAAAAGCTCCGGGCTCTCTATTCAAAAAATCAGCGTTCGCTGAGCGTTGCCGCAACGTCCTGCGCCTATGCTCATACCGGCAGCAGTAAAACCGGCACATGGTTGGGTGAATGCAACGGCGGATTTGGCGAAGGCTCCGGCGTCGGCATTTTGCAAAATGCTGACGGCAGCGCAGTTGAGTATTACGGCTATGCCCGCGGCGGACAACCGGCCGGTCCCGGCTATATGATTACGCACACGCCGACGGGCAGTACGGCGCTGGAAGGCAATTTCAACGCCGGCCGCGCGGACGGCCCTATGCGGGTTTACGCCGGCGGAAAATCGGCGGCCCTGCGCACATACAGCGCGGGCTCTGACGTCGGCTCGGCGGCCGGACAGCGTGTGGCCTCGCCGTTTGCCACGCGCCCCGTTTCGGTTGCAGCGCAAAGCGTGCTGAACTGATGCGCAGTTTCAAAACAGTTTTATTGACCGCAGCGGCGCTTATGACGCCGGCCGCATTTGCGCAAACCAATAGCGCGGAGCGCGCGCAAGTCGCCGCTTACAGCGGACAGGATTACTGCATTACTGTCATGGGTACATTCCCCAATGAAGGCACAGAGGCGCGTTATCAGTTTTATAAACTGGTGCAGGATATGGGCCGTGATGCCGGACCTGATTTTCAGGCCGCAATCAATACTTACGGCGAGAATAAACCGCAAGCGGACACGCCGCTTCTCGACGTAATTGACGTCATCGCCAACCCCGTCATTCGCCAAGCCGCGCCGGAAATTGTCGTATCTAATATGGGGCACTTGATCGAATTTGCCGATCGTTGCGCGCCCTATGTAGACGGCCAAATTCTAAGCCTCTCTGCATTTGACGCGAGCCTGACGGACGGCGATACGGTCATCGCCGAAGACGCGCTTTACCTGCGCCAAATCCTGTCGGAATCCTTGGACAGGCTTGGCATAAACGACCACCCGCTACATGGCCCCCATGCCCGCGCTTATGCCCGGTCTTTGGTCACGACACGCAACGCGGTCGAATACGCTGCCTTTGAGAGCGAGATTGATGAGTTGGAAAGCCTGTTCATGAGCGACCTGGACGGACGGCTTGCGCGTTCCAATGATATTATCAATGAAGAGTCCAATCGCGAAATATTGGGCGATGCGGTGACGCTGGCCAATGACATTAATGACGACGCCGAGGAAAAACAAAAACAGCGCGACATTGAAACTCTGTTTCGGATACTTGGCGGACGGTAGTGAAGTCACGGCGGCGCAATATATCGGTTTTCTCAATCTCGGCGCTCGATTTATTCGCAGCGGCGCTGGGGGCGTTTATCCTGATCGTGCTTGTTCTGTTTCCATACTACAAGCTTGGCGGGACCGATGTGTCCATGGAAGAGCTGGAAGATTTAGTGCAAAAACGCCGTATGGCCGCGAGCACAACACAAAGCGAGATGGCGCAAATTCGCGCTATTCAAGCCGAGATACGGCTGATGGAAAAGCAGTACAAGTCCACCAAAGACAACATGTCGACTGTCGAGGCAAAAATTCGTGAAGTTTTGAAACAGACCGCCGATATTGAAATTCCTGATCCGCCGCCCGTGCCCAAGCCCGACCCGAAACCGGAGCCAAAACCCGTTGTCGAGCCCCCCAGAAGTGTCGGGCGCGGCGTGGAATTTTCTATTTTGGGCTTGGCGACATCGCGCAAAGACATTGCTATCGTCGTTGATATGTCCGGATCCATGCGCAGTCATGCCGGTAATGTTACAGCCGCCCTAAACGAGATTGTCGATCAAATGCAGCCCGACAACCGGTTCGTCATTATCGGGTACAGGGGCGGGCCGACCTATGACACGTTTCCGTCCGGCGGGCGTATGGCCAATGCCGATGCCACTATGGTGCGCGGGGCCAAGCAATTTATTGACGGTCTGCCGCGCCGATTTGGCGGGGGCACGCCGACGCAAAACGCGATGATTCAAGCGCTGAACCTGCGCCCGCAAGCGATCATCCTGATCTCTGACGGGCAGCCGGATGACGGCAGTCCCGCATCCATCGTCACCAATATTACCAACCGTAATCGCGGACGGGCAGAAATTCACACCGTTGCCATCGGCAAATATACCCAAGATAAAAATCTGACTTTATTTCTTCAGGCCATTGCGGCGCGTAATCGCGGCGACTTTGTGGGGCGGTCCCGATGAAGAATCGTCCGGATCGCAATATTGAAATTTTCTCGCTCTCGGCCATTGATCTGTTTGCCGCCGCTATGGGCGCGTTTGCATTGCTGGCAATTATTTTGCTGCCTTATTATCAAAATGAAATACGCGAAAACACGCCGGACAATGCGCTGGCCGAACTGGCCCGCGCCGCGCAGGACAGCGCCGTTGAGACGGAGATTAAGAAAAAAGCGCTGGAAGCCAAACGCTCGGCGGCCGCGCGTAATGTGTCGGATGTAAAAAGCGAAGCCGATAAACTTCTGGCAAAGCTAAAGGCCGCCGAAGCGGCGCTGAAAGAAAAAATCGCCGCCGCGCAGCCCATCGCCATTCCCGTCCCTGAGCCTGACCCTGTTGAGGAAAAACCGGCGCCGGCGAAAAAGAAGGCCCTCGTTTCGTTTCGATTTTTGGGCATGAAAACGACAAAAGATGACATCGTCATCGCTATAGACATGAACCGGTGCCTTGGCGGACACGAGCCCTCCGTGCAAAGAGCGGTGACCCGCATCATCGAATCTCTGCAGGATAATCACGCACTGAAAATTGTCGGCTTTCAGCAAACCGACAACGGACCGCGCACCCGCGTCTGGCCGGCCGGCGGCACGCTTCGCAATATCACCGCAAGTTCACGTAGCGAGGCTGAACGGTTTTCCGACGGCCTGACCCGGCAATTTGGCGGCTCGGCCTCTATGCTCGACGCGTTCGAAAAAATACTCGCCGGACCCGGGGAGGCTATATTCCTTGTCAGTGACGGCCTGCCCAATCCAAGGGTCAATAATGGCCTGAGCCCGCAAGCCTTGGCCCGGCGCATCACATCAATGAATGGCGGCCGCAAAGAGATTCACGCCGTTGTCGTCGGCAATTATTTTGACTACGAAGGCACAGTGGCCTTTATGGAAACCGTGGCCGCCGGCAATAACGGGCAGTTTATGGCGCTGGCCTCACCGGACACCGGCGTGTGCGATTAGCGCGCGCAAACCGAAAAGCAGAAAGCAGACTTATGAAAACCAGATCTTTTGCGCGGCGCCTGTTCGTCTTTACCCTCGCCCTTATTGCGGCAATTGTCACCATCGGCATTATCCGGTTCACGGCAAGCCCGATGCTGCAGGAAATCCTGCTGGACGCGGACGCAAGCTTTTGGCCGTTCACCGTTCAGAATATTATGTGGGTTGCCCTGTTTATCGGTTTTGGCGAACTGTTTCTGCGCTGGAGCGCGGCGGCAGATGAGCAAAGCCAGTTAAAGCGCGGCTATCTGCCGACGGAAGACCAAATGCTGGACGGTGACTTACTGCTGAAAATTCGTGAAAGCATTGTCTCGCGCCGGTTCGGACAAGAGGCGTTTTTGCCCCGCATGATTACGCGAACCATTGATCAATACCGCATGAGCGGCAAAGAAGATCAGGCGATCAGTGTCCTCAATTCCTCGCTTGAATTATACATGCACGAAATTGATCTGCGCTATTCCATCCTGCGCTATCTGACATGGCTCATCCCGTCCCTTGGCTTTATCGGAACCGTCATGGGTATTATGTTTGCCCTGCAGTATGCCGGGATTCCCGCCAATGCCGAAGCCGATGATTTCCTTTATCAGGTCACCTCCCGTCTGGGCGTTGCGTTTACGACAACTTTGGTCGCTTTGGTTATGTCTGCCGTGCTGGTTTTGATACAGTCCTTGGTACAGTCCAAAGAAGAGCGCGCGCTCAATGAAGCCGGTCAATATTGCCTTGATAACCTCATTCTTCGCCTCAGCGGCAAATCAGCAGGACGTGCATAATGAGCGATTGGCAGCCCCCAACACCCGAAGCCGGGTACAGCGCCCGCGAAGAACGCGCGCCGGTACTGCGGTGGGTCATCGGAGCCATATTTATGGCCGCGATCCTTTTGGGAGCGCTTTGGCTTTTCTCTAAAGTCGTCTTACCGAGTGATCTGCCTGATCAGGTGAAGCCGGCGGCCAAGTCCGAGATTGAAACGCCGTCCGAACCGGTGGTTAAGAAATCATCCGATGATGAAGCGTGGGTTCGCGCGCTGGAGAAAGATACCCTTGAGGGTTACCGCGAATATTTGGCGGCGTTCCCGGACGGCAAACATAAGGACGACGCGCAGGCAGAGATTAATGCCTATGATAATAAATCATGGGCCACGGCAGAGCAGCGCAGTACGCTGGCCGGATATGAAGATTATTTGGAAAGTTGGCCCGAAGGCTTGCACGCAAGCAAGGCCAAAGAGCGGATTGCGCAGATTAAAGCAGAGGCAGAGGCCCGGCGCAAAGACGCCGCCGAGCGCGCCGCTGCCGAGGCTGCTGATTGGGACGCTGCGGCCCGCGAAAATACGGTAGACAGTTACGGAACCTATCTTTCCAAACATCCGTCCGGCGTTAATGCCGCAGAGGCGCAGACCCGTATGGACCGTTTGCGCGCCTCTGCCGCTGACACCGCCGCGTGGAACGTCGCCAAGGCCGCAAACCGCGCAAGTGCTTATCAGCAATATCTGACAAGCTACCCGCAAGGGGCTTACGTTCCGCAGGCCATTGCCGCCATAGAGCAGTTACAGCCGGCCGCAGGGCGCACGTTCAAAGACTGCGACTCCTGCCCGGTTATGGTCAGCCTTCCGGCCGGCACAGCCACATTAGGCGCAAGCGACAGTGACGGCGACGCCAGGCCGGCAGAAAAGCCCGCACGGCCTGTGACGTTCACCAATATGTTTGCCATTGCCGTCACAGAGGTGACCTTTGATCAATGGAGCGCCTGCGTAGCAGCCGGCGGCTGCAATAAGCGCCCAAGTGATAACGGATGGGGCGCGGGATCGCGGCCGGTGATTAACGTCTCTTGGAGCGACGCGCAGGGCTACGCGACATGGCTGTCATCTAAAACCGGGCAGAGCTATGCCCTGCCGTCTGAGGCGCAGTGGGAATATGCCGCTCGCGCCGGCGATGCCCGCGACCTGCCCGGCGGATCACCGGCGGCCCTATGCGCATTTGCCAATGGCGCGGCAACAGAATCAGGTCTGAAATGGGGCAACAGCGCGTGCGCTGACCCTGCTGCAGACAGAACTTTGCCGGCCGGAATGCTGAGCGCCAACAAATTTGGCGTCAAAGATATGATCGGCAATGTGGCAGAATGGACCCTGGATTGTAACACGTTGAATTTACGGGACGCGCCGGTGAACGGCGATCCGGATCAACGCGGAAGCTGTAACCAGCGGGCCGTGCGCGGCGGGTCTTGGTTCTCAGGCCCGGCGGATCTTCGTTTTGCTGCCCGCCTGATGCAGCGGCGCGGCGACAGTAATGATTTCACCGGGTTTCGGGTTGTGCGTAAAATCAGCGGATAAACGCGCCGTATTATGGCGGTTTCCTGTTCATGGCGCGGTCATGCGCCGCGTGCTATATAATGGATATGATACGCACATTTGCCATGGCGCTCGCGCTTTCTACGTCATTTACCGTTCTTATCGGGCCGGCCGCCTACGCGCAGACGACGCAAGCCCCGGACACGGACCGCACGGATCAATCGGAAGAAGATTGGCGCAAATCCCAAAAGAAAAAATCCGGCAATGATACAATTGAAGACATCTTCAAAAACAAATCTATTTTCGGAAGCGGGGCCGGGCAAGGCTATGAACCAAGCCCGATGGAAAGCTTGCCGGAAAACTCTCGCCGTCATTTGAAAAAACAGCGCGCGAAAGTCATTGCCACATCTGATCCGCATAATATTCCAGACGCAGCCTATGAACCCAGCGAGGCCGCGAAAAGCGACCCTGAACTTGCCGCGCAGGAAAAAACCGTATGGGACGGCATGGTTAAAGATATGCAGACCGGCGGCAGCGGACAGCCGGGTCAAGCCGGGACGGGCCAAGGCTCTCAGGGGCAATCGCCTCAAGGCCAATCAGGCCAAGGGCAGTCGCAACCCGGGCAATCAGGGCAAAGTCAAAGCCGCAACAAACCCGGCCCTGTTCGCGGTGGATCCTCGACATCAGTTGCCGATATTTTGGGCAAGATTAAAGGCATGAAGTCCGTCAAGGGCAGCCTGCCAAAAGGCATGCCGACAGGGATACCGAAAGGAATCCCCGGCGCCAAAAACCCGTTTGGCACATCACCGTCAGGTAAAAGCAAAAAAGGCACACGCTCCAAAGGCGAAGGCAAAAAGGGCAAGAGCCCTACAGGTGAAGGTCAAACGTCCGGACAAGCTCCGGCCGGAAACGAAGGCGAAAATAAAAGCGCAAGCGGCAGCGAGTCTCAAAACGACGCGCAAAATACGCAGGCCCAAACTCCGGCCCAAAACAGCGGCGCGCAACAAACCGCGGCGCAGACAGCAAACAACACCGCGAAAGCTAATCAAACGCAAAGCAATCCGTCAACAAATGCCCAAACATCGCCGCCCTCCACAGGCCCGCTGTCACAGACGGATTCAAGCCGGCCTGCCCGGGACGTCTTAGGCCCGCTTGAGCGTATGAAACAAGAACGCGAAGCCTCCACAACCGGACGCCAAAGCAGCGCTTATGATTTCCTGAAAGACGCGCAGAAACCTGAATAATATCTATGCGCCGGCAAAACCGGCATAGCTGACGACTTCAACATCAGCCGGGGCGTCTCAAGAGCGTTTCGCGCAGACGTAACCGATGACGCGCAAGAGGCATCATATTTCACGTCATCAGGTAAAAATCTCGAGCTTATCAATAAGGGTTGTGATCATGCTTCATGACAGAGAATAATAAATCAACATAGAGCAATATCACAGGTTAAGCCGGCTGCATTACTTTCGGGTTCACTGCATGTAATCTGAGATTGCGGCATTCGAACAAAGCGCAAGCCGCGCCGAAATGCGTGGTAGGGGGAGAGGGACTTGAACCCCCAACCACCCCGTTATGAGCGGGGGGCTCTAACCAAATTGAGCTATCCCCCCATTGGTCTGCGGGCGGTGTATAGCGCGGGGCGGGGCGCGCGCAAAGAGGGAATTTGCTCTGTTTTCATATCTGCACTTTTTATGCGCCCGGCTCTTGGCGCGCGGCGGCTTCCCTGCAACACTGCGTCCCATTCAATAAGGAGATAAGCGATGAAACTTTCCCATATTATTCCGGCCGCCGCCCTCAGCCTTGCGGCCTGCTCTGCCGCCATTCCGGCCGGGGCCCATTCCGCAGGAGACCCCATGCCGACCATTACCGTATCTGCAAGCTCTGACGTGACGACGGCCCCTGATGTGGCAAGCGTATCGGCCGGCGTGGTGACGCGCGGCCTCGACGCGGGCGATGCTATGGCGCAAAACGCGCAATTAATGACCCGGGTCTTTGCGCAGCTCAAAGCCGCCGGCATTGAAGATCGTAACATTCAAACCAGTCAATTATCCCTGCAACCGCAATATGATTATAAAGACCGCAGCGCGCCAAGAATTACCGGATATGAGGCCCGCAATACGGTCAGCGCCCGCACTTTTGATTTGGACAATGTCGGCCCGATGATTGACGCCTTGGTCAAAGCCGGCGTGAACAATATCAACAATGTTCAGTTCGGCGTCCGCGAGCCCAAAGCGGCCCAAGCCATTGCCCGCGACGCCGCGATCAAAGAAGCCCGCGCCAAAGCCCAATCCATGGCCACATCCGCCGGCGTGCGCCTCGGCCCGCTGCAAAGCTTATCTGAGTCCGGCGGCTATCGCCCGCAGCCCGTCATGATGCAGCGCAGCATGGCCATGTCCGCCGACAGCACCCCCGTCGCCGGCGGCGAACAATCCATCAGCGTGACGGTGAATATGGTTTACGGGATTGCGCAGTAAACTGCGCGTCACCTGATTAGCAAGCGTCTTGGCCGCGCGGCCGGATGCTGCGCGGTTTCATTTGTTAAATAATTTATAGGCCGGGATTTAAGGCGGCGCGTAAATCCGCCGCCGGACGGGCCTGCTGCGACCGCGCAGCTTTTTCCGTGATCCGGCGAAGCGCCGCGCCGGCCGGCGTTTCGCCCCGGGCGTTTTTCCCAAAGCAAACGCCGGCGCGCGGCCTGCGCGCTGCGCTTCCATACGCTCCACGGCGTAAATCTCGGCCGGCCAAATCATGGCGGGCGCAGCATATCCGGAGAGCTTTGTGAGCCGGCGCGGCTCATAGGTGTAGTCTTGCGGGGACGCATGGCTCCGCCCGGCTCCGGACATATTGCGCGGAACGGGCGGGAGGCGAAACAAGCCGTCTTGGTCAACCCGAAACGGGTCTTTGAGGATTTGGGGATTAGCGCAGGCCCCGGCACATTTGCGGATATGGTCACGGCGGTCTGTTTCCGCCATGCGGGCAGCGTCTTTTTCGGGCGTATCAATTTGCGCGAGCGGCTCCGGCGGCGTGGGCTTCCAAAGCCTGCTATGGTCATGTTCCCGCACAATCGCCCGCTTCATCGCCGCATCCCAAAGCCGCAGCTTATGTCGTCCGCCCAAATCCGAAATTACCCGCTCTCGCCACGCGGGGCAAAGCAGCATTTTCCACTTTCTGTCAATCGCCGCAGCCCGCGCCCGCGCCGTCGTCAAAGCTTTCGCCGCGCGGCGCAATTTCAATGCCGTATCCAAAACCCCGGAAAAATCCCCGACAGACGCAAGGACTTTCACCATCACAATCAGCCGCGAATAAACACCCAAAAGCCCCGCCGTATCGGGCGGAGTCTCAGGAGTATAAATTGAGACGCGGGCTTTCATAAGGGTAAGCTACGCCGGGATTTGGAGGTGAGGATATTGTTTTTGGGTTTTGGGTCGAGAGAGGGCGGATGTTTTGGTAACTGTCAGCGTAAATTTTTCACTGTAATTATAATTTTTATTGCGTCTTAAGGCTCCATGCTTCCATTCAATTTCTGTTCATGCCCTGCACCTTAACTTCGAATTATCGCAAATTTATTGTTGAGATCAAGCGTTCAACATGTCGGACAGACACCCCGTTTCGATATGAACCTATCGTAAACGCCCGAAGTCTGTGAACGGTAATTTAAACTGAGGAATTCGAAATGTTGGCTTTGATTATGAACATTGTAAAGCCGACACCGCTGCCACCTGCAATGCTTTATCCTTATGAATTTCCTACCAGCGGATTTTCCCGCGTCGATGAAGTGCGGTTTTTGATTGAAGATCAATCCGATTGGGATTTTTACTATGATGCAGCGGAAAGCGCAGCCGGCTGTGCAAGCGCCGCTTCACATTTTGGTTTTTCGTGGCCATATTCTCAAGAAGAAAACGCCCTCTGCTCTATGTTATCAAAACTACATGCGGGACCGCACATTATCACTTATGCGTGGGGCCTGTATGCTGATCTGATTAAAACAGGCCCGGGTTCCGATTGAATAAGGGTCATGGGGCCCCGTTTTTACAGCCCTGAGAATCCCGCAGGCACTTAGGGTTATTTGGCGCCTTCCCCCCGCCCCAACAAAAAACGGCCCCCGAAATCAAGAGCCGCTTTATTTAAATTAAGCTGTTATGACTGAACCCATCAGCCGCCCGGCGTGTAGAGCTCATTATGCTCATCAAGCATGACGACATTGGGCTTATACGTCCGCGCTTTATCTTGTTCCATTTGGCAATAGGTGATGATGATAATGCGGTCGCCGATTTGCACGCGGCGGGCGGCAGCGCCGTTCAGGCCGAAGGTTTTTGATCCGGCCGGGGCTTCGATGGCGTAAGTCGTAAAGCGCTCGCCATTGGTGATGTTTAAAATATCGACCTGTTCATTGGGCATAATGTCGGAGGCGGCCAGCAGGTCTTTGTCGATAGAAATCGAGCCTTCGTAATGCAAATCCGCTTGGGTCACGCGGGCCCTGTGGATTTTACTTTTCATCATCGTTACGAGCATACATGCCTCCTTATTGCCGGCCCTCTTAATCTATATGGGGGCGGGGGGCAAACATTCGAAGGGGCTTTTTTGCATAGCTTTCGGACCGGGCTATGCGTTATTGCAGGGCAGTCCTGACCGGACGGCGGCGGCTTAAGCGGCTATGAGCGGCTTATGAAAAATTTGGCGATTATTATTACCGGCGGGACGCTGGATAAAGTGCATGACACATTTACCGAAGGCCTTGGCTTTCCGGACGATGGCAGCTCTCATATGGGCGGCGTATTGGCGATCGGGCGCGGGCCGCAGGCGCGGCTGATCCCGCTTTTGCAAAAAGACAGTCTGGACATGGATGACGCGGATCGCGCAGCGATACTGGACGCGGTAAACGCCGCCGGCGAAAACGCGGTTATCATTACCCACGGCACCGGGACAATGGATAAGACGGCGGCCTGTTTAGACGGCAAGACCGGCGATAAAACCGTTATCCTGACCGGAGCGATGCGGCCGTTTTCCTTGGGTAAATCAGACGCCGGGTTTAATGTGGGCGGCGCAGTGATTGCCGCGCAGACCTTGCCGGCCGGAGTTTACGCCGTGATGAACGGGCGGGTCTTTGCCGCCGGAGCGATTAAGAAAGATACAGTGCGCGGGCGCTTTGATTAGCTTTCATATCGCGCCCCCCTGCCCTATATCCCGCCTATGACTTATTCTGAGAAAAAAGCCCTGAGCGCCTTAAAAGCCGTCATCGATCCGGTGGCGGGCACGGATATTATCGCCGCCGGCCGGCTCGGCGATATTGCCCATAAAGACGGCCACGTACGGGCGGTCTTGCTGATTGATC
This sequence comes from uncultured Robiginitomaculum sp., assembly GCA_938015875.1. Taxonomy (GTDB): domain Bacteria; phylum Pseudomonadota; class Alphaproteobacteria; order Caulobacterales; family Maricaulaceae; genus Robiginitomaculum. Next base: position 22,282 of record CALLXE010000053.1, on the reverse strand, counting down.
CCGCCAAAGCCGCGCAATATGAGCCGGTGCGGGCGCAGGCCGAGGCTATTCTGGCCGCTATGGACGGGGTGAGCCGCGCCGACGTGATTATGACGGCGCACAAGCCTGCGCCGCAACTCACGCAAGCTGCCGGAAAGCGCCCTGTGCAGCCTCACCAAGCCCGCCGCCCGGACGGCGCGCAAGGGGACGCGGATATTAAACATGTGATCGCCGTTTCCAGCGCCAAGGGCGGCGTGGGCAAATCGACAACGGCGGTTAATCTGGCTGTGTCTCTGGCGAAGGGCGGGCTGAAGGTCGGCCTCCTGGACGCGGATGTTCACGGGCCGTCTCTGCCGCGTCTTGTCGGGCTTCACGGCGCGCAGGCAAGCACAGGCGAACATAAAGGCCGGCGCATGATTACGCCGCTGACCGCCCACGGCATTTCGACTATGTCCATTGGCTATCTGACGCCGGATGACGGGCCGGTGGTGTGGCGCGGGCCGATGGTTCAGGGCGCGATGAGCAAGATGCTCTGGGATGTAAGCTGGGGCGATTTAGATTACCTGATTATCGACATGCCGCCCGGCACAGGCGACGCACAATTGGGGCTGGCCCAAGACATAAAGCCCAAGGCCGCGATTATCGTCTCCACGCCGCAGGATTTGGCCCTGGCTGATGCGCGAAAAGGCGTGTTGATGTTTGAAAAAGTCGATATCCTCATTGCCGGCATTGTAGAGAATATGAGCGTCTTTATCTGTCCGGATTGCGGCAGTTCCCATCACATTTTCGGCTCCGGCGGCGCGCGCGACGAGGCGACTAAACTCGGCGTGCCATTCCTGGGGGAAGCCCCCCTTCACATGGCCGTCAGAGAGAGCGGAGACGCAGGCGTGCCGATTGCCACCGGTGACAGCCCCCAGGCCAGAGCCTTTGACGCGATTGCGGATAATTTCTTAAAGGCGTTTAAGCCTTAGACACTTTGCGCCATTTCATCCAAATCAGGAATATTTTCGGGCCTTCGACCAGATAGCGCTTATACATACGCCGTGGATTTTGCAGTAATCTGTAGAGCCATTCCAGGCGGGCGTTTTGCATCCATTTCGGCGCGCGCACTTGCTTGCCTGCCAGAAAATCCAGAGACGCGCCCACGCATAACCCAACGCCTTTGGCATTGCCGCGCGCGGCTATCGCGGCGGCGACCATTTCGCCTTGCGGGCTGCCGACGCATATAAAGGTGTAATCCGCCGGATTGGCCACCGCAAAATCTGCGCAGGCCTCTATCGCCTCCGGATTGCTCCGAAGGCCCATGGGCGGGCGGTGGAGGGTGACGTTTGTTAAACCATAGCGCGCTTTGACAGAGGTAATCACGTCATTATCCCCGCCGATAATATTGATCGGCGTATCGGGTTTTATATGCGCGCCGAATAAATGCGCCGTCAGATCAGAGCCGGGAACCACCGCAATATCAAGGCCGGAAAATTTGGCCAGTAATTGCAAAATCCGGCTGTCACAAACCGACAGCCACGCCCCGTCCCAAATATCGCGGTAAGCCTCGGGTTGTTTATGCAGCCGCACAATATGATCGACATTGGGCGTGACCACATAGCGAAATGGCCCCTGCCCGGCGTCTTCGCAGCGCTGCGCCGTCGCCGCTATCGTCAGCAGGTTAAACCGCGTCCCGACAAAGTCGATGGCGCGCGGCGCGCGGCGTTGATCCGGGGATAACCGACTTTGCGCGCGGCGATCTGTTTTCATGTCATTGGCAAGGCTTTGTGTCATATCGCCCTGATAGACCGGACCCGCTAAAATTTCGTTTATAAGGCCGGCGCGCCGCGCTATAGGCAGGCTATGAATTCGCGCGCTCCGACCCCATTAACCGCCACGCCGGCCGCCCGGCTTGACCCGGCCCGCACAGACATGCCGGTCAGTACGCGGTTTGATGATGTGTATTTCTCCGTCGATAATGGCCTTGAAGAAACCCGCGAAGTTTATCTCAGAGCTTGCGGCCTGCCGGGCAACTGGGCCGGGCGGGACGTTTATACGATCGGCGAGCTTGGCTTTGGCACGGGCCTGAACTTTCTGGCCGCGTGGCAAATGTGGAAAGCCCGGCGTCCGGGGCCAAAGGCGCGGCTGCATTTTGTCAGCATAGAAGGCTTTCCGCTGGACGTCGAACAATTGCAAAGCGCCCTTTCGGCTTGGCCGGAATTATCTGAACTGTCAAAAGCGCTGATCGCAAATTGGCCGGGCCGGGTGCGCGGCATCCACCGCTTGGAATTTGAAGGCGGCGTCACCCTGACCCTTTGCCATGATGACGTCAGCAACGCCCTCGGGGATTTAACCCTAAGCGCAGACGCCTGGTTTCTGGACGGGTTCACGCCGGCGAAAAATCCGGATATGTGGACGCAAGACGTTCTGCAATCCGTCTTTGATATGTCTGCCCCGGGCGCGCAGATCGGAACCTTCACTGTGGCCGGAGACGTACGCCGCGCTCTGATGACGGCCGGGTTTGACGTCGAAAAATTGGACGGTTTCGGGCGAAAACGGCACAGGCTACAGGCGAAAAAACCCGGCGTTCGGGACAACGCAACGCCGGATATTCGGCCCGTCATCGTCGGCGCGGGCATTGCCGGCGCGGCCCTGTCACGCAGTTTTCTGGCGCGCGGCATCACGCCGATTATCATAGACCCCGATGATGACAGCCGCGCCAGCGGTAACCCGGCGGCGGTCATAAAGCCCCGTCTGGATTTACAGGACCGACCGGAGTCGCGATTTTACCTCGCCGCCTATCTCTATGCCCGCGCGGCTTATGAGGGGCCGGCGGTGATTTCGACCGGCGTCGCGCAATATGCCCTGACGGAGAAGACCGCTGAGCGATTTGAAAAACTGGCCGACCAAGCCGTTTTGCCGGCGGCAGACCTATTGCCTCTCAGCGCTGATATGATGAGCGATAAAACCGCGATAGCGCCGCGTGACAGCGGGCTGTGGTTTGGCCGTGCTTTGACCATAAGGCCGCGGGAAATTACCGCGCAATGGATGACCGGCGCAGAGCGCATTTGCGCGCGGGCGGAGGGCTTAGAGTATTGTGACAACGGCACCCTAGCCGTTAAAGATGAGACAGGCGCAATCATTGCGGCCGGCACCCATGTCTATCTCTGCGCCGGCGCGCAGATCGAAACGCTGTTAGATGCCGGGGATTTCGATATTGGTGTGCCGCCCGGCTATCAACGCGGGCAAGTCACCGTATGCCAAAGCCCGCAATCCATCAAAGCTCCGGTAAATTATGGCGGCTATGCAATCCCGCTAAGCTCGGCCACCTCTAAATGCGAAGTCGTGCTGGGCGTAACCCATGAACGCAGCCACCGCTATGTATCTTCCGCCCTGCAGCCGGAGGATGACGCGGCGAATATTTCCGCCTTCAAGGCGATTGGCGGCATCCCGGGAGCCGTTCTTGAAAGCCGCGCAAGCGTGCGCGTTACAACGCCGGACTCGGTGCCCCGCGCGGGGCAGATTGCGCCGCGCCTATCTGTACTGACCGGCCTTGGCGGGCGCGGCTTTGTCCATGCCCCCCTGATTGCGGAAGCTTTGGTCAGCGCGCTTTGCAAAGACCCGTTGCCTGTGGCAAAATCTGTTATGTTAAAATTATCCCCACAGCCAAAACGCACGGCGCCATAATGTTTCCGCTTCGCCTGTCTGCGCTCGTTTTAATCCTCGCCAATTTGATTCCGGTGGCCGGCGTAATCTGGTGGAATTGGGATATTGGCAGCGTGATTGTTCTGTACTGGTTTGAAAACGTCATCATCGGTGTTCTAAATTTGCCAAAAATGTGGATGACTAATGGCAGCGGAAAAAGCGGGATCGGCCTGAGCCTGTTTTTTGCCTTACACTACGGCATGTTCACAGGCATTCACGGCGTTTTTGTCTTCGAGCTTTTAGCCGGCGGCACAACGCTGTCTGCGCTTCTGCCGGGGGGCATTTTATTTCTCACCGTTTTGGTTATGACCGGCAGTCATATTCTGTCGTTTATTGTCAACTATATTGGCGGCAGAGAATTTGACGGGCGCTCCGCCAAAGCGCAAATGGCCCGGCCTTACGCCCGGGTCATTGTCTTGCATATCGTCATATTGGCCGGCGCGGCCCTCGTTGAGAGCCTCGGCTCGCCATTGCCCGCTATGCTTATGCTGATTGGCGTAAAAATCGTGATCGATCTGATCGCGCACACTCTGTCTCATAAAAGCTCGGCCGGCGGCTTGCGCCTTTAATTGACGTCAATATCGGCGCTGCCGGAGGTGCGGGTTTGAACATCACCTGTGACGCGATCAATTGAGATGCTTGACGCGCCGCCTGCGGAAAGATCAGCGCTCTGCGCTGTTCCGTCAAAAGCAATGTCCGCGCTGCCGCTCGCCCTCATGACGGCGGTAAGGGCACGTCCGTCTTCAATTTGGACAGAGCTGCTGCCCGACGATCCGACTTTCAAAGGCCCGGAGACAGAGTCAATACGAACATCGGAAGAACCGGACGTGTTAACATCAACGGTGCCGGCCACATTGCCGATTTCTATATCGGAGCTTCCTGACGCGCCAAGGGTTACATTTCCGTTGATCTGTCCGATTTCGGCGTCACTGCTTCCGGATGTATAGAGCGCTGTCGCGCCGGATGATTTAACACCGGCTTGCGCTGCGCCGCTGACATTTATGTCTGCGCGGCCCGCATCTCCGATATCGAATGCCCCGCTGCCGCCGATATCCATAACCAGAAAATCGGTCACATTGCCGATGTCAAAACGGCTGCAATGGCTGTCAGAAAGATTGACTGCGGCGACGTTGCCGGCGCTGCCGAAAATAATTGAATTTGATATATTCAGAACAAGACTTTCCGGCGCCGTAATTGTCAATTGCGGATAATCTTCCAAATTTTTATAACCGCCGAATTGTTTTCTTGTCTCTGACGTGTCTGTGCTCCAAGACAGGTTTCCGTAATATCCCTTACAGCCCTTAGAGCTTGGACGCCGGACATTGCCGTCAATTGACAGACTGCGTCCCGTATCTTCATAGCTGATATTTTTGGTGCGGGCTTCCTGCGTAATCTCCAAGGCAAAGTTCGGCCCGGTTTGCACCTCTATCCTGCCGATGAAATTTGTAATTTCCAGTGCGCTGAACTCTGCCGCGCTTGCAGACGGGGCCGCGATCATCATCGTCGCAGTAAATGCTGCAGCGCTCGCGGCGCAGGAAAGGAATTTTGTTTTTAAATATGTCATGGCAATCTTTCGCAGTTTTAGTTTACTTAAAATTTATGCGCAGTTTACGGCCGGGCGTAACGGTCAGCCTGAAGTCTGTCCCCTTGCGCAGTTCCGCTTTCACACCGCCCTGCTCACCGCCGGCGGTGATGCAGATCGGGCCTAAAGCCAGCTCCGCACCGCCCCCTGACGACGGCAGGGCAGCGGCCCCGAGCACGGCAAGCGCGATCAGGGATGCGGCGACGTATTTTAAAGATTTTGGGAATGTCATAATATCTCTCTCTTTTATGACCGGTCCGCTTGCCCTTAGGCTTAGCGTTCCAGATCTTTAAAATCGCGCCGAAGCTGCCAATCGCTCGATGTTATCGCCCGCTCCATATCGGCAAGGCGCGCCTCTAATGACCGGAATTTTGATTTTACATCCCGAAAGGCGGGCCCGCGCGGCGCCGCGGCTTCGATGACCCGTTTTTGTTCCTTGCGGGATTTATGCTCGCGGCGATATGGGGCGCGTTGGTCTTTTGGGACAAATATCCAAAGACCGATATAGAGCCAGAAGATAAGACTGCCGGTCACAAAGAATGCGATTACGGTGGCAATACGGACGATAATCGGATCAAGACCCGTATAATCACCGATGCCGGAGCAAACGCCGCCGATCACGCCATCAATTTTATTGCGGCGCAGGCGGTGGGGGACGTCATCTGTATATTCAACGTTTTCATATTTCCCATCGCCCCAATTGTCATCATTCATGGCGCGGTCAAATCTGTTTTTATATCGTTTTGTCATCTTGATCTCTCCAGCTTGGGACTTCGTCATCAAGAATGCTTTCCAGCACGTTGACGCGGCGGTCTAGAATATCGGCAACGCGGGACATGCGTTCCAGTTCGGCGATTTGGTCGCCGCTCATATGATCCATCATTCTTTCTTTATGCTTGAAATAGGATTTCAGCATGCCGTAGCCAATGCCCATTACGATGGCGATAATTGGGATCATCAATCCGAGTATGTCTTCCATTTTTGTCTCTCTCACTTTTGTTTATGGGGCAACCTGCGCGGGCGTGAAGGGGGAGGCGCGCGCAGGCTGCAAGTCTGCAATCAGCTTACTTATTAGCAGCTTTTTTAACAGGCTTTTTCAGTTTGGCCTTAAGCGCCTCAAGTTCGGACTCGACGGCTTCGTCAGCTTCGATTTGCGCAAATTGAGACTCTAAGGTCTGGCCTTGTCCCAAATCGAAGGCTTCGACATGGGCTTCAAGCTCATCGACCTTACGCTCCATGCGTTCGTACCGGGCCAGCGCATCATCGACTTTTGTGTCGGTAATTTGGCTGCGCACTTTAATCCGCGCCTCTGCGGTTTGGCCGCGCATGATCAGTGATTTATGCTTGGCTTTGGCTTCGCTCAGCTTGGCCTGCAGTTTTTGCAAATCAGCGTCAGCTTTTGCGACGGTCTCGTCGAGCACGTCAATTTCGCTGCGCACGACTTCAGCCATTTGCGCCGCTTGCTGTTTGGCTTGCACCGCGCCGCGGGCCAGATCTTCGCGATCTTTATTGATCGCCAGTTCCGCTTTGGCGGCCCATTCATCAGCGCGGGCATCAAATGCATCCGCTTTACGGACCAGCTCTTTACGCTCAGCAATGGCGCGTGCAGCATTTGTGCGCACTTCAACCAGCGTGTCTTCCATTTCTGAAATGATCAGACGCGCGATTTTTTCGGGGTTCTCGGCTTTGTCGACCATCGCATTCAGGTTTGAATTGATGATGTCGCCCATGCGTGAAAAAATTCCCATTTTAGTCTCCTTAAAGATAATCTGTGTGGTTTTGGGGTCGGGGGTGTTGTGGCTTAAAAGAACAGGCCGCCAATCATGAGGCCGGCGATGAAGAAGCCCCAACTCTCAACCTTGCGGGTTGTGAGGTAGCGGGCGAAGCGCCAAAACTTGGCGTTCCAAGTGCCGGACCGCATGCGGGCTTCAAAGTCTGTGTCATATGATGTGTTCATGTCTGATCCTTCAATTTGTATCGGGCAGTGTGTATCGGGGGATTAAAAGCGGGCTCAGATACCAAATCCGCTGAGACGCGCGCCGCCGGCATGGTTATGCATAATGTGAGCGTGACGACGGCGACGGGCATTGCGGGCCGCCGTGTTCACAGAGGCGCTGTAAGCGCTCTCACCGGTGGAAAGGCGATCAAGGTCTTGGGTTGAATAAGTCATGGCAGGTCTCTCTTACTGTGTTTGCGTTGCGCCGATCATTTATGCCGGCTATGCCAAGTTAATTGCAGGGAGCGTGCCAAGTCCGAATTAATCCTATAAGCCATTGAATTAATTGATAATTTTAATTTATTTTTTATTCTGAATTCAACTTATTTAGCAAAGAATACTAAGATTTAGCTTTTATTACCGGTCATATTTGGTTATATTGACCAATATGGCAGCCCTTCCTCCACAACTTATCGGCTCTTCACCGGCCTTTTTGGCAACCCTTGACCGCGTTTCGCAAAGCGCCGCCCTTGATCGCTCTATGTTGGTGGTCGGGGAGCGCGGCACCGGTAAGGAGTTGATTGCGGCGCGACTGCATTTTCTCTCACCGCGCTGGGACAAGACCTATCTGGCGGTTAATTGCGCAGCCCTGAATGACGAGCTGCTTGACAGCGAGTTGTTCGGTCATGAAGCCGGAGCCTTTACGGGCGCAAGTAAGCGGCGGGCCGGACGGTTTGAACGGGCCGACGGCGGCACGTTATTCTTAGACGAGATCGCCACAGCTTCTGCGCGGGTTCAGGAAAAACTGCTCCGCGTTATAGAGTATGGCGAGTTTGAACGTCTGGGCGGGGATACGACGCTGACCGTGGATGTGCGCGTCATCGGCGCGACCAATGTCGATTTGCCGGCAGCCGTTAAGGCCGGCGACTTTCGGGCTGACTTGCTCGACCGCCTCGCTTTTGATGTGATTACCCTGCCGCCTTTGCGGGCGCGGCGCGCAGACATTATTCCGCTGGCCGAAAGTTTTGGCCGCAAAATGGCCTTGGAAATGGGCGCGGAGAGCTTTCCGGGGTTCTCGCCGGATATACTCGAATTTATGACGGCGCATGATTGGCCCGGCAATGTACGCGAGCTGAAAAATGTATCAGAGCGCGCCGTTGGTATGGCGATCCTTGATGACAACAGTTTTGACGGGCCGGTCAATGATATAACCCTTGACCCATTTGCAACGCCGTGGCGGCCGGGCGGAGAGCAGACCGCGTCTGACAGCCCGCAAAAAGCGGCTCCCGCCGTGCCGGCCGACATGCAGAACCAAGATTTCTACGCCCGCGTCAATGCCTATGAACTGTCCCTTGTTACGGATGCCTTGTCCCGGGCCGGCAATCATCAGGGCCGCGCGGCGAAATCCCTTGGCCTTACCTATCACAGTTTTCGCGGACTTTTACGCAAGCACGGCCTGAAGAAATAGGCATAAAAAAACGCCCTGATAAACAGAGCGTTTCTTTGTTAAGCAGGGTTTAAAGCCTAGTAACCGCAGGTCGGCGCGCCGTAATTATAGCGGCTGCCATAACGGCTTGGCGCGTCATAGATCGGGCAGCTTGGCAGCGCGACCGGCACCGGGTAATTGACATAAACCACCGGACGGACGACTTGGTAAGCTTGCGTTACCGTGCGGTAGACAGGAGCCGGAGCGGCTTTTTTACAAACAGAGAAGCAATCCAGAACGCGGCCGCCGGCAGGAACATCAACAGATGTCGCGCATGTGGTCGGGCATAAATACTCATCAGCAGCAAGGCCGGGCATACGTTGGGACGCCGGCGCGCTGTAAGAGGCGCTGCTGTTGGACGATGATGACCAAGACGACGCGCTTGTCGGCGCTTGCGTCCAGGAACAGGTCGTGCCGGCGCATTGCGCTGCGGCGGGCAAAGCCGTTGCCGCAGCAAAAGCGAGAAGTGGTGCAATACGATACAGTTTCATGGCAAATCCTTTAGCCTTCATAATTTGTGATTATTAAGCTGCAAAGCCCGTGCCGGGTCGAGTCGAGACTCCTGTGACGCGAATTACCCGTGCCCGCGTCCGGCTTGCCCCTACAAAAAACCTCCGGCGCTTTTCAGAACCGGAGGCTTAAATCTTGAGCGGCGTTAAAGCCTAGTAGCCGTAACGGCCGGCATGTTTACGCGGCGCAGGGGCGCTGCAATAAGGCAGGCTTTGCGCCTGCACCTGAACAGGGACCGGATAGCGGACTTCGACGACCGGACGCACAACCTGATAAGATTGCTGCGCTTGCGCCATGACAGGGGCCGGGTCAGGCTGCTTACACAGAACCTGCGTGGCCAGCATGCCGTCAACAACGGTCGGGCCGGAGACTTGTTTCCAGCCGCCGCTGCCATAAGACGATCCGCCATAGCTTGATGTTACAGTCTGACGGCTGCGCAATTGCGCGGTTTCTGACGCCGTGGCGACAACCGGCGGCACGCGGTGAACGATTGTGTCATAGCTGACATAGGCATGACCCTGAAGCCTGTTTTGAGTCACAGGCGCCGGCGCAAGCTGAACCGGCCGCGACGCAGGGCGGTAAACCGGGCGCGGCGCAATTTGAGGGGCCATAACAGGACGCGGAGCCGCTTGCGCGCCGCAATAAGGACCGGACACAGGCGCGCCGGAAGCATTGCTGCAGCCGCCCCAAAACGCATTTGGCGCGCCGGAGAGCGGAGCCAAAGCCGCGCCGGATTGAACGCGCAAAACATTCATATTCGGCGTTTGCTTAAACCCGACGGTTTTCAAATAATCATAAGGCTGGCCATAGGCCACATTGACCGGGGCCGTTTGGTAAGGGGAGGCTGTATAAACAGATCCCGGATTGCACGCGCTCGGGCCTTGGGCGGCAGAGCCGCAGCCGGCAAACGCGGCAGGTGAAAAAGCCGTAAAGGCCAGACCGCCGATAAGGGCGGCTAAAGGACGAATAGCAGGCATAGCGCATGCTCCATAATTGACCCGAAATTCGGGCGTAACTGTAATTGACAGGGAGATAATCCCGGCCGCTCAAACAGGTATGAAGTGCACGTTTTCGCCGCTCTGATCAGGGCCGGTCACTACCGTCCCTAAAAATCATAGGCAATCCCGCCGCGTTCCCAATCGCCGTAGCGCGTAGGCTCCACACCTTTGGGACCGGAGTGCTCAGCGGGGCTGTCAGAGGGTGATGGACCGGTCGCCTTTCGGCGTTCGGCGGCTTCGCGCAAAGCCCGCTTCGCAGCGGGGCTGAGCAGTTTCCCGGGCGCTGCGCCGATTTCGACCGCGCCGGGTTTTTTAACAACAGGGCCGGGGGTTTGCGCTTGCGGCAATCCTTCCGGCGTTTCGTTATCCGCCATATCACTCTCCTCGGCCTTTAAGCTATGCGCTCCTGCCCAAGGTATCAAGGTTATGAAGTCATTGCGCCGCACCTAAAGCTCGGCGCGCTCTGCCCTCTTCACCTTCATTTTTTGCATTTCACAGTCGCGCCGATAAAGACGGGCCAATCCGGCCGCTGCGTTGATGCAGAGACACCTATAAGCACTTGAGGCTAAGACCGCGTTAAAAGGCATGGTTAAAATGGAGTGAAGGAATTGGGGGTGGGGGAAGAGGGAGAACGCAATCATAGTCTTATTAAAGAAATTGATACATTTGACGCCGTACCCTGTCGGAACACGCAACCGGTTTCTCAAAAGGGTTTCTCTATGAATTACAGATTCATCGTGATTTTATTGATTCTTGGCGGGCTCACCGCAGGGTGCCGTTATTTAAATCCCGGCGAGGAAATTCAGGTTAACCTGGGGGTAAACGCTCAGACGCCTATTGATGATACGCACCGGTTATATGTCCGTTTTGCCGACCAATATTTAACCAAGTCAAAGCCAGCTGAGTACATAAATGGCCTCAATAATTCCGGTTGGGGATGGGAGAAAGGGCATGGCCTTCGCTTTCCGCGCTCAGGCGTCCTGACAGCCGAAGCCTGCCTTCAGCCTGACCTCTTCGGATTTATAGACATTCATAAATCTGAAGGCCCGAAGGTCACCCGTGATATTGACCTGATCAAAGCTATGCCGGCCAATTTAAAAACTGAAAGCCCGCAAAACGAGGCCTTCATTCTCAAAGAGTTCGGTCTCATCGCGCAACCCAAATTCAGCCTGTCAATAAAGGGGACACGCCATGAGGTTACGTCAATATGCTCGGCTAACTTCAGTCACTTTCCGGAAATTGATTACGCGATTGATTTCCAAATCATTGCCGGATCCATTGTCATGAAAAAGGATGAGGTACCTTCTTTGAACCTCGATTTGGATGATGCAAAAGCTAAAGGCATTGATGAGACAACAGTCACAGTGATGGGCCTGACGAAGATTGACGGAAAGCGGGTTGGGTTTACCGCCTCCGCAACACTGCCGCTTGAAGTCGAGTAGAGCTGTAAATAATCGTAACAGCCATAGACCTGAGCGCGCCCGACGTTTAGGAGACGCCAAACCACCCCATATTAAAAGAGCACATTATGACCGATGACAATAAATCCCAAGGTGGCCCCTCCGGTTACCAAGGCAGCAGCCCTAAAAAATCAAGTGATGGGCGCGGCGCTCGGATTGCAGCCGCCCGCGGCGTGATGGGGGTCATCGGGTCGAAATTGGCGCTGGATATCGCCCTGTCCAAAGCAAGCACCTATAGTGATTTATCCGCCCGCGACCGGGCGTTTGCGCGATTGATTGCGGCGACGACGCTGCGCCGACTTGCGCAGCTTGACGGCGTGGTCGGGCCATATCTGTCCCGTCAGCCGGCCCCGTTTGCGATGGCCGTTCTTTTGACCGGCGCGGCGCAGCTGATTTACTTAGATACCCCTGTCCATGCGGCGGTCGGCGAATCTGTGGCGGCGCTGAAATCATCTAAGGATCGCAATGACGTCAACGCGGCCGGCATGGTGAATGCGGTTTTGCGCAAGGTTGCCACTGAAGGCAAAGACGCCGCAGCGCAAATCCCGATCTCCAAAAATTTGCCCGAATGGCTGCGCAAAAGCTGGACGCGGGCTTACGGGGAAGACGCCGTGGCGGCAATTGCCGAGCAGCTGTCCAAATCCCCGCCGCTGGATTTAACGATTAAGAACAAAGGCGAGGCGGAAAAATGGGCCGAAGAGATTGGCGCGGTGGTTCTGCCGACCGGAACCGTGCGCAAATCCGATATCGGTAATATTGTCGGCTTGCCCGGATTTCATGATGGCGCGTGGTGGGTCCAAGACATCGCCGCCGCCCTGCCCGTCAATATACTGGGCGATTTAACCGGTAAAACCGCGCTGGATATGTGCGCGGCCCCGGGCGGGAAGACTTTGCAACTGGCGGCCGCCGGCGCGGATGTGACGGCGCTGGACAGATCTGCGGAGCGCATGCTGAAAGTGAAAGATAATCTGGAGCGCACAGGCCTGAGCGCAAAATGCATTGCCGTGGACGCCGGAAAATGGCGCGGCGTGCGCGACAATGATTTTGACGTTGTGCTGCTCGATGCCCCTTGCAGCGCCACGGGAACCCTGCGCCGCCGTCCGGATGTGGCCTATACAAAGTCCCCGAAAGACGTTGAGAGCCTGATTGCAGTCCAAGACCGGCTTTTGCTCGCGGCGGCCCGCCAGGTTAAAGACGGCGGGACGCTGGTTTATTGCACCTGCTCGCTGCAACCGGCAGAGGGTGAGCAGCGAATCGAGGCATTTTTGAAAATGCGGCCTGATTTTCGCCTTAATCCCATATTAACTCTTGGTAATGACGGTGAGGCGTTGGGGGTGCAACCGAAAGGTTGGCTGCGGGCGCTGCCGCACCGTTTGAGTGAACACGGAGGCATGGATGGCTTCTTTGTCGCTCTGATGACGCGCAACGTTTAGACAATTTTAGTCCTTTTTGGTCTATGAGTTGCAACACGGTGTACAGACTGTACCAAAATGGGAGGCTCACATGAGCACACTTAAATCTATTCTTCGCTCTTCGGCCTTTGTCGGCATGGGAGCATCCGCACTTCTGATGACAGCTTGTGCCGGTAATAATTCAAGCACGCGCTACGGCAATGTCTATGACTATGAGTCAGGCGGAAACTGTAATGCAGGTGCCTGCGGCATGGTTGCTGCGGCTCCTGTTTATAACGCTCCGGCCCCGCAGCAGGTCGTTTACGCGGATTGCTCTGTTGTTCAGAACATGGATTGCGGCGCGCCAATGGCTCAGACATACCCTGTCTACGACGCAGCGCCTGTTTATCAGGCTCCGGTTCAAACTTATCCGGCCCAAGACATTACTTATGGCGGCCAAACGTCATACGGATCTTACAGCACAGCAGAAGCCGCGCCTTGCCCGGCCGGCACAACCGCAGCCGGTGACGGCACATGCATGGAGTCAAGCTACTCTGCGCCGGCAACAACATACAGCGCGCCTGCGACGACATATTCTTCCGGCACATATACCGACAGCTATTCTTCCGGCACATATACCGACAGCTACAGCACATCGACAACGGCGCCGGCAAATTGCCCGTCCGGCACAACGGCTCAGTCTGACGGTACCTGCATGGAAACAAGCTATTCGTCGACACCGTCCTATGACAGCGGCGCAACATCATACGGCTCGACGAGCTATGATTCAGGCACGAGCTATGATTCAGGCACGAGCTATAATTCCGGCTCAAACAGCTCTTACGGCTCTTCCTATGGCAGCGCAGGCACGGCGTCTTGCCCGTCCGGCTCTTCTATGCAGGGCGACGGAACCTGCGCCATGAACGAAGGCTCTGCACTTTCAAATACAACAACTTATGGCGGGTACACAAATACCGGCGCTTACACCACGCAGGATTACATGCCTATTCGCAAGTAAATCCGGTGATACGAACATTGAAAACCCCGCTGCCTGCAGCGGGGTTTTTTTATGGGTAACTGCACGCAGCTTACCGCCGTGCTTGCGCGCTATCGCGGCGGCTGATACACGGAAATTATGACCCAATCTGTGAAAATCTCTCCCTCTATTCTCTCTGCGGACTTTGCCAAGCTCGGCGAAGAAGTCGCGGCCATTGACGCCGCGGGCGCAGACATGATTCATGTCGATGTCATGGACGGCCATTACGTGCCCAACATCACGATCGGCCCGGCTGTTGTCAAAGCCCTGCGGCCGCACAGTCAAAAGCCTTTTGACGTGCATTTAATGATTACGCCGGCCGACCCGATGCTGGAGGCTTTCGTCGAAGCCGGCGCGGATATCGTCACCATTCATCCCGACGCCGGACCGCATATTCACCGCAGCCTGCAAGCGATCAAAGCACTGGGCGCAAAAGCAGGCATTGCGCTGAACCCCGGCGCGCCGATTACCGATGTGGAATATGTCATTGATCAGCTGGATATGATCCTCGTCATGAGCGTTAATCCCGGCTTTGGCGGCCAGAAATTTATTCATTCTCAATTAAAGAAAATAGAAGCGCTGCGCGCCATGATCACGGCGTCAGGTCGCGACATTGAACTGGAGGTTGACGGCGGCGTGAATCCGCAAACGGCGCAGCTTTGCATCGACGCCGGCGCAAGCGCGCTCGTCGCAGGCTCGGCGGTCTTCCACGGGAAAGCGGGCGGATATGCCGAGAACATTGCTGCCCTGCGCGGCGCAGTAAATTCCGGTCAACAGGCTGCAAACGGGTAGAGGCCATGGCGCGCCGCATTTCATTTTTAAGGGTGCGCGCAAGACGGGCCCGACAAATGGCGCGGGCCGCGCGCCGTGATCTGGGCGCGCCTGTGCGTAAATTGCCGCGCCGCGCCGCGCCGCCACCGCCCTTCGCCGCCCGCCCGGCCTACGCGCCTTTAGTCCTGCCATCGGCGGGCGATCTGATCCTTGACGGCCAATTGCAAGGCGCGGGGCAAACCATCGATATTGGCCCGGACGGCCACCCGTGGGACATAACCCTGCCGTCAGAAGATTTTGCAGCGCGCATACACAGTTTTGACTGGCTGCACGATCTGGCGGCGTCAAAAAAGCCGGCCGCCGGCGTGCGGGCACGGCAATTGGTTGATGACTGGGGCAAGCTGTGGTCAGATTGGAATATCTTTGCCTATCGCCCGGATATTTTGAGCCGCCGCTGCTTTGCGCTTTTGTCGTGTTGGGGCGCTGTTTTAGACGGAGACCGCGACACGGCGCCGGCCGCAGCCGGCGCGCGGCGCGCCCTTCTGGCGCAGCAAATTGCCCGCCTGCGCAAAGATTATAAAGCCGTACCGGAAGGCCTTGAGCGCTTAAAAGCCGCCGGCACATTGGCGCTCGCCGGGGCCATGCTGTCTGATACAGCGCTTTTGGATCGCAGTCTGGACCGGCTTGACGATGCCTTAGAACAGCAGGTCTCAGGCGATGGCGGTCATATCGGGCGCGCGCCCGGCGCTGCGGCCTGCATCTTGCAGGGTCTGCTTATCGTGGAAGATGCTCTTAAAATACGCGGCATTGCGGGCAGCAAGCAAACCCGCCGTGCCATAGACCGCCTTGCGCCGGCCCTTGGGTTTTTTGATCCGGGTGACGGCGGCGCTGCGGCGTTTCATGGCACAGGAGAACTTGCCGCTGCGCCGCTGAAAGCCCTTCTGAAAAAAACCGGCGTCCGCCCGTCCAAAACTTTCAGCTATATGCCCCATACCGGTTATCAGCGGCTCGCCCGCGCGGAAACGGTTGTTATCGTCGACGTCGGTGACAGCCCGCCGGGGCCTTTTGATACCGCGGCCCATATTGCGCCGCTGGCGTTTGAGCTGTCCGCGCGAGGCAAGCGTATGGTCGTCAATTGCGGCTATAACGAAACCCAACCTGAAGGCTGGCGGCAAGTCGTGCGCGAAACCGCCGCCCATTCCACATTAATCATTGATGATTGCTCCGCCGGCGAGATTGTCTCCGGCGGCGCGGCGCTAAAAGCGTTCGGCCCTGCAATCTCGCGCAGCGCAGGCCCGGTGTCAGCACAGCGCATGGAAGAAGGCGAAGATATTTGGGTTGAAGGCACTCATGAGGGTTACCGCGCAAGCACGGGGCTGGACCATCGCCGGCGGATATTTCTGACCGGAGACGGGGCAGACGTGCGCGGTGAAGACAGCCTGTATATCCCGCTGGGCGCAGATCCGCGGTTTAAGCAAAGCCGGTTTGCGTTTCAAATTCGGTTTCATCTTCACCCGGATGTTCGCGCGACCTTATCACGGGATTTACGCAGCGCGCTTTTAATCCTGCCCGGCCGGGACGGGTGGCGGTTTCGCACTGACGGCGCGCAGCTTTCACTGGAGCCGTCCGTATATTTGGGCCGCAGCGGCGCGCCCGAGCGGTGCGAGCAATTAGTTATTTCCGGCGACGCCCTGTCCGATAATAACGGTGAGGATAAATCCAACCGCGTTCGGTGGAGCTTCAAACGCGTCAGCAACGAGCCGGCCCCGTAATGCGCTTGGGGATTAAACGCCCGCGCACCGCTATTGCGACGGTGCTTGTCACATTATTTGACAGCTTGCTTGGCGGCTTGTCCATGTATGGGGTCATGCGCCTTCGGTATATTTATGAAGGCAAAATGGCACCGGGCTATATTGATATTAAAGCCGCTATTGTCTTTGGACTCGTATGCTTTTTCCTTTGGCTTGGCCTTCGCATTCACCGCGCCGTTTGGCGTTACACATCGCTTGATGATATCATGCCTTTGGCGCGCGGGGTTGTCCTTGCCGCTATTTTGACACCGCTGATTTTGTTTTTAGTGTTTGACCGGGCGGCGGATTTCCCCCGGTCCGCTCCATTTATCGTTATACCGTTTTTTCTGGTTTTGCTTCTGGCCGGGCGCGCGGCCGTTTTGCTGTTTTATCAACGCGACCTCAAAGTCCTGTTTCGCCGCCGCAGCGCCAAAGCCAAACGGGCCATTTTAGTCGGGCGCAGCAATTCCCTGCATGACCACTTACGTGATTTTGCCTACAGCGCGACCGGCAGCAGCTATAATGTCACCGGCCTGATTGATACCGGCGCGGGCTTTTTAGGGCGCTCAATTCGCGGCGTTCCCGTGATGGGATCAGTGGACGATATCCCCGCTGTTTTGCGCAATCTTGAGCGCAGAGGCGAACCAAATCCTACCTTAATTTTGGTCGATAAAACCGTTGATCGCGAACAGCTTAATATGCTCGTCAAACAAACCGCCGAAGCGCAGGCGACATTGGTGAGGTTCGGAACTGCCGGCGGCGGTGGCCTGATGCCGTTTGAGGCCAATGACTTAATCGGGCGCAATGCCAAAGATTTGGACGTGACGCCTGTGCGCCAATTTGTTGAAGGCAAGAAAGTTTTAATCACCGGCGCAGGCGGCACAATCGGATCAGAACTGACCCTGCAAATCAGCCGGCTTCGTCCGGGCAAAATCGTCCTGATCGATAATGGTGAGTATAATCTTTATAAAATTGACGGCGCCTTGCGCGAACACAAGTTGTGTAAATGGCATGCCTATCTCGGAGATATTCAGGACGAAACGCGCATGCGCGAAATTTTTGATTTCGAGCGCCCTGATATTGTCCTGCATGCCGCGGCCCTTAAACATGTTCCGCTTTCAGAGTTAAACCCGATTGAAACGATTAATTCCAATGTGGGCGGCACATACAATATTATCAATCTGGCAACGGAATATGGCACGGACAGTTTTACCCTCGTATCCACTGACAAAGCGGTCAAGCCATCCAATATAATGGGCGCAACCAAACGGATTGCCGAAATGGCAACATTGGCCGCCGCCACCCAGAGCCCGGCCCTGTCGGCCTGCGCCGTTCGCTTTGGTAATGTGCTGGGCTCAACAGGCTCTGTGGTCCCCTTGTTTGAAGAGCAAATTCGGCGCGGCGGACCGGTGACCGTAACCCATCAGGACGCCACCCGGTTTTTCATGACAACAGAGGAAGCAGCCGCTCTGGTTTTGCAGGCTTCGGCCCTGTCTGCTGTGCAGCGTAAAGAAATGGCTGCGATATATGTTTTAGACATGGGCGAGCCGGTCAGCATTACCCAACTTGCCCGCCAGCTTATTCGCCTGCGCGGCTACGTTCCGGATCGCGATATTGACATCGTCTATACAGGTCTGCGCGCCGGCGAAAAACTTACCGAAACGCTGACGGGTATTCGCGAGGATTTAACGCCGACCTATGTTGACGGCGTCAACCGGTTTACCGGAATGCTTGTTGATCCCGCGTCTGTCACCCGCCGCATTGAAAGCCTGCTGCGCGCCGCAGAAGAAAGGGACAAGCCGGCCATGATCGCCGCCCTGTCAAAGTTGCTGCCGGATTATGAGCCTAACGGAACTCTGCACGAGCGGGTCTAGGACATGGCCGACATAAAAATGATCTTTGACGGACACTGCCTTCTTTGCAGCGGATTTGTAAATTTCATTTTAAAGCGCGAACGGGCCCCGGATTTTGTTTTTATCAATGCGTGGTCTGAGACAGGGCTTAAAATTGCCGCCCGGCACGGACTGTCCAAAGACGATTTAAACGAGACCTATTTGGTCGTGAGCGGCGGTAAGGCCTTTGTGCGATCCGATGCAGCGTTTGAAGTGATGCGGTATTTGAGAGCCCCGTGGCCGGCGCTGCGGATTTTCAGGTTTGCGCCGAAATTTTTACGCGACGGGGTTTATAATATCATCGCTCGTAACCGCTATTCATGGTTCGGGCGCTCAGACATATGTTATCTGCCCCGCGCCGGTGAAAAGAGCCGGTTCCTTTTATAAAACCCTCCGGAAACGCGCCCTTCCCCCGCTTTGCAAATCGCCCTAGCATGCAAGCATGACTGAACCTTTATTTCGCAAAGACGCCATGACCCCGCGCAGCCGCAGCCTGTCCGGGGCAGTTATTTTGCATGCCCATATTCCCACTTTGATTATTACCGCCCTTGTTTTGGCCACCGCCGTTTTGGCCGGATCTGTGCTGTGGTTTGGACAGGTTCAAACTGAGAATGGCCCTGCGCGACTTTTATACTGGCTGCTTGGACGGGAATCGTAATGGCCGGCCTGCCGATGATACACCAAACTGAAGCCACAGAATGCGCGCTGGCGTGCTTGGTGATGATTGCCGGCTATCACGGTCATGACGTCAACTTGCCGGCCATACGCGAGCGCTACGCGGTTTCCCTCAGAGGCGCGAGCCTGTCCGATATTGTCGATATGGCGCGGCGGTTTCACCTGTCCCCCCGCGCACTTCGGCTCGAACTTGAAGAATTATCAGAGTTGCAAACGCCGGCCATCCTGCATTGGGACCTTAATCACTTTGTCGTTTTAAAAGCGGTCAAAAACGGTCGCGTAATCATTCATGATCCGGGACGCGGCGTCCGCAATATGGCCCTGTCTGAAGTCTCGCCGCATTTCACAGGCATTGCCTTAGAGCTGTCCCGAGCCGCTGATTTTACCCGTATTACGGATAAAACTACGCCCAAGCTTTCAGATCTATGGGGACGATTGACCGGACTTAAACGGGCCCTGGGGCAGACTTTGATCTTATCCGTATTGCTTCAAATAGCGATATTGCTGGCCCCGTTCTACCTGCAACTGACCGTAGACGGCGTGTTGCCAAGCAAAGATTTGGGCCTTCTTAAAGCCCTTGCATTGGGCTTTGGAGGGCTGGTCATATTGCGCGCAGCGACGGAAGCCACCCGCAATTGGGCTATTTTGATTTACGGCCAACAAATGAGCTTTCAGATGACCGGCAATGTATTTGCGCATCTGATTCGCCTGCCGGCCGCTTGGTTTGAAAAACGATATATCGGCGATATTATTTCGCGCGTCGGCAGTACGCAGCCGATTCAAACGGCCTTAACGCAATCTGTCGTGGCCGTGTTGATTGACGGCATGATGGCAGTAACCACGCTGATTGTTATGTTTATTCTCAGCCCGGTTTTGGCATTCATAGTCTTGCTGGCAACCGGTCTTATGTTAGCCGCGACTTTAATCCTGTACCCTAAAATGCGGGCCTCCCAAGAAGCGGCTATTTTGACCGGAGCGGCAGAGAAATCTCATTTAATTGAAAGCATACGCGCCAATGCGACGATTAAGTTGTTTGGCCGCGAGGCTGCACGCGAGGGCGCATGGCGCAACCTCTTTGCCGACAGCGTCAATGCCAATACGGCATTCGGTTTGTGGGGCACAGCCAATAGCGGCGTTAAAACCCTTTTGTCCGGACTGCAAACGGTGATCGTTGTTTATATCGGCGCGCGCCTGGTCATGAGCGACGCCTTAAGCCTTGGCATGCTCTTTGCGTTTCTGGCTTTTGCCGGCGGATTTGCGGTCAGCACAGGGCAACTCTTACAAAAAATTATTGAGTTTCGTTTGCTTGGCCTGCATTTGGAACGTCTGTCTGATATTGTATTTGCCACTCCGGAGCGTATTGCAGCGGGCACGCAGGCCGATGCGGGCGGAGATATTGAGATTACAAATCTGAGCTTTCGCTACAGCGAGACAGATCCGTATGTGTTGAACGGTTTTAATTTAACAATTAAGGCCGGCGACATGATTGCTGTCACCGGGAAATCCGGAGGCGGTAAAACGACACTGATGAAACTGCTGACCGGGCTCTACACGCCGCAGAGCGGTTCGATAAAAATATCGGGCGCTGATATGGCGGATTTGGATTTGGCGCACTGGCGACAAAGCATCGGCGTCGTGATGCAGGACGATACGCTGATGTCCGGGTCGTTGGCGGATAATATTGCATTTTTTGATCCCGGGCTTGATATGCCGGCTGTGGAGCGCGCCGCCCGCGCCGCAGGTATTCATAACGAAATTGCCGCCATGCCCATGGGATATCAATCCCGGGTGGGTGATATGGGCAGCGTTTTGTCCGGCGGGCAGCGTCAACGCGTCCTGCTCGCCCGGGCCTTATATAAAGGTCCGAAATTATTATTTCTTGATGAAGGCACGGCCAATCTGGATGTGGAGACGGAAAAAGCCATAGCGGACAGAATCGCAAAGATGTCGATAACGCGCATCATTATTGCCCACAGGCCTGCCTTTATTGAGCGTGCTGACAAAATTGTGACCCTCTGACTCCCTTTATCTGTCTGAAACATTAAGAGCATTATGATTAATTTACACGTCATAGGTGAATTATCATACTTTTTGCAGGTTTTTGCGTGAGTCGACTTGCAACTGCTTTTTTCGTTTACTATTCATTAAGGGTATTCATTCGCAATTGTGCTGTGATTACACGAGGAAAGGAGACTCAATATGCGTGATCTCTCTTTAACTGAACTAAAATCCGTCACAGGTGGTATTCCAGTAATTGATTTCGGAAAAGCTATACCCGTCATTGATTTTGAAAAAGCTATACCTGTAATAGATTTTGATAAGGCGATTCCGGTAATAGACTTTTAGTCGACCTTAAAACAATGTGATTCGAAAGCCCGCGAAAGCGGGCTTTTTTGTGGATAAGTCCATATTTAATTAACGCAATTTTGTTATTCAATGCCTTCACAAGGTCGCGAGATAACATTGAAGAATCGGCAACAGATATTTCAAAACGTAGTGCAAATATTGATTTGTGCGGTCGCCTGCCTCGGAATAACGGCATCCCCTGCTTTTGCAAATGATACAGGCTTACAAGCGCAAACACTCGATCGAATTTTGTACATTTCCGAAAAAATAGAAACGGAGCAGTTAATCCGTTCCACTTCGGTGGATTTCGCGTCATTTTCAGCGCAAAAAGAACCCACAGAACAGACATTAACAAACATGCGTCTTTGGCTGTCAGAAGCCTTGAGCGCCACTGAGACGGACGGTTTACGTCCGAAAGTCACGCAATATGCGATCCTTGCCGGAAAGCTGAACAATCTCCGGGATATAAAAATTGCGAAAATGTTTACGGCCTATTTGGATGCGATCCATCCTCAAGCTTTGGAAACAGAAAAAAAACAAGCAACTGATATAATCGCAAAATTTCGCGCCGACCCAAATTGGTTCATCAGTGCAAAAGCGTGGTATTTGGATTCCTTGCTGAATACGCGCATCCCGAGCATGAATCCCGCTCTTGAATCAGCAACCCGCTCACTGGGCCTCATACCGGCTGACAGGTCCGCAGACAGCCTTGAGGCATCCCTTGCGGTCAATGGCCTGATCAG
>CALLXE010000052.1 GCA_938015875.1 uncultured Robiginitomaculum sp. | reverse complement strand
TGGAGGTACCACCCGGAATCGAACCGGGGTTCACGGATTTGCAATCCGGTGCGTCACCACTCCGCCATGGTACCTGCCGTGGTGTTTGACGCCCGCAAACGCGGTCATCAAGGCTGCGGTATATCCAAGCTTTGCACAGCCCGCAATGAAAGAATGACGGCGCAGCCTGCTAAATTTCATTAATCGTTCTGTCCTGCGCAATTGAAAGGCTAAATGCCGGTGTGAATAGGCAATATACGTGCATCCGGCATTGATGCGGCGCGTCAAGGCCGCTATAGCGGCAAATAAGAATATATTTTCGCGCGCGGCCCCGCTGCCCGCAAGATTTGCCTTTAGGAGCATCCATGTTTAATTTTGCAGAGGCCCGGGCGCATATGGTTGAAAGCCAAGTGCGCACAAATGAAGTGACAGACCCCAAAATCCAGCGGAGCATTGGCGGCGTTGCCCGTGAATGGTTTACTCCGGCCGGTAAAAAAGCGCTCGCTTACAGTGACGCCAATGTGCAGACAGATGATGGGCGCTGGCTTATTCGGCCGCGCGACTTTGCAAAGCTTGTTCACGCCGCCGATATTAAGCCGACGGATATTGTGCTCGATATTGCTTGCGGACGCGGTTACTCGACATGCGTTCTGGCGGCGTTGGCCGATACAGTTGTCGGATTGGAAGATACTGACGCGATGGTGGACAAAGCGACGGAAATGCTCGCTGCCGCAGAAGTTATGAACGCTGCCGTTGTCAAAGGCGATCTGAAAGTCGGCGCATCAGCCCATGGCCCGTTCGACGTAATCTTTGTGAACGGCGCGGTCAGCCAAATTCCCAAATCCTGGATCGAGCAACTCTCAGGCGGCGGGCGTCTTGTCGTTGTAGAAGGCAGTGGCCCCGTGGCTCAGGCAAAAGTTTATACTAAAGTCGGTAATGCCGTTGGCGCGCGCATCGTTTTTGATGCCTCTATCCCGACTTTGCCGGGGTTTGAACCCAAAGCTGAGTTTGTTTTTTAAAGGCCCCCGATATGTTTCGCACCACGCTTCCGCTCGCTCTTTTGATATCTGCCGCCTTTTGCAGTCCGGCCGGGGCTGAGACGTTTCAGGAAGCTTTGGCCTCTGCTTATCGCAACAGTCCCCAATTAATGTCAGAGCGTGCCCGCGTTCGTGAAGTCGATGAAAATTACGTTCAGGCGCAAGCTCAGGGACGGTTTACCGCCAATACAACAGCGAGCATCGGATATACAAAGAGTGAAGCAGGGTTTTTATCGCAAACGCTAACGGGCACAACAATCAGGAATACGGCCGGTGACTTTCAGCCGCGCAGTTTTGCCATTACGGGGCAAAAGCCTCTCTATCAGGGCGGGCGGGTTCGCGGACTGAAGGGGCAGGCGAAATACGGAATTTTGTCGGCCCGCGAAGGCCTTCGGAACACAGAGCAAAATGTGCTCTTGACCGCAGCGACCGCCTATGCGGATGTATTGCAGGATGAAGCAATTGCAGGGTACCGTCGTAATAATGTGCGGGTCCTGACCCGTCAGGAAAATGCGGCCATCGACAGGTTCGATGTCGGCGCCGGCACCCGAACGGATATTGCGCAGGCCCGATCGCGTCTTGCACAATCAGAAATCGGTTTGGCGACTGCGGAGGCGAACTTGGCGGAGAGTCGGGCCTCTTATTTCCGCGCTATTGGGTACGCGCCTGCGCAGCTCTCGCGTATTCCGCAATTTGCCTTGCCGCCGACGGTCGAGGCGACTACGCGCATGGCGCTGAGCTATAACCCGCAATTGGAAGCTGCGCGTTATACGAAAGATGCAGCGAAGTTCGGCATTGATGTGGCTAAATCCGCCAACAAGCCTGTCATCAGCGTGCAGACATTTGCTCAGTTTAACGAGAACCAAAGTCTCCAGTCCGTTAATCAGGACGCCATAGGCCTTGCCGCGAATTTGACTATACCGCTTTTGTCCGGCGGGGCGAATGCATCCCGGATTCGGGCTGCGACAGCCGCGCAGTCGCGCTCGACATTTGATGTGCGTAATATTGAACAGGCGATCACAGAGCGGGTTCAGGGTCTTTGGTCACAGCTTGAAGGCGCAAAGCGGGCTTTGGCCGCAAGCCAGCGCCAAATCGATTCTGCGCAGGTCGCCTATGACGGCGTGGAAATTGAGCAGCAAGTCGGGACGCGCAGTGCTCTGGACGTTTTGAACGCAGAGCAGGAAGTGCTGAACGCCAAATTGGCTTATGCTCAGTCGGAACGCAACGTTGATATTTTGACGTTTCAGCTTTTGGTTTTATCCGGTGCTTTTGACGCCCTGTCCTTAAACTTGCAGGTCGAAACCTATGATCCGCGGGAAAATTTTCAGGCCGTAACGACTATCGGAGCGCTCACGCCTTTGTTGGATAATCTGGAGACCCTGCCGGTGGCGGGAAGTGCCGTCAAAAAAATACGCCGCGACACGCCGCAGCCTGCGCGACTGAACGCTGATCCGATGGATGCGCGGACAGCGACGACCGGCATCAACAGTTTTCCTGGCGGCGTTTCGGATAAACGCTTGGCTGACACGGCTCAGGAGGTGACATTGCTGGAGCAAATGAAGAGGGACCTGTCTTATGTTCGTATTCCGCTTCCGGGGAAACGCCGCAAAACGCCTGATGCACACTAATGCAGCTTAGAGTTAAAGGTTTGCGCGCAGAATCACCTGTGAATTGATTCTTCTAACGTATGGACAAGCCAGACGTGTTGTCTTAACTTTATGTCTACACGCGCGCAGCCCGGGGGAGGCGCCGGATTAACCTGAAGGACCCGCATGTCTGACTATACACCGGACGGCATGAGCGACAGTGAGCCCAGTATGGAGGATATATTAGCCTCCATTCGCAAGATTATCGCTGATGACAGCTCTAAACCCGAAGCCCCGTCGCCCGCCCCGGCGATATTAACCGCTGTGCCTTCACAGAGCGCGGCGGGCGATGCTCCTGATACAGATATTCTCGATTTGGCTGATGACGGGTTTGCAGAGTTTCTTTCTGATGACTTGACGGAGGCACCGTCATCAGCGGCCCCTGAACACGCGGGCGCCGTTGATGACATTCTGGACCTGACCCAAAGTCTCCCCGTTACGAATGATGATCTGTCTTTTGACGATGATACGGATTTTGACGCAGATTTTGATCTGGTTCTTGACGACGATGACAGTGAAGACATGATTGCTTTGAAAGCCGGAGTGGCTGTGTCGGCGGTCTCCGGCGCGGCGGCGCTCGCCGTATCGTCCGACGCATCTGATGATGACGTTTTGTCTGAAATTGATGATTTGTCGGCATCTGATTTTACGGACACCGAATTTGATTTGGACATCCCTGCGGAAGCTGAGCGGGTTATTGATCCGGCTGCTGATTTATTGTTCGATGATGACGGGGAAGATGAAGCGGACATTGAGGGTTTGATGTCTGATTTGATGCCGCAGGCGGACGCTGCGGATGATGCCTCTGTATCTGTTCTTGACGTGCAGGATGCCGCAGAACTCTCCGAAGACCCTGCGGCTGAGGCCGGGTTTAATACCGCCGGTGATGCCGACATAGATTTGGTGAAATCGCTCATGGCGGAACTAACCGAAGATGATGACGGTTTTACTGATCTGCCGCTGAGCGGTGATGCGGATGTCAGCGATGAAACGATGGCGGAGACAACGGCGGCGTCTGATGAAGCTGACGACGATTTTGATTTTGACGATCTGCTGGCGGAATCGGACGATGCACCCGGCGAGACGACCGGCATTGCTGCCAGCGCTGCTGATGATATCGCGCCTCAAGACATCGGTGATGATCTGGCATCCATTGTTGCGCAGTCCTCTGCGGATATTGAAGCGGCGAAATCAGATGCCGAGGCGCTTCAGGATACGCAGACCTTGCAAGAGGATGATGAAACCTTTGATTTGGCAGCCTTGATAGAAGATGGCGAAGCCGAAGAACAGCCGGACGCCGCAGATGCGTCGCCTCCGGGCGTGATCAGCGCGGCGATTGCGGGCGCGTCCGTCTTGGGCGTATCAGCGGCCGCGCTTGCCCGATCGTCCGATGACGATGACAGCGACAGCGCGGATGATGATTTCGTAGAAGCGATTGATAACGCTGCCGAATCCGCTCACGAATTTGATGATGTTTCAGATTTAAACCCTTCAGAATCAGAACTTGCAGACGAGCTCTTGCTTGCTGAAGACCACAAGGCGGCCACCGCCGCAGACCCTACACCGAAAGAGGATACCGACATGCCGCGTATTGTAAAATCAGACTCAATTGCCACTGAAGAGACCGTAGAGGCGGCAAGCGGAGCCTTCGCGTCGCTGTCCCAAGTGGTCGAAGAAAAAGCCGTTTATAACGAATCCGGTCCGCGCATCGGTGATCTGGTTCAGGAAGCCCTTAAGCCTATGCTTCAGGATTGGCTGGATAAAAACCTTAAAGGCATTGTTGATCGCGCCGTTGCCAAAGAGATCAAGCGGATTTCCTCCGGCAAATAATCCCGCGTCTGTCCCGCGAAATGCGCCCTTTAAATAGCGGCGCAATAGGGATAGAACACTGTTAATTGGCCCCGCCCTCTCTTGAAGGGGGCGGGGTTTTTATATTTTTGGACATTGCAAATGCTTGATAAATCTTTCGACCCGAAAACTGCTGAACCGCGCCTGTATAAAGCGTGGGAGGACAGCGGCGCGTTTAAAC
Organism: uncultured Robiginitomaculum sp.; assembly: GCA_938015875.1. Lineage (GTDB taxonomy): Bacteria > Pseudomonadota > Alphaproteobacteria > Caulobacterales > Maricaulaceae > Robiginitomaculum. The sequence goes on along the minus strand of CALLXE010000052.1, from coordinate 1,859 downwards.
CCCGCGCGGCGCGGCCCGGCGACACCAAGGCCGATAATTTTTCAATCGTCATTCCGCCGCCCAACGTTACCGGCAATCTGCATATGGGCCATGCCGTCAACAATACGATTCAGGATATTTTGGTGCGCTATCACCGCATGACCGGCAAAGCTGTGCTTTGGCAGCCCGGCACGGATCACGCCGGCATCGCCACGCAAATGGTGGTCGAGCGCCGCCTCGCCGAACGGGGCAAGGCCCGCAAAGACATGACCCGCGAGCAGTTTTTAGAGCATGTCTGGGCATGGAAAGCGGAGAGCGGCGGCAATATCGTTAATCAGCTCAAACGTCTCGGCAGTTCCTGTGATTGGTCGCGCGAGAAATTTACCCTCGGCGATCCGGATGACGTGAATGATAAAATGGCCGAAGCCGTGACCAAGGCCTTTGTCGATATGTATAATGACGGCCTGATTTACCGCGATAAACGCCTTGTAAACTGGGACCCGCATTTCCAAACCGCGATTTCCGATTTAGAAGTCGAGACAAAAACCGTGGACGGTCATTACTGGCATTTACGCTACCCGCTCGCCGACGGCGTGACATATGAGCATCCGCTGACCGATGAAGATGGCAATGTGACGGGTCACGAGACGCGCGATTACGTTGTCGTCGCCACGTCCCGCCCGGAAACCATGCTGGGCGATACGGCCGTGGCTGTGCATCCGGATGATGACCGCTACGCGCCTCTGGTCGGGAAGTTTGTTGACTTGCCGATTGTTGGCCGTCGCGTGCCGATTATTGCCGATGATTACGCGGACCCCGAAAAAGGATCCGGCGCGGTGAAAATAACGCCGGCGCACGATTTTAATGACTACGAAGTCGGCAAACGGGCAGGGCATGACCCGATTTCAATTCTGGATGAGCGCGGGCATATATTGCCGCTCGATATTATCCCGGAGGCGTATCACGGCCTGTTCACGGTTAAGGCCCGCACGGCTGTTGTGGCTGCGTTTGAAGAATTGGGTCTGCTTGATCGCACGGAAGATTTGAAAATTGAGCAGCCGTTTGGCGACCGCTCCGGCGTAGTGATTGAGCCTATGCTTACGGACCAATGGTTTGTGGCCGCCGATAAGCTTGCGGGCGCTGCGGTGGACGCGGTTGCGCGTGGTCATTCTAACAATAATTCCGCTCATCCCGACGAAAGTCGGGACCCGGAGTCCCAAACACCGCATTCAGCAACCCTGGATCCCGATTTTCATCGGGATGAGCGGGAGGGGAGTGAGGGTTCGCATTCTGACGATGCAGGCCAAACCCGCTTCATCCCCGAAAATTGGAAAAAAACCTACGACCACTGGATGAAAGACATCCAGCCTTGGTGCATCTCCCGCCAACTCTGGTGGGGGCATCAGATTCCCGCTTGGTATGGTTTGGCTAAGGGGGAGAAAGATCACCAAGAAATCGACGAACTTTTGCAAATTGAACACCCCGAGTTTGTAACATTTGTTGCTGCTACGGAAAGAGAGGCACTGGACGCAGCTTCGAAGTATTACGGCTGTTCTACGACTATTTCCTTTGATGGTAAGTTAGAGTTAGTTGGTGGGGGCAATAATGTCGTGTCTGCTTCGATCAAACGCGACCCCGACGTCCTCGACACATGGTTCTCGTCCGGGCTCTGGCCGTTCTCCACCCTCGGCTGGCCCGACGATACTGACGAGCTTGCCCGGTTCTACCCAACTTCCGTTGTCGTCACTGCGTTCGATATTATCTTCTTCTGGGTCGCGCGCATGATGATGCAGGGCATTGAATTTATGGGGGAAGTGCCGTTTGAGGATATTTATATCCACGCCCTTGTCCTTGATGAAGCCGGCAAGAAAATGTCTAAA
>CALLXE010000051.1 GCA_938015875.1 uncultured Robiginitomaculum sp. | reverse complement strand
GTCCGTCTGACCCGCGGTAAAATGAGCAAGGCCAATTTTGGCACAGCTCTGGAGAACATTGTGTCTCTTAACTTAAACGATGCAGCTTTCGTGCCGGGTTCAGCAATGCTCAACGAAAAATATGCATCTGAGTTGGGCCGTATGGTTGAAGCGCTTAAGGCGGAAGAGTCTACGTTGAAACTGACATACAATACGCAAAGCGATTTGTCGGGGTCTGAGCGAAATCGCTTATCCGAACTTGCAGATCAAATCCAAGATTTATGGGAGGCATATGGGGGCGACTATGACCTGAACATTGAAAAAACAACGATCCGATTGACGGGGCCGAAGGCCAATCATATCGGTGAGGGGGAGTAGTACCATGACACATTTAAATTCAAAAATGACGAAACTCGTATCCGCATCTGCACTTGTTCTGATAGCCTTAGCCGGCACATCCGGCGTCCACGCTCAGGTGATTGATTCCGCCTTTTCGTGGGAGACGAATCCTACGGTTGAAAATGTTGACCGGGCTCTTTCTGATGCCAATATTCAAATCAGATATGACGGGATTAATGCGGTTCCGCAGTTAAATGTGACGGTCAATTCCGGTGATGTTGTGGCCTCGCGCCAAGACGTCACAACGTTTCAGGCTTTCTGGAATTACGGCGCTTATATTGAGCGGGCAGAAGTGCGTGTGTTTGAGGCACAAGACTCGGTTCAGGGTAATCCTTTACGGGTGATACCTTTATCCGGAACAATCAGCACAGCTTTGACGGATACGGCATCTCTGCCTGATGATCTGATTTATGTTTTGCGGGTCTACGGCAAGTCCGGTCAATTTGACGAAACAGAAGCCAAGCTTTTGAGTTTGATCGACGGTGAGCGTCCGCAAATTGTGGATACGATTTTACCGGGAAAACTGTCCGGTTACGGCATTGACCGCACAGCAAAACGCAATATTTCCGTTAAAGGCGGAAGTGTCACGATTTATGGTCATAATGTTGAGCCCGGATCTTTTGTCTCTGTCTCCGGTCGTAATGTGCCGGTTGATTCTGTGGGTAAATTCGCGGTGCAATCTATTCTGCCTTACGGAGAGCACAGCGTTAAAGTTCTGGTGGAAAGCCAAGGTCGCACAAGTGAGTTCGAGCGTGATATTCACTTAAACGGAACAGAATTTTTCTATGTTGCAATCGGTGATTTGACATTGGGCAGCAATAATAGTGATGGCCCGGCGGACTTTCTCGCGCAAAGCGACGAAGATTTTGACGATGTATATGTCAATGGCCGCGGCGCTATGTATCTTAAAGGCCGCGTGAATGGCGATTACCTTGTCACGGCTGCGATTGATACGGGCGAAGACCGTCTTGAAGATGTCTTCAAAAACCTTGATGACAAAGACCCGCGTCAATTATTGCGCCGTTTGGACTCGGATAGATTTTATCCGGTTTATGGTGATGACAGTACACTTGTCGAAGATGCGCCGACTCAGGGTCGTTTTTACGTTCGCGTAGAAAAAGACGACAGCCATGTCATGTGGGGTAATTTTGCAACGCAGATTACCGGAACTGAATTTGCGCATCTGGATCGCGGCCTTTATGGCGGGATTGCAGACTATAACAGCCAAAAGGCCACAAGTTTTGGCGAGCGGGTTACGCAAGTTACCGGCTTTGCAGCTGACCCGGGTACGCTTCCGGCGCGCGAAGAGTTTCGCGGCACCGGCGGTTCTGTTTACTTCCTTGAGCGCCAAGACCTGTCTATTGGCTCTGAGCGTTTGCGCGTAGAAGTTCGGGACAAAGTGTCCGGACTTGTCGTGGAAACCCGCGAATTACGCCCGCAAGAAGATTATGACGTAGATTATATTCAAGGCCGTATTCTTTTGACGGACCCGCTTCAGTCCACAGCCCGTGACAGTCAGATTGTCAGGGACGGGGCTTTGTCCGGCAATGATGTATTTTTGATTGCACGTTATGAATATACGCCGGGCTTGTCTGATGTTGACGGCTATACATTTGGCGGCCGCGCAACACATTGGTTGACCGATGGCTTGCGCATTGGCGCGACAAGCCAAAGTGAAAAGACCGGAATTGCCGATCAAAAACTGTACGGGGCAGATATGCTCTTGCGTAAATCTGCCGGCACTTATCTTAAAGCTGAGTTTGCGCAAACAGAAGGTCCTGCATTCGGGCAATCCCGATCAACGGATGGCGGCTTTAACTTCAACAGCTTGCCAACCCAAGGGCGCGCAAATGTAGAAGCGCAAGCTTACAGGGTTGAAGGGGCATTGGATTTGTCTGAAGTCACGGGCCTTAAAGGTTCAGCGAATGCCTATTTTGATCATCAGGATGACGGGTTCTCCGGGTCTAACCGTTTGGTTGCGGGCGAAGTTGAGCGTTTAGGCTTTGGCTTCTCCGCAGACATGTCTGAGGCGACCAAGTTGTCACTTAAATATGATGAAGTCGAAGCGGAACTGCGCGGGAGAACGCGCGCCATATATGCAGACTTGGCCCACTCTCTCAATGAAGCGGTCGAAGTCTCTGTCGGCGTGCGCCATGATGAGCGGTCGATTGCAGGAAGTAATGTTAATCCTGCGATTGACGGAAGCCGCACAGATATTTCAGCCCAAATCAATTACAAACTTGATCAAGGCCAATCCATCTATGCTTTCGGTCAACTGACCATGGATTCCGACGAAACACGGGCGGATAATAACCGTTTCGGTGTCGGCGGTACGCTTAGACTGAATGAACGTTTGGCTGTAAATGCCGAAGTCTCAGAAGGTGACGGCGGGTTAGGGGCGAATGCCCAAGCCACATTTACCCGCAGTGACAGCTCCGAAGTCTATCTGGGATATGCTTTGTCAGCGGATCGCACAGATACCGGGTTTGCTACGCAAACACAGTCTTTGGCAAATTACGGAACCCTGACATTCGGTGGCCGCACACGCTATAATGACAGCCTGAGCGTTTATGGTGAGGAACGGTTCGGCTATGGTCAAAACCAAACGTCATTGACCCATGTTTATGGTCTGACGTTTAATCCGTCAGAAATCTGGAGCTTTGGCGCAAATATAGAAAACGGCCAAATTGATGATGAGATTGCGGGCGTATTTGACCGCACTGCATTCTCTGTTTCTGCGGCGCGGGCTACGGAACATATGCGGTTTGCCTCTAATCTGGAAGGCCGCTTCGAAGATGGTGTTGTTTCAGGCTCAAACCGTGACCGTACAACGTGGTTGATGCGTAATACGGCGTCATATGAAGCTAATGAAAATTGGGAAATGCTGGCCCGCTATAACTTTGCCGTCTCAGAAAGCGATCAATCAAGTTTCTTGGATGCTGATTTCGTTGAAGGTGTTATCGGGGCTGCTTATCGTCCGGTCTATAATGACCGCTTGAATGCTTTGCTCAAATATACATTTTTCGAAGACTTGGCTCCGGCAGCGCAAATTTCGAGTGGCAATACAACCGCTCTGCCGCGTCAACGCAGCCAAATATTCAGCGTAGATGCAATTTATGATTTGACAGAAAAACTATCTATTGGCGGTAAATACGGTTTCCGTTCAGGCGAAGTTTCTTTGGATCGCGGTTCTGATGATTTCATCAAAAGTGACGCGCATATCGGCGTTGTGCGCTTTGATTATCATGTCGTGAAGCAGTGGGACTTGCTGGCGGAGGCCCGCATGTTGTCATCAAGTTTGGCTGACGATGAGCAGTTCGGCGCGCTTGTCGGTGTGTACCGTCATATCGGTGATAATGCTAAAATCGGTGTCGGCTATAATTTCTCAAAATTCTCAGATGATTTGAGAGATTTTGACAATGACAGTGAAGGTGCCTTCATAAACTTAGTCGGAAAGTTTTAAGGCCCGGGCCTGTAGGACAGGGTTGCGGTCCGGGGCGAGCGAAACGTCTCTTAGTCCGGATCTGAATTTGTGCCATAGGCGGTGCCGTTAGACACTCTTTGAGGCGAGAAATGCGGATGATAGCATTCGCGCAAACGCCTGCCTGAACAATTTGACTGTCACACGCTTCTTATTAACCGCTCAAAGAAAAACAGCGCATCGGGGACCGATGCGCTGTTTTGAATTTTAATAAAGGCTTCTTTACTTGGAATCCAACTCCACACTGATAGGGTATGGAATTGTGATGCCGCCTTTATCAAAGGCTTCTTTGACGGATTTATTCAGGTCAAACATAACGTCCCAATAATCCTCTGATTTTGCCCACACGCGGCTTTGAATGTCGACAGAGCTCTCGCCGAGGCCGGTGACTTTCGCCCATGGCGCAGGTTCGCTCAGAACGCTCGGATGGGCTTTGGCCGTATCTGTGATGATTTTAATCGCTTTATTGATGTCGTCATCATAATCAATGCCGAAATCATTATCCACGCGGCGCGTGCCTTTGGATGTCAGGTTTTGGATATTTGCGCCAAAGACTTCGCCGTTTCCGATGATGACTTGGATGTTATCGACCGTGGTCAGTTCCGTTGTGAAAATGCTCATTTCCGTCACAACGCCTTCTTCGCCGGCCACGCGGACCATGTCGCCCAGTTTAAACGGACGAAAGAGCATGAGCATAACGCCGGCGGCGATATTGGACAATGTGCCCTGCAGGGCTAAACCAATGGCCAAGCCGGCGGCGCCGAAGATTGCTACCAAAGACGCGGTTTGAACGCCGACTTGCCCGATGGCAGCAATCGCCACCATTGCCATGACGGCATAGCGCACAAGCGAACCCAAGAATGTGGCGAGGGTTTCGTCAACATTGGGCGCTTTGACAATGCTCTTGGTGGCCATGCGGCCAAGCCAGCGGGCGATTTTAAACCCGATCCACAGGATTAGGAGGGCGATAATGCCTTTAAGGGCATAAGGCCAAGCGGTTTTTGCCAGCTCTATTAAATTTTCAGGCGATAAAAATGCGCCTGCTTCTGCCAAATTGTCTGCGGCCGCACCGGCGACCTCGTTTACGTTTTCTTCCATTGTACTTTCCCCTGAATGTTAACTTAAAACTTAAGATACGCGCAGGCGACAGGTGCCGCAAGGGTGAAGCGGAGCCGAATACACATTACTATACGGGCTTAGAGCGCGCCGTGTATGCGCACGGTGTTGTGCGTCACGGTGGCTTTGACCGCGTATATGTCGGCGAGGCGTTTTTCAGACAGAGTGTCTTTGGGCGCGCCATCGGCGATAATTCGGCCGTCTTTCATCCAGATCAGCCGGTCGGCGTATTGCGCCGCCAGCGCAATATCGTGCAGCACGACAAGCGCGCCGCCGCCGGCCGCAACATAGGCTTTGATTAAGTCCATAACGCTAAATTGGTGGCGCGGGTCAAGCGCTGCGACCGGCTCGTCAGCGATCAGCAGTGGAGCCCCGGCAGCAAAGGCACGGGCGCAATGCACGCGGGCCAGTTCTCCGCCGGATAATGTATCGGCGTTTCGGTCCTTTAAATGCGCCAGGTCACAGGCCTCAATCGCAGTCATGACCGCCGCCCGGTCGCTTTTGCTCAGCCGGCCTAAATTTGCGCCGTGGGCAAAACGGCCCAGCGCCACAATGTCAATGACGCGGCTTGGCCATGCCAGCGGGCGGGTTTGCGGCAGATAAGCGGCGCGGCGCGCGCGTTTCAGCGCCGAGAGTGTCCCGGCATTATCGCCGCCGATAAAGGCCGCGCCTGCCGCCGGTTTTTGCAGACCAAGCGCCGCTCTGATCAGTGTGGTTTTGCCCGCGCCATTGGGGCCCAACATGGCCACAAACTCGCCTGCGCCCACGGTGAAGCTTACGCCCTTGACTAAAGACATGGCCCCGGCGGTGACCGTAATATTGTCCGCGCGCAAATCAGTCATGACCGCCCCGCCTTTGCATAGCGATCCAGATGAAAGCCGGCGCGCCGATAATGGCGGCGACTACGCCAAGCTTAAGCTCTGTTTGGGTCGGGGCGACGCGCACGCCAATGTCGGCCAGGACTAAAAACAGTCCGGCTAAAAGCGCAGACGGTACCAATGACCGCGCCGGGTCATATTTAACCAAAGGCCGGATAACGTGCGGCGCGACTATGCCGACAAAGCCGATAGCGCCGGCGAGTGACACCGCTGCGCCGGTCGCAAGGCCTGCGCCGAGGACGGTGAGGATGCGTTGATTTTTTAAATTCAGCCCGATACCGCTCGCGGCTTCCTCGCCCAGAGTCAGCGCGCTCAAGCCGCGGCGGGAGAAAAATAATATGGCCAAGCCTGCGGCCATGAACGGAGCAGCAAAAGAAATCTCATTAAAACTGCGATTGCTGACCGAGCCCAGCATCCAATTGACCATATCCGACAGGGTGAAGGGGTTGGGCGCAAAATTCATCAGCAAAGACATGGCCGCGCCTGCAAAGCTCGACAGGCCGACGCCGATAAGAATTAAGGTCACTACAGACCGGGTGCGAATAGCGGCCAGAGCAATCAGGGCCGTGGCGATTAATGCGCCGATAATCGCGCCAATCGGCAGGGCCCACGGGCTGATCGCGGTCAGGCCGTAATAGAGCGTAAACGTTGCCCCCAGGACAGCGCAAGCTGACACGCCCAGCACTCCGGGTTCCGCCAGCGGATTGCGCAGAAGGCCTTGCAGGGCCGCTCCGCTTGCTCCTAAGGCTGCGCCGACTAAAAATCCGGCTAAGGCTCTGGGCAGGCGAATTTGCCATATGACTGTAGCGTCGCCGGAACTGCCCTGTCCCAGCATAGCGGCAAAAACCCGGCCGACCGGCATTGGCGTAGAACCAAGCAGGCAGGCGGCAAAAAGCGCGGCGACCGCGGCGAGTATAAGGACAAGATTGAGAGGCAGATCAGCGCGCATTATGGGTATCACTGTTTAGGGCCGCCGTTTGCGCCAGAGCTTCGATTGCGTCCATTAAAAACCACGCCCCGCAGGACGTCCAGGCCCCCTCCAGTTCGGCCGTGGGCAGGCCGCGTATGGCCGTCTGCGCGACCGGGTGGGCCATAGAGCCCCACGCATCTTTATTATTAATCGGTGAGCCGAAAAAGGCGGCGGCAATTAAACCCGGCTTCTCATAGACAAGGCGCTCAAGAGGCAGGGACCGCCATCCCGGATCCGTTTGGAAATTGCTCAAGCCGGCAGCCAGGAGCATTTCGTGAACCAGCGAGCCCTCGCCGGTCGTGACGCCCGTGGGAGTCAGATAGAGCGCGTCTTGGGAAGGGCCGCCGGTTTTTATAGCCCCCAGTCTTTGGCTCATATCATCAATGATGGCGCGGGCGCGCTCGGGCTCACCGAGGGCTTCACCCATATCTGCGGTCACCCGCATGATCCCGTCTATATCCCCGGCCCAGCCGACATTAATGACCGGGACGCCGGCGCTTTGAAAAAATGCGGCGGCGTTCGGACCGCCGCCATAAGAGCGCACGATTAAATCAGGCTCCAAAATCAAGACATCCTCAGCCACGGAGCGCACCGCAGGAATGCCGCGCGCCGCCGCTTTCATATAAGAAAACGGGGCGGTTGCATCGGCAGAGACCGCGAGGATATCCGCGCGGTCTTTGAGTTTTAAAACATATTGATCCGCGCAAAAATCAAGGCTTACAATCCGCGTCGGGCGCGCCGCCGCGTCATTACCGGCCGGCTGCGGCGCGCTGCACGCGCCGCATAAAAGGCTTAGGGTAATGAGGGCTGCGCGTATCACCGGGTTACCGTAGCTTAAATCCGAAGAAAACACCGGCCCCGGGATTATTATACGAAAAGACGTCTGTTGCAGCTTCGTCCAACAGGTTTTCCCCGCGCAGGGTCAGGGCAAATTCATCGCTGATCGGATAGGCTAGATTTGCAGAAACAAGAACGTAGCTGTCCAATGTCACGCGCTGTGACGGGGTTGGGAAGGGCGGGAAAAACGTGTCTGATTGCTCGCCGACATAATCCAAAGCAAGGCCTGCTGTCAGGCCATCCCGTGACAGAGACCGCCAATTAACGGAGGCGCTGCCTGTGGCTTCCGGCACCCTGACTTCGTCAACGCCGCTGTCATTCTCGGATTTGATGGCAGACACTGAGCCGGTAAAGGTCAGGTTCTCTTTGGCGGCCCAGCGTGCGCTAAGCTCTACGCCTGAGCGTTCACTGTCGCCGGCGCGGTTTTCTGCTGTAAACGGAAAGACGTCGAAATTTGTGAAAATCTCATTTTCTAACTCAGCCTGAAAATATGTGGCTGATGTTTGGACAGAGCCAAAGTCATGATCATATCCGATCTCCCGGCTTGCAGAGGTTTCCGGCTTTAAGTTCGGATTGCCGATAAAGTTTGCGGGCGCAAACCCGAACAGCTCTGTAAAACCCGGATTTTTAACGCCGGTGCCGGCGCTGACTCTGATTTTTCCGCCGCCCGCGAAATTATAAGCGCTGCCAATGCGCCACGTTGTGGCGTCGTCAAAGCGGCCGTCATTATTGTCGTGGCGCACGGATCCGCTGAGCGCGAGCGCGCCGATTGCGGCGCGGCTGTCTATGGCAAAGCCAATTGTGTCAAAGGATTGCGATTGATTGGGATCGCCAAATGCGGTTTGGGTATCAATGCGCTCATAAGATTCGCTTTCCCAATCCACCAGACCGGAGACCACGATGTCTGCACCCTCGGTTTGCACTGCGTAAGATGGGCTGTAGCTGAGCTTTGTGCGTTCGCCGCCGGTTTCATTATTAAATGCGCCGGCGCTGTTTGAGACAATGGACACATCCGTATAGCTTGCGCGCAGGTTGTGATCGACAGCTCCGGTTTGGCCTTGCAGAGTCACGCCCGAGATCAATTGCTCGGCTGTTGAGTCCGTATCCGTATCATTCAAAAAACCGTCAAAATCCGTGTCATTGTCAAAATCGACTTGCGAATTTCTAAAACTGACAAGACCGCCCAGTGTCCAATCTCCGGGCAGCACAATTTCGCCGCCGGTCATAACAGAGGCCGCAAACGCCCCGTCTTCATTGCCGTCTGAGCCTGATGTATCGACGCCGTCCGTACTAAATCCTGAAACAGCGAAGTTAAATTTCCCGGCATCCGAGCCGGTGCTGACGCCCAATTGCGCCCGTTTTGTACCAAAGGACCCGGCTTCAGCGGAGGCGGTCAGGCCTTCGCCGCCGGTCGTGATCGAAACAACCCCGCCAATGGCGTCGGACCCATAAAGGCCGGACTGCTCGCCGCGCGCGACTTCAATACGCGAAGCCTGCAGGCCTGATAATATCCCAAAGTCAGTTTCTCCGGTGACGGGATTGGACACTTCAATGCCGTTAAGCAAAACTAATGTATGGTTGCCTTCAGAGCCGCGAAGCCGAATTTGCGTCAGGCTGCCGAACGCGCCATTACGTGATATGGCTGCGCCCGGGACAGCGCGAAGTTGGTCAACGATATAAGGCGCGTTGCGAATATCAAGATCGGCCTGTGTAAGCACTGTAACGCTTGAAGTGACGTCCGCCGGGGCAACAGCCCGCAGGCCCGTGACCGTAATTTCGTCATTAAGCGTGCCGGCAGTTTGCGCCAAAGCGGCGGAGGGGAGTAGGGCAAGCGCGGCTGCACCGGTTAAAAGTGATTTTGTAAACATTTTATGTCTTCCAAACAGGCGTCCGTCTTCTGACCGGTCGCCGAACATAGCAAATGGCCCGCCCCGGCAGGGACGCAGAAAGATGGCCAAAGATTGCCGCTTTTGGAAAAACAATTCCTTCTGCCTGCAAAGCTGTTCCCGGCTCTCAGACGCACGACGCGATGGCAGGTTTCCTGACTTACCGATTAATGCTTTGGGCCGCCTTCCCGAAGATATCTTCAGTGGCAATGTGGCCCTGCGCGCTCGGCTTACAGTTACGGGTATAGTGCCGGATTTACGCCAGCTTCCCTCTTAGCCCGCCGGTTAAAACGGGCACCATCTTTGGCTCATATGATTGACCGGGCAGGGCGTGTCAATCATGTAAATTAATGGCGGCGCTTTTCTTTGATGTTTTAAAACGCAATACGGCGCCGGGGCAAAGGGCCGGCGCCGTATTGTCACAGAAATCTGAGGTTTGCCGGCCGCTTACATTTGGCCGACCATATAGCCGCGCAGCATATAAAACAGCGCCGCTGAGAAAATTGCTGACAGCGGCACCGTCACCACCCAAGCAATCACAATTTTAATCAGCAAAGAGCGCTGCACCAGCTTTTCACGGTAAGCCCGCTTTAGCTTTTTACGGCGGCCATGGCTGCGATCTTCGGCTTTCAATTCGTCCAGGATGCGCTTTTTTTCCGTCATGGACGCCTCGTCAAACGCGGACACAAAGGCGGCGGCGCTCTCTTCGGTTTGGCTTTTCTTCTCAGATACGTATTCGCGCACCAGTTCTAATTTTTGATTATAGCGATAGGTTAAAAGCTCGCGCAGAAAGCCGACACCGAAAATCGCGCCGACCGCAATATGTGTGGAACTGACCGGAAGGCCGAAATGTGTCGCAATAATCACAGTAATCGCAGCGGCGAGCGACACGCAAAAGGCGCGGGTCATATCCAGCTCCGTAATTTCTGACCCGACGGTGCGAACCAATTTCGGTCCGTAAACCGCAAGGCCGACTGCAATGCCGGCCGCGCCAATGCCCATAACCCAAAGCGGGATAGCGGCTTTGGACGCAATTTCGGCGGAGCGTACAGCTTCATTAATGGCGGCAAGCGGGCCAATGGCATTGGCAACATCGTTCGCGCCATGGGCAAAAGACAGGAAACATGCGCCTACAATCAGCGGAATGACGAACAGGCTGTCTATGCTCTCGACTTTGTTTTTAAGGTTTTCTGAGGCTTTACGGATCAATGGGCGGGTTATGAAAACCGTTAAAACAGCCGCAGCAAAGCCGAGGCCGAGGGCAATCGGCAGCTCAACTTTGATCAGTTTTTTGATGCCCTTCAGGATAATATAGGTCGTGAACGCCCACGCCATCACGCCCAGAAATATCGGAACCCACGTTTTTCCCGCGCCCAACATATCGTCTTTATAAGTGATGGTGCGTTTAATCCCGTAAAGGAATGAAGCCGCGATTAATCCGCCCATAGCCGGAGAGATAATCCAACTGGCCACGATCTGTTGCACTTTGCCCCAATCGGCAATGCCCCAACCGCCGGCCGCAATGCCTGCGCCTAAAACGCCGCCGACAATTGAATGTGTTGTCGATACGGGCGCGCCCAGTGCCGTCGCAATGTTGAGCCAGATCGCTGCCGCCATCAGCGCGGCAAGCATAGCCCAGACAAAGGTCTGTGTATCGGCAATTTGGGACGGATCAATAATGCCTTTTTTGACCGTATTGACAACGTCGCCGCCGGCGATGAGCGCACCGGCGCCTTCAAAGATAAAGGCCAGAATGATCGCACCGGTCAGGGTCAGAGCGCCTGATCCCACTGCCGGACCGATATTATTGGCCACGTCATTGGCCCCGATATTGAGCGCCATATAGCCGCCGACAACGGCAGCTATCAACAAAAAGACCCGTCCGGTGGGGTCAGCAATCTCGCTCAAGACCGAGCCGTTGACGAAAAAGAAAACCGCAGCCAAAAAGGCAAGAGCCAGAAACAGTTTTACGAAATTATCGCCCCTGAGCACGGCCGGAGACAGATCGGGTGTCGGTTTAGGTGTAAGCATGAAGTCCTCGGCCCTATGATTTATTTTTTTGGACTTTAAGGGCTTACATCCGGACAAACCAGAAGAAATATCGACAGATTTTAAGGTTATGAACAGGCGCGTTGACGCGGCTGTAAATCCGCGTCAACGCGCCTGCAGAACGTATTTTCGCGGGTTTACAGCGCGGTATTCAAACCTTACGGAAAGACGGGTTGCAGCGTCAGCCCGGTGGTTTCGTCCCACCCTTTGACGGCGTTTAAGTTTTGCACGGCTTGGCCGGATGAGCCTTTGGTCAAATTATCGATGACGCCGATAATAATGACACGGTCGGGAGATCTGTCTGCAAATACGCCGATGCGGCAATGGTTTGACGCACGTACATGGCGGGTTTGCGGCACAACGCCGGGCGCTTCGACGTGGACAAAGGCTTCGTCTTTATACCGGGTCAGATAGGCGGCGCGCACATCGCGCACCGTAACGCCGGGGGTCAGCCGGGCATAGATCGTTGTAATCTCGCCGCGGTTCATCGGGAGCAAATGCGGGGTGAAGGACACGCAGGTTTTTGTTCCGGTGACGCGCTCTAATATTTGGTCGATCTCCGGCGCGTGGCGGTGATTGCCGACACCGTAGGCCTGCGCGCCTTCGGCCAGTTCCGTAAAACTGAGGCCCAATGTGGCTTTGCGTCCGGCGCCGGTTGCGCCGGATTTGGCATCAATCGTTACAGTGGACAGATCAATCATCCCGCCCATCGCCGCCGGCAAAAGTGACAGCAGGCTACAGGTCGGATAGCATCCCGGGCAGGCAACAAGGTTTGCGCCACGCAGTTTATCCCTCGCAAATTCGGTCAGGCCGTAAACCGCGCCTTTAAGCAAATCCTGCGCGTCATGGCTGCGCCCGTAGTTTTGCGCGTAAATGTCCGGGTCGCGCAGACGGAAATCTGCCGACAGGTCGATAATTGTCTCGACGCTTGGCGCGATTTTCGCAATTGTGTCTTGGCTTGCGCCGTGGGGCAAGCAGGCAAAGGCGACGTCAATATCGTCCCAGTTCACATCATCCCATTTTACCAGATCCGGCAGCGCTGCGCCGCGATAGCTCGGGAAGACATCGCCGAAGCTTTCGCCGGCGCGGCTGTGTCCGGTCAATGCGGTAAGTTTTAATTTCGGGTGGTTCGTAATCAGGCGCACAGCTTCCGCGCCGGTATATCCGGACGCGCCTAAAATTGCGACATTGAGCGGGTGAGCCATAATAAAGTCCTTTAGTTTCAGGGCGGGTTTATACTGAATGGGTTACGGATTCGAGAATAAAGTTTCGCGCAATGCATGCCGGCGCATAAACCCCTGCATCGAATTTATCGCCGCCGCCGATTGCTTTCCGGTCTGCCCCGTGGAAAACATTGTCCCAAAAGGCAATAGGGGACATACATGACAAAAGCAGAAGCGGAGATGAATAGCGGCGCGTTGACATTACGGCAGAAATTTGCGCGGGGGCTGGCATTGTTTCTGCCGGGTATTTTCCTGCTTGGCTTTAATATTGGCACCGGCAGCATTACGGCCATGGCCAAAGCCGGCGCTGATTACGGCATGTCTCTGGTTTGGACGATTGTCGCCTCGTGCCTGTGCACGTTCTTTATGATCAATCTTTACGGGCGCTATACATTAGTGACCGGAGAGACGGCGCTGCAAGCGTTTCGAAAGCATATTCATCCGGCGGTCGGTATCTTCTTTATCGTCGCGCTGACCTTCGGCGTTTGCGGCAGCGTTATGGGCGTTATGGGCATCGTCGCCGAGATTTGTCATGAATGGTCAAAATCGGCAGTGACCGGCGGGATTGCTCCGATTTGGTTTGCAGCCGGTTTCTCGGCCTTGGTGTTTTTCATATTTTGGAATGGAAACACCCAATTTTTCGAGCGCTGCCTCGCCGTGATTGTCGCGATTATGGCCGCCAGTTTTCTGATTAATTTCTTTATCATGATGCCGCCGCCCGTCGACATTCTCAAAGGCCTTGTCCCGAACCTGCCGGCGGTGCTGCCGGGATCTGAAAAAACGCCGCTTTTGGTGATCGCTTCAATGGTGGGGACGACCGTGTTCTCCGGGCTGTTTATTATCCGGACAACACTGGTCAAAGAGGCCGGTTGGACACTCAAAGATGAAAAGATCCAGCGCAATGACGCTTTGGTAGCCGTCGTTTTAATGTTTGTTATCAGTGCCGCCGTCATGGCCGCTGCCGCCGGAACGCTGTATGCCGAAGGCCTCGGTCTGACCAAAGCGTCGCAAATGATAAGCTTGCTGGAACCGCTCGCCGGCCCCTTGGCGGCGTCCATATTTGCTATCGGTATAATTTCTGCCGGCGTGTCATCGCAATTTCCGAACATCCTTATGCTGCCGTGGCTGATTTGTGACTACACCGATACGCCGCGCAATATGACCCTGCCGAAATACCGGATTATGGTGTTTCTGATTTCCCTGCTCGGCCTTGTCGTGCCGCTGTTTGGCGGACGCCCGGTTTTAGTCATGATTATTTCGCAGGCTTTTAATGCAGTGATATTGCCTATTACGGTGGCCTGTATTTTCTATCTTTCCACCCGTACAGAGTTGATGGGGAAATATAAAAACACGCTTGTGTCCAATGTCATTCTAACCGCGATATTCCTGTTTTCCCTGTTCACTTCGGTTATCGGAATCAAAGGCGTTATTCAGGCAATAGCGGGCTGATGATGACGACGTCAGATTACCCAAACTTCGAAAGCCCGGAGTTTTTAGAGCGGCATATTCAAGGCACTTTGGCGTTTTATGATCCGCGCGCTTTTGACCCGAACGGCGGATTTTACGGATGCTTCCTTGATGACGGAACCTGCTTTGATCCGGACGCCCGGCAGTTGGTCGGCTCGGCGCGATACACCTTTAATTACGCTGCGGCCTACCGCCTGCACAGTGACCCAAAGCATTTGGAATGGGCAAGGCACGGGCTGGATTTTTTAAACGCTGCGCACAGGCAAGCAAATGGCGGTTATGCGTGGGGCTTAAAGAATAAAGTCGTCACGGACAGCCGCGTCATGGCTTATGGTCATGCCTTCGTGCTGCTGGCTGCGTCCGCCTGCCTGCGCGCCGGAATCAACGATGCCGCCAAAACCATTGCTGACGTCTTTGCATTTATGGAAACCTGTTTTTGGGACGGGGCCGCCGGCGCCTATAATGATGAGCGCGATGCGAGCCTGAAAGCCCTGTCGCCATATCGGGGCCAAAATGCAAACATGCATATGTGCGAAGCTTTGCTTGCGGCATGGGAAGCAACGGAGGATATAAAATATTTGGACCGTGCCGAGGCACTGGCAGGCCGTTTTGCCTTTGACCTGTCCGCGCAAACCGGCGGGCAAATATGGGAGCATTATGACGTTAATTGGCGCGCTGATATGCTTTATAATATTAACGCCCCCAATGATCGTTACAAGCCGTGGGGGTTTCAGCCCGGCCACCAAACCGAATGGAGCAAGCTGCTCCTGATTTTAAATACCCATCGCCCTCATAAAAAATGGCTCACTAAATCTCGCGCGCTTTATGATGGGGCCATGAAAACCGGATGGGATAAAAATTTTGGCGGCATTGTGTACGGCGTCGCCCCGGACGGCAGCTTTTGCGCGGCAGAAAAGTATTTCTGGGTCCAAGCCGAAACCCTTGCGGCCGCGTGGAGGCTCTATCGCGCCACCGGCATCGAGCAATACCGAGACGATTATAACCGCATCTGGCAATGGTCATGGGATCATTTGGTTGACCATAAACACGGCGCATGGTT
>CALLXE010000050.1 GCA_938015875.1 uncultured Robiginitomaculum sp. | reverse complement strand
TCCCCGTCCGCGCTCGCAAAATCTTTTAGGGTGGAGCCGCCGGCGGTTATGGCTTCGCTCAATACATTTTTGATGTGGCCCGTCAGGCGCGTGGTCTCATCCACGGACAGGCGGCCGGACGCTTTGAGCGGGGAAATGCCGGCGCGGTAGAGGGCTTCGCAGACATAGATATTGCCAAGGCCCGCGACATTGCGTTGATCGAGCAGGGCGGTTTTAATCTTGGTTTTCTTGCCGCGCAGGGCTTCGCGCAGGGCGGCCGGGGAAAAGCTGTTGCCGAGGGGTTCGGGGCCGAGGTGGGACAGGCGCTCCACATCTTCCCCGGGCGCAAACAATTCCATGAACCCGAACCGGCGCGGGTCATTATAGACCACGCGTGCGCCGCTGCTCATCTCGAAAATAACGTGGTCATGTTTTGGCGGGGTGGGTTGGGGAAGCGTAAACTCGCCGGGGATCAATTTTGCGTCGCCGGCGTGAATGGTAAACCGCCCGGACATACCCAAATGCATAATCAGGGTTTCGCCGGTCGAGAGGGTCAGCATTAAAAACTTGGCCCGCCGGGTCAGGTTTTCGATTTTGGCTCCGGATAATCTTTCGGCAAAACCGTCGGCGAACGGAAAGCGCAGATCCGCGCGGTTCAGGGTGACGCGGTCAAATACATAGCCCTCCATGACGGGCGTAAGGCCGGCGCGGACGGTTTCGACTTCGGGAAGTTCGGGCATATTTGTCCTATGGCTTTGGGCGCAGTTTGGACTTAAATAGGCTTTATGACCCAAGACGTAAACAAAGACGGCACAATTGATTTTGGCTATACGCAGGTGCCTGTCGGCGAGAAAGCGGCCCGCGTGCGCGGCGTTTTCGACAGCGTCGCGAGCAGTTATGACGTGATGAATGACGCCATGAGTTTCGGCGTTCACCGCGTCTGGAAAGACATGACCATAGCGCGGCTTAACCCGCAGCCGGGGGAGATTTTGCTCGACGTGGCCGGCGGGACCGGGGATTTGTCGCGCCGGTTTTTAAAGCGTGCAGGCGAGGTGCAGCTTCGCCGGGGCGGGCCGGATGCGCGGGCGATTGTTTGCGATATTAACGCCGAAATGCTGCTGGCCGGACAGGCCAAAGATGTCGATGATCGCGGGCGGCCGCTGAACATTACGCGGGTGTGCGGCGACGCGCAGCGTCTGCCGATTCCGGATAATTCCGTTGACGCGGTAACGATTGCATTTGGCATTCGCAATGTGACAGACCGCATGATGGCCCTGCGGGATATTCGGCGCGTTCTGAAACGCGGCGGCCGGTTTTTTTGTTTGGAATTTTCCACCCCGCCGTCAGACGCGCTGTCAAAGCTCTATGATATATACAGTTTTGCCATGATCCCGCGCATGGGCAAACTTATCGCCAATGATGCCGAGAGTTATCAATATCTGATCGAGTCTATTCGGAAATTTCCGCTGCAACCGGATTTTGCCGATATGATGACAGAGGCCGGATTTGCGCGCGTCGGATGGACGGATTTCACCGGGGGCGTCGCGGCGCTGCACACGGGCTGGAAGCTTTAGGCCGGTAAGAACCCGGCGCGAATGTCGAGCTTGGCGATGTCGGATTTTATTTTATGGGCATAGGCGCTGTCGCTCAGAACCGGAACGCGGCCGGCGTCTGTTTCGTAATTCGTATCTGATAAGGCCGTATTGAACCCGGCGTTTTTGGGCTTTGCGCGCACAGCGGACGACAGCTCCGCAATGGCTAAAATATTGACGTCCGGGCTAAATCTGGCAAAGCCTTTAAAGGTAAAATTGCGGGCGACATGTAAATTGCTGCGCCGCAAAACCTCATCCATCAGGCCGTGGTAAATCGCGTTGGGCGACAGATCGTTAAGCAGCAGCGTCATCGGCTCGGCCATATCCGCGCGCACGGTTCCCGGCGCAGGGGCATACGCTAAATCAAAAATCCATTGCCCGCTCGCGCGCTGCTCGGCCTGCGTGATTTCAAACTTGCCGCCGGAAAAAGCAATGCTGCTCACGACAGCGTCCGGCGTCATATCCGGAGCGTCCGTCAGCAAGTCGCCGCTGTGCCGCGCCATTAAGGGCAAATCGTGGTGATTGCTGAGCGGGGTTGTTTTCGCGCCGCCCGATGTCACTGTAAACAGCTCGCGAATTTCATGCTCTCGCGCAGTTTTCAGCGCAAGGAATACAGTCTGAATAATCTCTGATGTCGGCAAAGACGGCTCGACGCGCCACAGGCGACCAAAGACGATCTTGCGACCGGGCTGCTTTGAGGCGGGCTTGTAATTATCAAGGCCGGCCACGCCGATCTGAATATAAATTCCGCCGGCATTTTCCGACACGAAAATCAGATAATCCGGGTCGTATTCCATATCCATAACCAAGGTCTCCACGCTTTGGCGGGTATGGTTGTAGCGCAGATAATGCTGCGGAATACAGGAACTGCCGTTCCGCAGGCGTATATGCGGGGCGCGCTCGACCGGGGCTTCGCCGATATTGAGCGGCGGCAAATATGGAAAGCTGTTGTTCATTGCTCTATATACGGGCGGCGATAGCCTTGGTTTGATATTTACGCATGACAATTTTACGCCGATAAAGAGATATGCCCGCAAAACCCAAAATAAAAGAAATGCAGCTCTACCCGCCCGTCAAAGCGTTTTGGACCGCGAAAGGCTATAGGGTCAAAGGCGAGGTCGGCGCGGCGGATATTGTCGCCATGAAAGGCGAAGACGATATTATCATCACAGAGCTGAAAACCGGATTTTCACTGTCGCTGTTTCATCAGGCGGTGCACCGGCAATCCATGACCGATCAGGTCTATATTTGCGTGCCGAAATTATCGGGAAAAACCGGCCTCACGGCGATGCGAAAAAATAAAATGCTGTGCCGCCGGCTGGGCATCGGACTTTTGACTGTGTGCCTGAAAACCGATGCCGTTGTCTCTCACGTCGAGCCCGGGCCGTTTACGCCGCGTAAGATCAAAGCGCGCAAAACCAAACTGATTGATGAATTTGAGCGCCGCCACGGCGACCCCAACGCCGGCGGCATGACCATGTCCGGCGTGATGACAACTTATCGGCAAGGAGCGCTGCGCTGCGCTAAAGTTTTACATGATGAAGGCGCATGCAAAGCGTCCTATGTGGCGAAAATGGCAGGCGTCGAAAAAGCGCGCATGACGATGGCGAACAATCATTACGGATGGTTTGAAAAAATTGACCGCGGCATTTACGGCCTGACCCCCGAAGGCGCAAAGGCCCTGAGCGAGCATGCCGATACTGTCAGCTCTATGATGGAAATCTAGACGTTTAGGCTCTGCGTCGCCGGCGTCCGCCGCCTTTGCCCGGTTCTTCAAACAATTCGGCGAGCTTTTCCGTCATGGCGCCGCCAAGCTGCTCGACGTCCATAATCGTGACGGCGCGGGCATACCAGCGTGTCACGTCATGGCCGATACCGATGGCGACCAGTTCCGTATCGCTGCGGTTTTCAATTTTATCGATCACGCTGCGCAAATGATTTTCCAATAGGCCGGACATATTTTGCGATTGCGTGGCATCGTCCACCGGCGCACCGTCGGAAATGACCATCATAATTTTGCGCTGCTCCGGCCGTGCTTGCAGTCGGGTAAAGGCCCAATCCAGCGCTTCGCCGTCAATGTTTTCTTTCAAAAGCCCTTCGCGCATCATCAGGCCAAGATTGTTCTTGGCGCGCCGCCACGGCATATCGGCCGATTTATAAATAATATGTCTAAGGTCATTAAGGCGTCCCGGGAATTTCGGTTTCCCCTGTGCCAGCCAGTCTTGGAAAGAACTGCCGCCCTTCCACGCCCGCGTCGTGAAGCCTAAAATCTCGGCTTTGACGCCGCAACGCTCCAGCGTGCGCGCGAGGATATCGGCACAAACGGCGGCGACCATAATCGGCCGGCCGCGCATGGAGCCGGAATTATCAATCACAATCGAAACAACCGTATCGCGAAAATCCGTTTCTTTCTCTTCTTTAAACGATAAGGCCTGCATGGGGTCGGTCACAACCCGGGTCAGGCGCGCTGTGTCGAGCATGCCTTCTTCCAGATCAAAGTTCCAGCTGCGCTGCTGTTGTGCAAGGAGGCGTCTCTGCAGGCGATTGGCAAGGCGCGCAATAACCGATGACAGGTTTGCCATGTGTCCGTCCAAATAACCGCGAAGGCGCGCCAGTTCTTCCGGATCGCAAAGCTCTTCGGCTTTGATCAATTCGTCAAATTGCGATGTGTAAACGCTGTAAGGCGGGGTTTCATTGGGGAGGCTTGGGCGCTGCGGCGATGTGGCGGCCATGTCATCCGGCTGCTCTTCGCTCTCGCCGTCGACGTTTTCCGCGTCCACATCATCTTGGCTGTCCGTGTCGGTTTCATCCGATGCGTCGGCCTCTGTGGTTTCGCTGCTGCCCGGCGTGTCGTCGTCCTCTTGGTCGTTATTGTCGTCCGGTTTTTCCTGCTCGTTATCGCTGCTCTCGTCCTCGCTGTCGTCATCATCATCCGCGCCGGAGCCGTCCTCGCTCAGCGCCATATCTTTGAGGAAATCCAGCGCAACGCGCGCGAATGCTTCGCTGTCATCGAGGGTTTCAGCCAAAGCTTTCAGGCTGTCGCCTGCCATGTCTTCGATATAATCACGCCATGCGCCCAAAATGCCGCCGGCGCCGTCCGGGGCGGAGCGGCCGGTAAACGCCTCGCGCGCCAGATAGCCCACCGCTTCGGCGAGCGGTGCGGTCTCTTGGGTCACGTCCTGTTTGTGATAGCCCCTGCGCCGCGCGCGGGCATCGCTTGCCGCGATCAAATTATCGGACATGCCGGTCATAGCGTTCGCCCCGATGGACTCGCACCGCGCTTGCTCGAGCGCTTCAAATATTGCGCGGGACTCTCCGGCGTCAGGCTGATTTTTCTTAAAAACCTCCGCGTTATGAAAGGCAATGCGCAAGGCGAGCGCATCGGCCTCACCCCGCGCCTTGGCCACGGCTCCGGCTGTCGGATTGGCCGGCGGCACCGGCAGCATCATCGTCCCGCGCACCACGCCGGCCACATCGCCGCCGTAAGCGACTTCCAATTCCTTATCCCCGGATATAGCTTTCGCCGTCGCGGCGAGCGCGCGCTTAAACGTTTCTTTTGGCGTTTCGTTCGTAATCGTCTTTAACCTTGCTTGAGCCGGCGTAGAGGCCACCCGGCCTTTGAGGGAGCCTGCGAGCTCGGAGAGATAATCATGGTTGGGCATTTGAAATTATCGTTTCCTGAGATGTATAGATTCAATTTTACCGCGTTCGTTTCCGAAACAAAGCAGAGCTGTTTTGCCTGTGAGCCCTTCAGGCGCTTCGCCTTCCCGGATGACCAGCGTTTGTGGCGCAATTTGTTTTCCGGTTCGGTTATCTGTAATGCCGGAATTGCCTGAGTGAAGGCGGAAGACCCTAAAGCTATAGATTATGTCGGGCTTAGTTTTTGAAGATGACTTTGACGATACATCATCAAATTTTGACCTCATTTTTATTTCCTTGGAAGGGTCCTTAAACTTACCCTCCACTATTATTTTGACGTCATCTGAAGCCATGCATTGCGCGATTTCAGGTTCAAAACTATGAGGCGTAGATGCGCTGCAGGCGCCAAGGCCGCCAACACCGCAAATTATCAGGCGCTGAATTAAGAGCACGCCTAAGCCACCATCACCGAGCTGCTGCTCTCCGGCAAATCCACACCAAATGCGCGTTGATAAAATTCGGCAATCACCGGGCGTTCTAACTCATCGCATTTATTTAAGAACGTCATGCGGAAGGACTGCGCGATGTCGCCGTCAAAAATGCGGGCGTTTTCGGCCCAGTTCATGACGGTTCGCGGGCTCATGACGGTGGAGATGTCTCCGGCCATGAACGCGTTGCGAGTCATATCGGCGACGCGCACCATAGAGGCCAGGGTCGCTTTGCCGTCTTCCGTCGCATAATGCGGGGATTGGGCAAGGACGATAGCGGCCTCGCTATCATGATCGAGATAGTTCAGGGTCGTGACGATTGACCACCGGTCCATTTGGCCTTGGTTGATCTGCTGCGTGCCGTGGTAAAGCCCGGTCGTGTCGCCGAGGCCAACCGTATTGGTTGTCGCAAACAGGCGGAAATTGGCGTGGGGTTTGATCACCCGGTTTTGGTCAAGCAAAGTCAGTCGGCCTTGGGCCTCAAGGACGCGCTGAATAACAAACATCACATCCGGACGGCCGGCGTCATATTCATCAAACACCAGAGCCACCGGGTTTTGCAAAGCCCATGGCAGCAGACCTTCGCGAAATTCTGTGATTTGCTTGCCGTCTTTAAGGACAATGGCGTCTTTACCGACCAGATCAATCCGGGACACATGGCTGTCGAGGTTAATCCGAACCAATGGCCAGTTCAGGCGCGCGGCGACTTGCTCGATATGAGTTGATTTCCCGGTGCCGTGATAGCCCTGCACCATGACGCGGCGATCAAAGGCAAAGCCCGCGAGGATGGCTTGGGTCGTTTCGCGGTCAAACAGATAGTTCGGGTCAATATCCGGTACATGTTCAGAGCGCTCAGAGAATGCCGGGACCGGCATGTCAAAATCGACGTTAAATAATTCGCGGGCAGACACGGTGATATCAGTCTGCAGAATTGGGAATGTGTCGTTCATGGTGGGGTCTCTTTTTATAAATTCCCATCAAAGCAAAACTTCGATGCATCGCCTTCTCCCGTGGGGAGAAGGTCGTTAAATCAAGTGTGGCCTACGCCAAATTCGTCGTCTTCAGCACTTTATACGCTTTCACGACGCGCTGGAAGCTCTCCACTGTGCTGCCGTCGCCGCCATTGGCATCGGGATGAAGCTGCTTGACGAGTTGGGTGTAGCGCTCGCGAACCATTTTCGGGCCGGAGAACTCATCAAGGCCCATATCCTGAAGCGCTTTAAGCTGCATTTTGGTGAGGCGGCGGCGGGGCTGCTCTGCCATTTCGCGCTCTCCGCCAAAAATATTATAGCCCTCGGCGCCGGCCGCAGCGGTTCCGCCGGCGGCGCGTTTTTTATTGGCCTTGGCCCGTTCGCCGGTATTTTTCTTTACGTCCCATGTCGGGCGGTGACCGTGACGCGCGCCGACTTGCCATTCGGCAATGTCTTCGTCGCTCATGTCTGAGAAGAAGTTCCAGTTTTTATTGTATTCGCGGGCGTGTTTTTGGAAAAAATTGTAATATTCACGCAGGCGATCCGGAGATTTGGGCGCTTTGCAGCCACCTTTTTCAACGCAGCCGGCCCAATCGCACTCTTTTTCATCCGCCCGCAGCTTGGTTTTGCCGGGTTTAATACGGATATCTATGCCTTTTGGGCGGTAGCTAAAGTCATCGGCCATGCTTATATGTCTCTTATCTGGTAACCGTTACAGGACTGCGTAAAATGGGCATAATCGCCGACACTATCAAGGCTAAACTGACCAAAAGTTTCAGTCCGTCGCACCTCGACGTGATTGATGAGAGTTATAAGCATGCGGGCCACGCCGGGGCGGCGGCCCATGCGGCGGATAACCCGGCCCAAGACGGGCAAAGTGCAGAGTCTCATTTCCATGTTGTCATTACGAGCGAGGCGTTTGACGGGATGTCGCGTTTGGCCCGCCACCGCGCCGTCATGAACGCGCTTGGCGATATTATGGAAAGTAAAGTTCACGCCCTAAGTCTTGAATTCAAATAAAGCTACCGGCTGTCCGGCATGAACGTCTTTTCGACTTTAATCTGTGTGATTTGATTTCTTACCTTTTTCAGAATTTCAAATCTGTAGCCGTGAAAGCTGAATACGCGACCGGCTTCCGGTATGGCTTGGGCTTCGTGAATGACAAGGCCGGCAATGGTTACGGCTTCATCATCCGGCAAGCCCCAATCGCGGGCGCGATTTAAATCACGGATCGGCAGATCTCCGGCGACCAAAACGCTGCCGTCTTTATTGACGGACAGGCCTTTGATAACCTCGTCATATTCATCTTTGATATCCCCGACAATCTCTTCGATAATATCTTCCAGTGTGATGACGCCCATAAGCGCCCCGTATTCATCCACCACCAAGGCAAAGTGACCGCGCATTTTTTGAAACGCCCGAAGCTGGCTGACTGCGCCGGTAGTTTCCGGCACAAACCACGCTTCGCGCATGATTTTCTCCGGGCTGAGCTTTTCAAAGTCCCCGTCCGTATTAGCGAGCGCTGACAGGACATCTTTGGCATGGAGCACGCCGATAACATTGTCTTGGTTGTCCCGGTAAAGCGGAACGCGGGTATGGCCGCTGTCCATTAATTGGGTGACCACGTCTTTGCCGGGCAAATCTGCGTCCACCATCACCAATGATTTGCGGTGAATCATCACGTCTTCGACAGTCAGATCGCCCAGTTCAAGCGCGCCGATCATGCGGTCACGGGCTGTCTTTGCGACGCTGCCTTCTTGGTGATGCAGGTCAACGGCGCCGCGAATTTCGTCCATGGCAGACCAGGGCGACGCGTCGCTGTCCACGCCGAAAAGGCGCAATACGCCGGAGACAATGGCTTGGACCATCATCACAATCGGGGCGAGGATTTTGACTAATATGCTGACCGGGCGCGCCACGGTGACGGCGGCTTTGTCCGGCTGAGTAATGGCATAGGTTTTCGGCAGGACTTCGGCGAAGATCAAAATTGTAATCGTCAGCGCCGCTGTTGCGCCGGCCAGAGCAAACCCGCCGGAGCCAAACAGGCGGGCAAACAATGCGCCGGTCAAAACCGAGGCAAGAATGTTGACCAGATTGTTTCCCAGCAGCAGCGCGCCCAAAAGCCGCTCCCGGCTCTCCATCATTTTTGACACAATGGTGGCGCGGCTGTCGCCTTCTTTCTCGAGGCTGTGCATGCGCACGCGCGAGGCGGCCGTCAATGCGGTTTCAGAGCCGGAGAAAAACGCAGACGTGCAGAGCAGGCAGAAAATGGCGGCAAATGTGCCGATGGTTTCCCAATCCCAACCCGCGATATTGGCTAAAAATGCGTCCATTATGCGCTCTCAATTTTGGTGGTACTTTTCTTGCCGGCTTTGTTGATTTGCGCGGCCCAAAATGCGGTCACGGCTTTGGTATCGGCTTTGCGCTCAATAAATGCTTCACCGATGGCGCGGGCTAAAATGAGGGTTAAATTACCTCCGGAGTTTTTCTTATCTTGGGCCATGTGTCCCATATGCCGCTCCGGGCTTGCCTGAATTTCAGGCGACAGATCGGTAAACTGTGTCAGCTTAAGACGCGTTAAATGCGCTTTCACGCGGTCAGCATCTGCTTGCGGGCAAATGCCCCGCGCCGCGCTGTAATCAAACGCCATAGCCATGCCTGCCGATACCGCTTCTCCATGCAGCAGCGCGCCGCCATAGCCGGCCTCGGCCTCAAGGGCATGGGCAAATGTATGGCCCAGATTTAAAAGTGCGCGGCGGCCGCGCTCAAATTCATCCTCCGATACGACTGTGGCTTTCGCCTTGCAGGATTTGGCAATGGCGTGGGTGATGGCCTGCGGCTCAAGGGCGAGAACGGCCTCTCCGTTTTCTTCAAGCCAGTCAAAAAATTCGGCATCCCCCAGCAAGCCATATTTTAAAACCTCTGCATATCCGGCCTTAATCTGGCGCTCGGGCAAAGTGGATAAAACGTCCGTATCAATCAGAACATGAGAGGGCTGATAAAAGGCCCCGATCAGGTTTTTACCTTGGGGCGCGTTAATGCCGGTTTTCCCGCCGACGCTGCTGTCAACTTGAGCCAGCAGCGTGGTCGGAATTTGAATAAACCCGCAGCCGCGCTTATATATACTCGCGGCAAATCCGGTTAAATCGCCGATGACTCCGCCGCCCAGCGCAATCAGGCTGTCGCCGCGGTCCAGTCGATCATTGAGCAAATCGCTCATCAATGATTGCAAATGATCAAAACTCTTTGTGGCCTCGCCGGCCGGCAGAATATGAACATGGGTTTCAATGCCCGCATCGCCCAAGGCTTTAGTCAGTACGTCTAAATGAAGGCCGGCGACAATGGCGTCCGTGATAATTGCGCAGCGGCCGCTTTTTAAATGCGGGGCAATAAATTGCGCCGCGCGCGGCAAAAGTCCGCGCCCGATAGAAATATCATAGCGTCGCGAGCCGGGATCGACGGTTACGGTTTTTATCTCGCTCATAAGGCTGCCTTATCTTCGCCTGTGCAGGTGCCGTAATGTGACTGAAGCCCTTTCAGGACGCGCTCAACCGTTCGGTGATGCGGTCCGACATTGGCATCAATCGTGATGTCGGCATTTGCGTAAATCGGATAGCGCACATCAATCAATTCCCCGATTTTAGCCTTTGGATTCGGAACGTTCAGCAGCGGCCGGGTCGATTTCCTTTTAACCCGGTCAAAGATAACGTCACGGTCTGCCTTCAGCCATAACGTCGTCGCGCCGGCGCGCAGCACGGTTTGAGTTTTCGGCTGCACAAAAGCGCCGCCGCCTGTGGCTAATATAATGGGCGGTCCGTCCAAAAGGCGGCTTATGACGCGGCGCTCTCCTGCGCGAAACGCGTCTTCACCGTGATCGCGAAAATAGCCCGCGACCGTGCGGCCGGAGGCGCGCTCAATCTCTTCGTCACTGTCAAAAAACTCCATTTCGAGTTTTTTGGCCAAGCGGCGGCCTATGGTTGTCTTTCCAACGCCCATCATACCGACCAGGGCAATAGAGTGTGACCGCAGCGCAGCGAAATCAGATGTCATGACCGTCCACGCTATGCCTTTGCGCGAAATTGCGCCAAAATCAGGCATTTAATATATTTATACAGGTGCATATTGCTTTATGTCGGGAAATTGCCGCATTCTCAATATGTATTACGTACGGACTGTGATTAATAGAGGCCGCGAGCGATTTTCCGCCGCAGGAGAGATGAAATGAAAAAAACTGCTGTTGCCCTTGGCGTTATTGTTGTTCTGGCCGGCTTGGCCTTTATGGCGCTGCTGGTCGGGACCGGTGTTGACGATGCGCCGACCGCGCCGGTCACTGTAGACATTCCTGACACGTTTGAGACTTAGGCCGTGATGCGCGCGCTTCTTCTGACAACCTTGCTCTGCGCCGCGCCTGTGTGTGCTGCGCCGGGAGCATTGGCCCAGAGCTATGACGATTATGGCCAAGCCATTGCCGTGCAGCAACTCGGCGATGCCCGCGCTTATGACGCCGGCGTACCGGGACTTGATACCGGGTTTGGCCCGGCGCTGTGGGGCTCCACATCAGGGCAGACCGCTAAAGCGTTGATCGACAAAGCCCCGCTCAGCTCTGTTTCTGCCGTCACGACGGATATGATTGCGCGGGTTCTTTTGACCGGCGGCACGCCGCCGCAAGGCGCGGTTGATGATCCGAAATATATGGCGGCGCGTTTGGGCGCTTTGGTAAAATTGGGCAAGGCTGATGAAGTTGACCTGATCTTGGGTCGCCAGCCGCAACAGGCCGGCAGCGCGCAGGGCCGCCAAGTCAGCGCCGACAAAGCGCTGTCTGCGGGCGATATTGCGGGCGCCTGCACGATTGCCGATTCTATTACTGAGGCGCGGGGTGAGCCGTATTGGGCGAAGCTGCGGGCCGTTTGCCATGTAACGCGCAAGGAAGTTCCGGCGGCTGAATTAACGGTCGATCTTTTGCGCCGCAGCGGCCATGAAGACACCGATTTTTATGCTGCCTTTGATGTCCTGACCGGATTTAAAGGCGCGGCTTTTCCGAAAAACAGCACGGAGCCGATAATATTAGCTATCGGTGATTTGACCGATATCGGGCGAATTTTCAAGGGCGCCGCAGGCGACGCAGCTTTAGCGGCCCTGATTAAAGACGCGGGTGATTTGCGCCCGGCGGAATTGGCCAAACGGTTGACGGCCTTAACCCTGACAAAAACGCAGGACGCTGATATTGCCGGCGGATTTTTCGATATCAATGAGGCGCTGAAAAGCGACACGCCGCAATCCTGGGGACAGCTTTACGGCGTAGTGACGACCGGCACAGATGCGCAGGTCAATGCGCGCGCCGCAGGCGAACTTTTGCGCCGGGCTGATGCCAATGGCATTTTGGCGCCGTTTGCGGTCTTGCTCGAAGGTCCGCTCGCCGCCATGCCTGCCTATCTGCGGGCGCAGGGGCATGTTCCGACCTTTGCAAAACTGGCGGTTATGACCGGCGATCTTGGCGCGCTGCGCGGACTTTATGATGCTGCCGGTGAGGATGATCCGATACGCGCGCGCTTGGCGCTGGCCTCGGACGCGCTTGGGAATGGCTTTATGCTCGGGCAGCTTGGTGATGATATGACTGCGCGCTTGCAAGCGCGAAATGCCGCGCAGCCAAGGGCCGTGCGTGACGCATTTATTGCCGCGGCGCTCGGCGCGCGTTTGTCCGAGCCCGCTATGGCCGTTTTGGACGAATATACAGGCCCGATGCCGGGGCGACCCGCCGGTTATGGCGCTTTGGTTACGCTTCGTGATGCGGCTAATCGGGGAGCGCAAGCGGAAACGGCGCTGCGGGCCGCCGTGATCATCGGTAAGTCAGGGCCGCAAACCTTACGGGCTGATACGCTCGCATCGGTTTTATCTGCCTTGCAGACGGCTAATCTTCAGGATTTTGCAGGCCGCCTTGCAGCAGAAGATTTCCTCAGCGAGCTTTAGCATATGAACGAGCCGCACATGCGCGATTCCTCGGCCATTGATGCGTTTTTGGAAATGATGAGCGCGGAGCGGGGCGCATCGCAAAACACCCTTGCCGCCTACAGCCGGGATTTGTCGGACGTGTCTGCTATGCTGCGCGGGAAAGCTTGCGCGGCGGATACGGACACGCTGGAAGTTGTTTTGGCAAAATATGCGGCGTCCGGATTGGCGGCGTCTACGGCGGCGCGAAAATTGTCGGCGATAAAGCAATTTTATAAGTTTTTGCAAATCGAAGACATTCGCTCTGATAATCCTGCGATGAATCTGCGCGGGCCGAAACAGGGCCGGCCGCTGCCTAAAATTATGAGCGAAGATGATGTGGACGCCCTGTTTGCGGCGGCGCAGGCGGATACAAGCCCGAAGGGCTTGCGCATGCTTTGCCAATTAGAAATTCTATATGCCGCCGGTCTTCGGGTTTCGGAATTAGTGTCTTTGAATGTACGCGCCGGCAGCCGCCGCGACGGTTGTCTTTTGATAAAGGGCAAAGGCGGGCGCGAACGGATTGTGCCGCTGACAGGCAAGGCGCTGGAGGCTGTTACGGCATGGAAAGCTGTGCGTGCAAAGACCTTGCCTGATAAGGCGGAGCAGGCGGCCAAAGCCGCAGGGTTTTTATTTCCGTCACGCAGCAAGTCCGGTCATATGACCAGAGAGCGTTTTGCGCAGACCTTGAAAGACCTTGCGATCATAGCCGGGCTTACCCCGTCCAAAGTCTCGCCCCATGTGCTGCGCCACGCTTTTGCCACGCATTTACTGGCGCGCGGCGCAGATTTACGCAGCGTCCAAAAACTGCTCGGCCATGCCGATATCTCAACAACGCAAATCTACACCCATGTTCTGGATGAACGCCTCAAAGCCCTCGTCCTGACGTCTCATCCGCTGGCGGCCGGCGGCGGGAAAGACTGACGGATTTACGCGCGTAAAATCCTTGCGGCAAAGGGCGGCCCTGCTATGGTGGGCGGCCATAATAAAAGAGCCTTCCCATGACTGATACTGCCCGCACCTATTTGGATTTTGAACGCCCTTTAGCCGAGCTTGACGGCAAGATTGATGAACTGATGGCGATGCAGTCCGCCGGTGACGGCGTTGATGTCAATGCAGAGATCAAGCAGCTTCGCAAAAAGTCCGACAAGCAGCTTGCGGCTATTTATAAAAAGATTGGTCCGTGGGAGAAAACCAAGGTCGCCCGCCATGAGCAGCGCCCGCATTTCAGTCATTACATTGAACATCTCGTCAACGATTATACGCCGCTCTCCGGCGATCGGAAATTTGGCGACGATGATGCGCTGCAAGGCGGTTTAGGTCGTCTGCTGGGCCGTCCGGTGGTCGTTATGGGCCACGAAAAAGGCAAAGATACAGCGTCGCGGATCAAACATAATTTCGGCATGGCCAACCCTGAAGGTTACCGCAAAGCCGTGCGTCTTATGAATCTCGCGGAGCGGTTTAACCTGCCTGTTGTCAGTTTTGTCGATACGGCGGGCGCCTTTCCGGGCCGCGGCGCGGAAGAGCGCGGCCAAGCCGAAGCGATTGCCCGCTCCATTGATCGCGGCCTGTCTTTGCGCGTACCGTTTGTGTCAGTCATTACCGGCGAAGGCGGCTCCGGCGGGGCGGTGGCGATTGCGACCGCTGACAGTGTCATGATGCTGGAACATTCTATTTATTCTGTGATCTCGCCGGAAGGCTGCGCGTCAATTTTGTGGCGGGATGCGGCCAGAGCTGAAGATGCGGCCAAAGCCATGAAAATAACCGCGACAGATTTAAAAGACATGCGCATTGTCGATGAAATTATACCGGAGCCGACCGGCGGCGCTCACCGCGATACGGTTGCGATGATCAAAACGGTCGGTGAAGAGATTGACCGCAAGCTGGACTCGCTCTCGACACTGACGCCGGAAGATTTAATTGCAGCGCGGCGCAAAAAATTCCTCGCAATCGGGCGCACGCTTTTACCTTAGGGCATCGGCGAAGCCGGTGCTCTGAAACGGGCGAAGCAAGCCCGGCGCGAGCATTGTTTATCCCTTTCCTATAGCCCTCATAAAAAAAACGGCCTCCCGAAGGAGGCCGTTTCCATTTGAGCCGTGCGCCCACATGTAAACTGCTCAAATTAGAATCCTGTAGACAGGCCGATTGAGTAATAGACTGTTGAAGATTCAGGTGAGGAATCTTCTGTATCAGCCAATGTGTCTTCGGATGAGGCAACAGCCGTCACGCCGATATAGCCGGATGCCGCGTCAGAGAAGGCGTAGGAATAAGCCGCAGAGATTGAGCCATAAGTGTACGAGTCAAACGCATCGCCTGCAACGGCCGGGGCCAATAAGACGTCAGCCGCAGCGTTTACGTCGGCTAAGGCCGGGTTGTTAAGATCAATCGCGTCGATCAAAGCTTGGTCAGCCGCAGACAATGTCAGGCCGTCAAGCAAAGCTTCGATTTCGGCAACAGTAGTGCCGCCGTCAAAAAAGCTGTTGGCCAAGCTGCCGATTGTAACGGCTTCAGAACCGCCGATTGTGCCGTCATTACCCAAGTCAACATAACCGAGCGCTGCGCCCAAATCGAAAGAGCCCTTTGGACCGGCTGCGATTGAGTGACCAAGGCCGCCTTCAAGGGTGAAATTTTCAAGGGTCGTATCGTAATAGGCTGTGAGGCTCGGGCCAAACGGCGCGTCGAACGATGTCCCGGCTGAGAACTCATAAGAGCCGACTGCGCCGTCTTCTGTTTCCAAAAGGTCGCCGCCTTGCGGGTAGTGATAATACGTTGCGCCAAGGTCCAGCGTGAACGTGTCGCTGAGCGGCAGTGAATAGGCTGCGTAAAAGTCAATTTCGTCGCCATTATCGTCTGACTGCTCGCCGACGCCGGTGCTGCCCCAGATGCCGAGTGTCAGGCCGTTTTCCAGCGAGACTTCGACGGCCGGTTGCACAGATTCCGCGCCGAATGTTTGGCCGCGGAAGACATATTCACCGACAAAATCGGTGGACAATGTCCAGTCTGCAGCTTGCGTGGTCGGCGCGATGGCGGTCATGCCTGCGATGAGGGCGGTTGTGCTGATCAGGGTTTTAATTGACATAATTTTCTCCAAAGTTCGCGGGGGTCACTGCGACCGCCGCTGTCAAAATTTCATGAGCTGTAACTAGCGTGAATTTGCAGGGGCGGCGCGCCTGCGCAGCGCCGACTTGCCGCCGGGTGGGTCTGCGCCGCATTAATGTGCAGGGTTTTTCTGCTTTGCCCTTAACTTGTGCAAAACGGCGCAAATTTCAGGGTTTAAGCCGTCAAAAGTCAGGAATTTCGAGCCCAAATTCACCTTTTCACGGCCGGCCGGGCGTTAAACCTGTGCCAAAAATGCAACAGGCGCGCCTTAAAAGGCGCGCCTGAATGTTTTTGCGAGGATTAAAGCGGCTAAGCCGTGCGCACTTGCCCGTGGCAATGCTTGACCTTGCGACCTGATCCGCACGGGCAGGGCGCATTGCGCGGCACGCCTTCAAGAGCAGAGGCAGCCAAGTCGGGGATACTGCCGGACGTCTCGTCAAAATCATCCAACGCGTCCCCGGACAGCATCATATCCTGAGGGGAGCGCGGGGCGCGTTTCGGCGCTCCGGCCGGAGCAGCGGCCAAAGCGTCAGCTTCCATAGCTGCGCGCTGTTGGTTTTGCATGTGCGCGTTCATCAGAAGACTGCTGAGGTTTTGGGTCACGCCTTCGCGAAGATTGGCGAGCAGCTTGTCAAACAATGTAAACGCTTCGGACTTATATTCATTGAGCGGGTCACGCTGTGCGTAGCCGCGCAGGCCGACCACGGATTTCAGCGCGTCAAGTTGTTGTAGATGGTCGCGCCAGTTTTTATCGATGACTTGCAACAAAACCTGTTTTTCAATGTTCTGCATTTGCGGCTCGTCAATGATGGAGGTGAGCTGCTTCATTGCGGTTGTCGAGGCCTCTTTAAACCGGGACAGCATTTCCTCGTCGGCAATGCCTTCTTCGGCGGCCCATTCGGAAAAGGGCAAATCAAGGTATAAAAGCTCGCGCGTGCGGGTCTGAAGGCCCTCAATATCCCATTGCTCGGCATAGGCTTTGCGCGGCACATGGGTCGTAATCAGGTCCTCACAGAGCTCCAGGCGCATATCTTCGATGACGTCAGAGACATTTTCGTCGGTCATAAATTCAAGGCGTTGCTCAAAGATGGCTTTGCGCTGATCATTCATAACGTCGTCATATTTCAGAAGGTTTTTCCGAATATCAAAATTTCGGGCCTCGACGCGCACTTGCGCGCGCTCAACGGCTTTGGACATAAACCGGTTGGTCAGGCTTTCGCCGTCTTCCCAGCCCATCTTGCCCATCATATTTTTCAGGCGGTCCCCGCCGAAAATCCGCATCAGGTCATCTTCGGTCGAGATGTAAAATTTAGAGCGGCCGGGATCGCCTTGACGGCCCGTACGGCCGCGAAGTTGATT
>CALLXE010000049.1 GCA_938015875.1 uncultured Robiginitomaculum sp. | reverse complement strand
GCAGCGTCCGCCATCGCGCTCGCGAGCGGCTTCATCAGCCCGTCGCGTTTTTTCACCAAGGCGAGCGCCGCGCGGCGGGCAGAGCGCGGGCCAAGACCCGGCAGCTTTGCCAAAAGCGCAATCAGGCGCTCAATTTCCGGGCCGGCCGTTGACGACACAGGGGGTTAAAGGCTCATGCCGGGCGGTAATTGGATGTCGCCCATAGCGTCTTTCATGGCTTGCGCGCTCGCTTCATCCAATTTGACCTTAGCATCGTGATAGGCCGCGATGATCAAATCTTCCAAAACGTCAATTTCATCTTTATCCATAAGGTCGGGCGCAATTGTAATACCGCTCATATTGCCGCTGCCAGACAGGCCGATTGTGACGAGGCCGCCGCCGGACTTTCCGGTCACGGACAATTCGGCGACTTTCATTTTCGCCGCTTCCATATTGGCTTGCATTTGTTTTGCCTGTTTCATCAGGCCCATCATATCTTTCATGTCTCGTCTTCCTCGTCTGTCTCTAAATCGGGGTTTTGCGTGAAGTTGCCTTCTATGACATTGGATGTATTCACCCGCTCGCGAATTTCAACCAAGGTCGCGCCGGGAAACGCAGCCAAAGTTTGCAAAATTGCCGGATGGTTTTTGTCCGCCTCGGCTTGGGCGTCTTGGGCTTCGCGGCGGCGCTCCAGCAGGGTCGGATCGCCCGGCAATGTTGTGTTGACCGTGACAGACCAATCCTGCCCCGTCCAATCTTTCAGGCGCTCTTTAATTTGCGTGGCCAGCATTTGCGGGGCCATAGGGCCGGCGACAAATTCAATGCGGCCTTGCTCAAAACTGACGGGCCGCACATAGCGGCTGATATCGGCAGACAGCGCCCGCGCGCCATTATCGGCGGCGTAGGATGACAGCGCGTCTAGACTGTCAAAGGTCACGGAGGGTAGATTGCGCGGTCTTTCATCCGGAAGAGTGCGGGCCACGGCAACGGCAGATTGAGCAGGCGCAATATGGGTCACTTGCGGACTGCTGCCGCCTTGTATGGCCGCAGGTTTGGGCGGGTCGGCCGGCAAGTTCGGCGAGGCGAGAAGCTGCGCGGCCAATTCCGGCGGCGGCAATTCTGCGGCAACGCACATCCGCAGGAGCGCCATATCAGCTGCGGCCAAAGGCGCAGGCGCGCGGGTCACGTCCTGATGCGCTTTCAGCAGCATTTGCCAAAGCCGGGTAATTTGCCCCAGCGATAAATCCGCCGCTAAATCTTTCAGGCGGGTAATTTGATCCGGCGCAGCGTCAAACTCTGCCGCGTCGCCAAGAGCTTTGGCCCGGCTGACTTCGTGGCAAATATCAAGCATGTCACGCATGACAACGGCCGGGTCAGCCCCGTGATCATATTGCGCCCGAAGCTCAGCCAAGGCGCCGGGCGCATCGCCGCGCGCCGCCAGCGCAAATAAATCTAAAACCCGAACGCGGTCCGCCAGGCCAAGCATATCGCGTACCTGCTCGCCGGTCACATCGGCGTCTTCGCCGCTGCGCTGCACAATGGCTTGGTCGAGCAAGGATAAGGCGTCACGCACGGACCCTTCTGCGGCCCGCGAAATCAGCGCCAAGCCGTCATCGGAAACCTTGGCGTTTTCTTTATCGCAAATTTTCTTCAAATGCCCGGCCAGTTCGCCCGCCTCCACGCGGCGCAGGTCAAACCTTTGGCAGCGCGACAATACCGTAATCGGGACTTTGCGAATCTCTGTGGTGGCGAAAATAAACTTGGCGTGATCCGGCGGCTCTTCGAGTGTCTTCAGCAGCGCGTTAAACGCCCCGGTCGAGAGCATGTGCACCTCATCGATGATGTAAACTTTATAGCGCGCGGACACCGGCGCGTATCTTACGCTGTCGAGCATTTCGCGCATGTTCTCTACGCCTGTGCGCGATGCGGCGTCCATTTCCAAAACGTCCATATGATTGCTGGCCATAATGGCTTCGCAATGGGCGCCCATTGGCTCAAAATCGACGCTCGGCCCGTCATGGTCATCGGATTGATAATTGAGCGCGCGCGCCAGCAGTCGCGCCGTGGTCGTCTTGCCGATACCCCGCACCCCGGTCAGCATAAAGGCATGGGCAATGCGGCCGGTCTTAAAGGCATTGGTCAAAGTCGTAACCATCGCCTCTTGCCCAATCATGTCTTCGAATGTGGACGGGCGGTATTTACGCGCAAGGACCTGATAGCCGGCGGCGGAATCTGTGGGTGTTGGGGACTCGTTCATACGCTCTTATAGAGCGCAGGCGGGCAGGGTCAAAGCGCTATTGGGGAATGATTGTGGATAGCGGGAGAGGAGGCGGGGAGATTTTTAATCTTCCCTCGGTCAGTAATTTGAGGCTTGGGGACTGCAGCGCGTTTTTGCTTTGCAAAAAAGCGCTGAGTGGAAGACCGAACTCTGACCCGAGAAAAACCTACACGTGGCTGCTACCTTCCGGTCCTGACCAAATTAGCGGGCAACCCGTCCAAAGCCGATCTTCCGAGCGGGCTTATGGCAAAGCCGCGCGGCGATAGCAAGAGGGAGGTTGTCAGGCGAGAAGTTTGGGCAGAACAAACGCTGAGAAGGCCCCTATGGCCCAGACGCCGACGCCGATATAAAGGACCCACCCGCCAATCGCCCGTAATCGCGAGCACAGCTTTGCCTGCGCCGGGTCGGCGGGACAGGGCATGTTTCGGGTGAGATAACGCACGCCCCACGCCAAACAGAGCAGTACAAATGAGCCGCCAAACACGAGCGGCTTATGAGCGGACAGCCAAATAAGCTGTGGCACATTTGTTATCAGGGATGACAGCGCCGCGCCCATGCCCAGCGTAATCATGACGGCAGGCAAGGTGCAACAGACCAAGGTCGAGATACTTGTGATTAAGGCTATGGCCGGGGCGGCGGTTTCGCGCAGGGCAAGTTTGGCTTTGCTCATTACTTTGCCGGCGGGACAAAAACGCTGCCGTCTTTGCGGGCGATTTTTGTCGTTGTGTAGCCGGCTTTCTCGACCAATTTCATAATGTCTTCATTGGAAAGGCTTGCGCCCTCTTTAAGCGACAGGGACAGAATTTTTGTGTCCAAGTCCACATAGGTCGCTAAAATGTCATCGCGTTTTTTGAAGGTTTTATTGAGCGCGATGGAGCAAAAATCACAAACCAGGCCGTTCAGGCTAACAGATATATCAGCAATCTCGACCAGTTCAGGTCCGGCGAGCTTTGCAGCGGACGCTGTGGCCGGGGCCGTGAGCATCAGTCCGGCCATTGCAGCAGTTAAAAATAGTCTCATGTCAGTCTCCTAATAACGGTGAATATAGTTGAGAAGCGGCGCGCCGTCATCATCGACGCCCAGTTCCAGCAGCGCCGGGCCTTTGAAAAACCGAACCAGGGCCGAGACGCCGGTTTTTTTGGGACTTTGCGGGCGATAATGCCCCTCTGCCATCAACCACGTATGAAGCGCGCCGGTATTGGCCACATAAGGCGCAAAGCCGGCGCGCGAATGCAGGCTTGAGGTCTCGCCGAACCGGCCATTGTCCCAATACTCCGCCGCGCCGGAGACGAAATATTTGCGGGTTTCCCAATCGGCGGAAAGGCCCAAAAACAGCGCGCTGTCATTATCGCGTTCGGGGCGCAACTCACTTGCGTCTTTATCATCTGCGACAATGCCGGCCCCGATGCGGGCATAAATATTGGCTTGGCTGTCACGGGTATTGCGGCGTTTCATCAGCCGGTTAAGCTGCGCGCCGGTAAACACGAAATCACCCTCGCGGTCATAGCGCGCGCGAACGCCAAAGCTGTGGCGCGTATCAAATGTGTAATGGACGTGAGTACTGTTTTGATCGGCGTCATTGCGTATCATTAATGTCCACCCTTCCGGATAGGACACAGGGCGGGCCTGCGCGGGGACGGTCAAGAGGCCGGTTGCGGCGATAAGGATTGCAAAACGGTGCATACCCCCCTATGGTATATTCTATGACCGATAGCAAATCACAAAAGCGTAATGATGAAGATGCACCGCGTAAAAGCCGGCGCGCCGCAAGCGCCAAACGTCTTGCCCGTATTGAAGGTCAGGTGCGCGGCCTGCAAAAAATGATCGAAGATGATCGTTATTGCGTCGATATTTTGGTGCAAATCAAAGCCGTCACGGCGGCGATGAAAAAAGTCGAAGGCGAGCTTTTAAAAGACCATGTTGATCATTGCCTCGCGGCGGCCATTGCCAATGATGATATTGATGCCCGCCAAGAAAAAGTGGCAGAATTGGTCGACCTTCTGTCTAAAAGGTAACGCCGCAGGCGGTCTTCATTCGGGCGTCGATAATTGCGTGCCTTTGGCCATGTAAATGTCATCATAACCCACGCCGCCATTGCCGTAGGGCGATTTTTTGGGTCCGGTATTGGTAATTGCGACAAAGCCTGTCAGCGGGGCCTCGCGGTTCATGCGAAAGGTGGCACCGGTATAGACTTTGGATTGATCGGTAAACGCGCCGCCGCGGACATAAAGATCATAGCTTTGCCCGCCGGCCGACTTCGGCGCGTTGTTAATCACGGTCCAAACCTCATACCATGTGCCCGGCACCATAGGCTCTGCGGGGGCATTGATATTTGAGTTTTGGATTTTAGCGTAAGTTTTATAGCCGCTCAGCACCATTAATGTGCCATCGTTTTTATCACCGTTTGTTTCCGTTTTATCGGTAATGCGGATCATCGGTTCAAACGCGTTATAGTTTTCCGCTGCAATATTTTCGGCCGCAATATTGGTCAGACCATAAGAATGATTATTGGGAAAATATTCGACACTCACCCGGCAATAGAGCGTATAAGTGTCACCGACCGCAATCGCTTCGGGCAGGGGCGTATAGATCAGGGCCTTGCGATTGCCGACAATGCCGTCTGCGGCGGGTTTACGCATTAAAAAGCGGTTGCCACTTTCGCTCCGGATTTCAGAAATTTGCGGATTTTTAACGAAGGGGTCCGTCTCGTTTTGCGCGTCAATTATTGTCCACGCCGGGCCTAACTGCGTACGCTCAAAATCATCGACGATTGTCCAATCGGCTCCGGTGGCCGCCCCGGTATTCGCCTCGCAAGCGATCAAAGACAGTAAGGCCGCACCGGAAAAACAGAGTGTTTGCAACGTTCGCATAATCATCAAGCGTCCTCTTTTTTTGACGGACTACGCCGGTTTTGAAAAATCAAAATCACTGACCGGCAGGCTGCGAAGGCGTTTACCCGTCGCGTTAAATATGGCGTTTGTCAGGGCCGGGGTCACCGGCGGTGTTCCCGGTTCTCCCGCGCCGCCCAATTTTGCGTCAGAGATAATAATGTCCACGTCAATGGCCGGGCTGTTATCCATGCGGATCATTTCATAATCATGGAAGTTCGATTGCGAAACCGCCCCGTCTTCAATTGAAATTTTCCCGTAAAGCGCTGCCGTCAGGCCGTAAATAATGCCGCTTTCCATCTGCGCTTTAAACCCGTCCGGATTGACGGCCATGCCGGCGTCCGCTGCGCAGGCCACATGGGTTACGCGCGGCATATCATTATGCAGGCTTTCCGGCCGCATATCCACAGTCAGAACTTCGGCAACAATCGTCCCGAAACTTTCCATAATCGCAATGCCTTTGGCCATGCCATCAGGCAGTTTTTCGTCCCATTTGCCAAGTTTTGCTGCCCGGTCGAGCACGTTTAAAAAGCGCGGTTTTCCGGCCAATAATTTGCGGCGATAGGCGTATCCGTCCATGCCGGCCTTGGCGGCAAGCTCGTCAATCGCGCTTTCGATGAAAAATCCGTGCTGCGTATGATCAACGGAGCGCCACGGCCCGTGAGGAATATGGGTCGGGCTTTCGACATAATGTGCCTTCAGCGCGCCGACATCATAACAGGGCAGGCTGCTCTCGACCGGGTCAAGCTTATGGGTAAATACATGATCCCACGCGACGGGCATGCCGTCGTCATCAAGGCCGATTTTAAATTTGCACGCTGCTGCCGGGCGGTAGAAATCGTGTTGCGTATCTTCTTCGCGCGACCAAATCAGTTTAATCGGCAGGCCTGTTTTTTGAGACAGTTCAACGGCTTGCGAAAAATAGTCGGTCATGGCGCGGCGACCAAAACCGCCGCCTAAAAACTGATTGTGAACAGCAACATTGTCCGGATCAATATCGAGGATTTTTGCCGTTATCCCCCGCATGCCCAGCGGGTTTTGCGTGCCGGTCCAAACGTCACATTTCCCATCCCGAACCCACGCCGTCGCGTTCATCGGCTCCATGCAGGCATGGGCCAGAAAAGGAACGGAATAGCCCACCTCGAAAATTTCCGCTGCGCTGTCCATAGCTTTGGTGATATTGCCGGATTTATGCAGCGTTTCAGATTTCCCGTCCGCAAGCGCATCATCCAGCGCCGTATTATATTGGGTAAATATATCATCCTGAGACAGGGCTTCATTGCCGGATGTTGTGAAGGTCACGTCCAAAACATCCAGAGCCTGTTTGGCGCTCCAATAACCATCGGCCACAACAGCGACATAGCTGCCCATGTTCAAAACATCGATCACACCCGGCATGGCGCGGGCGTCTTTGTCATCGATAGATTTCACCGTATTGCCGATAACGGGCGCGGCCATGACCGTGGCGTATTTCATCCCGGGAACAGTGGCGTCGATGCCAAAATTTGCGCTGCCGTCAACTTTTGCCGGAATATCAATGCGCGGCAGGGGCTTGCCCATCAGCGCGTAATCTTTGCGCGCTTTGAGCGGCGGATTTATCGGCGGTTTTGACGTCCCCGCCTCGGCAGCAAAGTCGGCATATGGGGCGCTGCGTTTGCTCGCGTCATGATAAACATAGCTTTTCTCCGTGCGCAATTCGCCGGGCTTCACCTCCCAGACCTTCGCGGCGGCAATGACGATCAATTCACGCGCAGCAGCGCCGGCGATTTGCATGCCGCTCGCTCCGGTATAGCGCACGGACAGGCTGCCGCCTGTGATTTGCAAATCCATAGCGGCGGTTAATTTCATAAATGCGCCATTGATCGTGTCTTGCAAAAAGCTTGGGATTGCTTTGTCACCCAATATAAATTCGCGCCCGGCGATGAAGCTGGCATAATCTTTGTGGGCGGGCGCTTCGACAACCTCAAGGCTGTCCCAATCGGCGTCCATTTCCTCGGCCACCATTGCGCCCAGCGCCGTCAAAACGCCTTGGCCCATTTCCGCGTGGGGAATGATGGCGCTGATGGTGTTATCCGGCGCGATTTTGACAAAAGCCGACAGCAGGGTCTCGCCCTCAGCGGCCATATATTTTGCCATTTTTTTCTCGCGGTGACCGGGCCGCACAGCGACCCCAACCACAAGCGCGCCGCCGGCGACAAGACCGGACGCGATAAAGCCGCGCCGCGTCCATTTTTGTTTTTGGCTGCGCGGGGCCTTATTTGAAATCTGTTTTCCCATGACGGCCTCCTACGCTTTTGCGGCTGTTTTGATGGCGGCGCGAATGCGGGTATACATACCGCAGCGGCAAATATTTCCGCTCATGGCGGTGTCAATGTCTGCGTCTGTGGGGTCGGGCGTCTCTTTCAGCAGCGCGACCGCTGACATGATCTGGCCGGATTGGCAATATCCGCATTGCGGAACCTGATGGGCAATCCAGGCCTCTTGCACGGCGTGCAAAGTTCCGTCCGGGCCGGCCACGCCTTCAATGGTGGTGACATTGAGCCCTTCGGCAGCCGATAAAGGCGTAGAGCATGACCGCACAGGCGCGCCGTCAATATGGACTGTGCAGGCCCCGCAAAGTCCGGCCCCGCAACCGAATTTCGTTCCGTTTAATCCCAAACTCTCTCGCACCGCCCACAAAAGCGGCGTCTCCGGGTCCATAGCAATGTTTTGCGGTTTTCCGTTAACAATGAGCGCGACCATAGTGATTTCCCGTTTATCTTATTTGATAACATCGTAGCACAGATAAGCGGATTTGGGCAGGGGCAGGGGAGGCCTATGTTCGCACGGCGGTCATGCAGTTATATTGCGGGTTGTTTTGAGGCGAAATTATTTCGCGCCGGACCCAAACCATTTTTTCATGAACCCGCCAAAGCCTGCCCGCGCTTGCGCAGTCTCATTTTCGACTTTGTCGCCGATCTCATGAAGAGTCTCTTCAATGTCTTCTGCGACCGGGTCAATATGCTTGCGTTTAAAGCCAAAGACGAACCGGCGCAGTTTCCAAAGGATAATCAAAAGCAAACCGATGAAAACAATATTGAACCACGGGATAAGCAGCGCGTCCGGGCCGCGCACTTCTTTGATGGATGTGGCGTTGGGAAAGATCGAAAACAATTTTATCCGCCATCCGTAATGCCGCACGGCCACCCATTGCACATCTTTGCGCGTCGACAAATCCGACGCCTTGGCGGACACATCAGAGCTGTCAAATTTGAAATAAAACGGAAATCCCCAGCCGGTATCTTCATTACGATATACAATGGTCTTACCGTTTGGGCGAATGGCATAAATCGAGCGCACATCGCGGGTGACATTGTCTCTGGTGCCCGCATCCGGTTTATCCCAACCCCACGCTTTGTCGCCGATATCCATGCGTTTAACTTCATTGCCAACGACTTTGACGATGTCACGTTGCGGCAGGAAATAGTGCAAAAACGCAAAGACAAAGATGAACAGCAAGATGCGGATAATCCATTTAATATTCTTCATGACACT
The DNA here is from genome assembly GCA_938015875.1 of uncultured Robiginitomaculum sp. Lineage (GTDB taxonomy): Bacteria > Pseudomonadota > Alphaproteobacteria > Caulobacterales > Maricaulaceae > Robiginitomaculum. The sequence goes on along the minus strand of CALLXE010000049.1, from coordinate 1,784 downwards.
GTCTTTCAATTGAGCCGGCTTAGCCGTATTGCGCCAAGTATATCAGAACGCCGGCGAAAAATAACGGAATTAAATATACGCCGATAATCAGGCGGCGGCGCAGAGATTTTTGATAGCGCGCAATGCCCTGATCCATAAAGTCAGTTTGGGATAATTGCGTTCCGGAATCTGCATATTCACCGCGCACTTTATCGGCGGCGCGCTTGCGTCCGATATATGTCAGGGCGGCGTAAACGGCCGTCAGGGCCGCAAATGTCATCACCAAATTTTTAATAAAACCGAGCATATCTATCCGCGCCAATTATCACGAAGCCAGCGAATATCTTCCAAATCACGGCGGTTTTTCTCCGCGCGGTCTTTGGCTTTTTGGCGCTCTGATCGGTCGTCTTTTTCCCGGCTGCGGGACTTGGATTTACGCCGCGGTTGGCGGCGTTTTTCGCGATCGTCATCATCATCGTCATCGCGTTTTTTACGCCGCGTTTTACGGGCCGGCTCCACAAGGGCTGCTGTGTCTTCTGACAAATAAGCGCCGCGTTCATTTTGGCCATAGGCCGCCGATCCGCTGCCGGCCATAGACGGCTCCGGCCCAAACAGAGCCTGCCGCGCACCGGCTTTGTCGACCACATATTCCTCAGCCAAAAACTGCGAGACATATTCTTTCTTACTCTCGGTCCAGCCGTTATAGCGTTTATAAAATGCGTCTTTATGACAGATGAAAAGCTGCCGAAAATCAAGCGGCGTTAAATCTGCCAGCAGCATATTAACCAAATCCATATCGGCATGACGACTTGATCGCAGGGCGTAAAAATAGGCGTCATGGGCCGGCGTTAAATTCGGGAAATTATTACCCATGCTCGCCCAGCGCCAAATTTCCATCAGGCCCCGATAAGCTTCCGGCATTTTTGAAATGTAACGCCGTTCAATATTGCGAATGTTTTGGCGGTGCAGCCCGGCTAAATCTTCACCGTTTTCCGCCGCTACAGATATGGTAATAAAGTCAATCTTTTGGCGAATAATTTCGGCAACATTACGCTCGCGGGCGGCGACGATTAGTTCCGCCAAACCTAAATCATGCAGAAAACGCGCAATGCCCGCCCGATCATTAAACGTCAGAACCTGCTCGACCGGCAGGCCGGATAAATCAACGTCCGGATCGCGGGCAATTATGGTCGGCACCGGCGCGTCGCGAAACACATAAATTCCGCCAAAGTTTGCCGTGTAGAAATTGCCCTGCGTATAGGCTCCGTCTTTCAGACTGACCGGGTGGCGCATAATATTACCGGTGCTGCGGCCCAGTTCGATCATTTGCGCGATCAGAATTTCATCCCACCACGCGTCGCGCTCGGTTAAAAATCGGTCGATTTTTTCTTTTAATTTATTGGCGTTGGCAACGTGGTCCCCGACCGTGTCGGCCTCGATGATAATGCGGCGAATATTAAAAAGATCTGCCGGCGTATCGATCTCAAAAACAGAATTTAAAAGTTCCCCGGTCACCGCCTCGCGGGCGGTCAGGGCAAACAGCTCGGTTTCATTGTCCTCAATCCAGCTTTTTAAAATGGCATGAGACGTTGAAAACTTAGTCGAGAGCAGCGGCGCGGTTTTTTGCTCGGCGGCCAGCAGGATAAATTGCTGATTACACCCCTGCGGATTTAAATACCAATCATCGCCCAGCTCATGTCCGATCTCCGGCGAGTATCCGGAAATATCAACATGAAATTCAGTGAGCGCGGTCTGCTTGCCGGTCAGATGCTGCAAAGCCCGGTTATACCGCGCCACCATACCGG
>CALLXE010000048.1 GCA_938015875.1 uncultured Robiginitomaculum sp. | reverse complement strand
CTGTGCTCGGCCTCATCCGCGCGGACGGCTATGATGACGTCGCGCAGGCGGGCGTCTGCGGGCAGTTGCCAATAGTCTATGGCGATTTGCGGCGCGGGAACGTTTTCGTGGCGGCCTTCGTCGACTTCTTTAAGGTAACTTGTGTAGCTGATGACGGCTTCTTCTTCGAAATATCCGACGACGCGGTGGGCGGTGCGCGGCGCGAACAGATAGAGGAAGAAATAGGCGTTATAGAAAATAAGTTGCACGGTCACGATCAACAGCCGTTCAAACCAGTTGGGTTGCGCCACGGCGACGAAGGTCATCAAATGCATGCGCTCGTTTTCGGCCTCATCCAGCAAGGTATGGATCCAGCCGTTATCGTCGCGCATTTTGCGCAGGGACCGTAAATGCACCATTAACCCGCCGACCATGCCCGGCACGGCGGCAACAGTCTCAAGCACGACTGCGCGGTGACCGTAGCGTTTTGAGAAAAACGTATCGGCAAAAAATCGCAACATTTTTACAAAGCCATAGGCTATGCGGTCGCTGAAGGATTTAGGCTTTACATGAACATCCAGAGCAATATCCGGATCCCAATCTCTGACGGGTTGGCGGCGTATTTGGGTCATAGCGATCACCTTTTTGGCTGTGGACTTAATATAGGGCACCGGGCAGACTTTGAAAGATTGCCGGAATGACGCGCGACAAAATTGCAGGTTCTTTATGACAAAGCCGCGGCGATTGCGTAGCGTGAAGCATGTTTCGGGCTTTGACAATTGTGATTCTTTTGGCGTCTTGCGCGCCGGCTGCCATGCCGGCTTATGGCCAAGCGGCCCCGGATGCAGCCAAGCTTGAGCAGATTAAGCAGCAGGAAAAAGAAGCCGCCGCCCGCAAGGCCAAATTAGAGGCCGAGCGCAAAGCCGCGAGCGCAGAGATAGAGCGCCTGCGCCAAAACCTGATCGCCGCCGCCGCTCAGGCCCAAAGCTATGAAAAAGCGTCTCAGTCTGCCTCAAAAGAGCTGAACGCGCTGACCCGCCGCTCTGCCGCTTTGCAGAGCGATTTGACGCGGGACCGTAAATCCATGACGCAACTGCTCGCTATGTTGCAGCGTCTGGAGCGCAATCCGCCGCCCGCCATTGCCGTGCAACCGAAAGACGCCGTGAAAGCGGCGCAGGCGGCCGGCCTGATGGCCTCGGTCAACCGGCAATTGGAACTGCGCGCCCGCGCCATCAGCGGAAAATTGGCCGAGATTGAAATCCTGCAATCGGACATATCGAAAAAACGCACGACGCTCAGCTCTAATGAAAAAGATTTAGAGCGCCGCCGGCAGTCTATTGCCACGCAGGTTGAGACCAAAAAAGTGCTGGAGGCCTCTATTCGGAAGCGCAGCGCGGCCGAGGATAAAAATATTGCCCGCCTGGTCGATAAGGCCAAGGATTTGGAGGGCCTGATCGCCGCGTTTGAAGCCCGCGCCCGCGCCGCGCCCCGCGTAAAACCCGGCGCCGGCGGAAGCTTTCGCGGGCAATCGGGTGATGTGCCGTGGCCCCGCAAAAAGCCGCGCGCCGATCGCGCGCCGGAGCCCTTTGTCATGCCGCCGGAAACTGACCGCTTTGCCGATGCCCGCGGAGCCCTGCGCGCGCCGCTGCAGGGGCGCATTACCGGCAAATATAATACCCGCCAAAAAGACGGCTCTCGCAATCAGGGCCTGACCGTCAGCGCAAACGTCAAAGCCCAAGTGGTTGCGCCTTACACCGGCCGCATCGCCTTTGTCGGGCCGTTTAAAAACTATGACAGCGTCTATATGCTGGATGTCGGCCAAGGCTATTTTATTGTGCTGACCGGGCTGGGAAAAACCTATGGCCGCGAAGGCGACACAATCGCTATGGGCGAGCCGATCGGACAAATGCCCGCGAAAGCCAATGCGGCGCTGTATATAGAGCTGTGGAAAAACGGCTCTCCGACCGATCCGACGCCGTGGTTCGGCGCAGCTTTTGCAAGGGCGGGATAGCCGGACGGCCAATATTACGAAATTAAAATCTTAACACTGCACCGGGGTATTTACCGGACAAGATAAACCCGTCAGGGTACATAGAGACAAACGCCCGCAGCGGCACACGAAAGACAGTTATGAAATATATCCTTCCTATGTTCGGCGCGATTGGCGCAACGGCGCTTTTCGCCTTCTCTGCCACCGGATTAATGGCCGGCGCGGTAGAGCGCCCGTCTCATCAGCAAACCTTCCGCCAGTTAGAATTATTCGCCGATGTACTGTCGCGGGTGCGCAATGAATATGTCGAAGAAGTGGAAGATACCAAACTGATCGACGAAGCGCTGAACGGCATGCTGCATTCGTTGGACCCGCATTCTTCATATATGAACCCGGATGATTTTCGCGAAATGCAAAGCAGCTCTCGCGGTGAATATGGCGGGCTGGGCATGGAAGTGACCATGGAAAATGACGTCGTAAAAGTCATCACGCCTGTGGATGACACGCCGGCCTTTCGCGCCGGCATAAAAGCCGGGGATTTTCTGACCGCTATTGACGGCGAGTCCATATTAGGCCTGTCTCTGTCTGAAGCCGTTGAGCAAATGCGCGGCGCAGCCGGCAAGCCGATTACAATTACCGTTGTCCGCGAAGGCGAAGACGAGCCGCTCGAAATCACCATGACGCGCGAAATTATTACACAGAAAATTGTCCGTCACCGCGTAGAAGACGGCATGGGCTATATTCGTATTGCCGGCTTTAACGAAACTACAGGCGAGTCCCTTGAGGACGCCGTCAAAGCTTTGAAGAAAGACATGGGCGGAAAAATTCCCGGCCTTGTTGTCGATTTGCGCAATAATCCCGGCGGGCTTTTGGATCAATCCGTGCGCGTATCAAGCGTATTTCTGGACGGCGGCGAAGTCGTCTCCACCCGATCACGCGACCCCAAGGATACGCAGCGTTATAACGCCAAAGGCGGAGAGTTGCTGGGCGGCGTCCCTGTCGTTGTTTTGATTAACGGCGCGTCTGCCTCTGCTGCGGAAATCGTGGCCGGCGCGCTTCAAGACCGTCAACGCGGCCTGATTGTCGGCTCTACCAGTTTCGGTAAAGGCTCTGTGCAGTCCGTTATTCCGCTGAATGGCGGCCGTGACGGCGCGCTGCGCTTGACCACGGCGCGGTATTACACACCGGCCGGCCGCTCTATTCAGGGTACAGGCGTGGATCCTGATATTTTTGTCTCCTTTGCCAAAGATGACGGAAAAGACCGCAAACGGTTCGGCGAAAAAGATCTGCCGAACGCTTTGGATATTGTCGAAGACGACGAAGACGCGGATACGCCCGAAATTAAAGTCGACTACCCGCCGGAAGATTGGGAAGACGGCGAAGATTATCAGCTTAAAAAAGCGATCGATTATTTAAAGAGCCCGAATTTCAACACACTTTTGATGGCAAGCGCGCAGTAATTAACGCGCGGGGGCCGGAATAAAAGGACTGACAGTGTCATGACTACTTACAGGCCTTATCGTGTTGTGCCCACCAAAAGGCCCTCATTAAAAAAGCAGGCCGGGCTATGCCTGCTCGCACTGTTGGCCTTCCCCGGCGCGGCCGCAGCATTTGTGCATTTTGCCGGCGATGCCCGCGATGCCTATTCCGGCGGCGTAGTCGCCGTCGCGCCTGTGCCCGCCCAAACGCCGCTCTATGATTTAAACGCGGATAATGCCGGCGACTTCCCGGATATTTTAACCCCGGGAGAAACGGCGCAAACCGTCAGGGACGCGCCAAAGACGCAAACAAGCGGCCCGGATATTTTAGGCAATGGCCCGGGCGCTGCTGCTAACGCTGATACGGCCGCAGATTTGGCCGGCAGCGTCGCTCCGCCCGCCCCTGTCACATCCGGCCGCCCCGAAGGTCGCCCGCCAAGCCGCGCGACCATTGACGGCCGACCGATTGATGAAATGCCGGATCGCCCCGTCGCGCCCGGCCGGTTTATTGCGCCTGTCACAGGCTTAGGCCCGTTGCCCGCCGCGCCGCTTCCCGGCCTGACGCGCATGACTCCGTTTGGCCCCGTCCCGGTCAAAGGCCCCGGAGGCCGCGCCGCCGTCACATCCTATGCCAAGCCCTTCACCCCGCCTGCCAAAGGGAAAACCGTCAGCGTTGTCATTGGCGGTTTGGGCATTAATGCTGTCCAAACCCGCCGCGCTATAGACGAGTTGCCGCCGCAGATCACTCTGTCCTTTGCCTCTCAGGCGTCCGGCCTGCAAACGTGGATAAACGCCGCGCGGGCCAAAGGACATGAGGTCATTTTAGAGCTTCCCATGGAGCCGTATAATTTCAACCCCGCCGCATCCGGCGCGCGCTATACCTTGCTGGCCGACAATGCTCCGTCCGGAAATGTGCGTAATTTGGATTACCTGATGAGCCGCGCGCAGGGCTATTTTGCTGTCACCAATTATCTGGGCGAGCGGTTTTTTGACAGTGAGCCCGCTATCGGTCCGGCCATGAAACATATCGGCAATGCCGGCGTCGGTTTTATTTATGACGGCGTCGGAAAAAATCCGGCTGTAGACAGGGCCGCGCGCACGGCCGGCCTGTCTTGGATCCAAAACCAAAGCGTCATTGACAGCAATCCAAGCGCCGCCGCTATCGGCCAAACCCTGCAAGCGCTCGAAGCAAGCAGCACAGCAGCGCGGCCCGCCTTGGGCATTGGGTTTTCGTACCCGGCCACCATTGACGCGGTTTCGGCATGGGCCAAAGACGCGCAGAAACGCGGCGTGGCCTTGGCTCCGGCCTCATACACACTGTCGACTAAACCGCGCTGACATGACTCTGCCAACATCCGATAAGGGCCGCTATCGCCCCTGCGCCGGCGCAGCGTTGTTTAATGGGTATGGCCAAGTTTGGATGGGGCGGCGCATTGGCGCGCCGGAGAAAAGCGCATGGCAACTTCCCCAAGGCGGCATTGACCCCGGCGAAGACCCGGCCTTTGCGGCCATCCGCGAGCTTGAGGAAGAAACAGGCGTTCATGTCAATCTGCTGTCTCCGCTGGGCGAGATTGCGGACTGGCTTTATTACGATATTCCCAAAGGTCTCGGCAAACGCACCCGTAAAAATTGGCATGGGCAAAAGCAGAAATGGTATGCTTACCGCTATCACGGCACGGATGATGATTTTAATTTGCGTCATCACCTGCCGGCCGAGTTCGCAGAATTTCGCTGGGCGGCTCTGTCTGAAATATCCGAATTGATCGTTCCGTTTAAACGCGCCGTTTATGAACGGGTCGCATCCGAATTTGAAGGGTTTGCGCAAACGCCAAAATAGCTTAGGCCCTAAGCATGGCCGAAACCGCTCCTCTGAAATCTCACAGCAAAAATGCAATGCTGTTTGTCCTGATTACCGTCATGGTCAATTCCATCGGGTTTGGGATCATGATTCCGGTGCTGCCGGATTTGCTGAAAGAGTTGACAGGTCTGCCCAATAACCAAGCTGCGCTTTATGGCATGTGGCTGACCTTTGTTTTTGCCCTGTTTCAGTTCATTTGCATGCCCATTGTCGGCGGACTGTCAGACCGATTTGGCCGGCGGCCGATTATGCTGTTATCCTTATTTGGGCTTGGCATAGATTATTTTATTATGGGGTTTGCCCCGACGATTGCATTTCTGTTTTTAGGCCGCATTATTGCCGGCGCATTTGGCGCGACCTTCTCAACCGCCAATGCCTATATCGCAGACATCAGCCCGCCGGAAACCCGCGCGCAAAACTTTGGCCTTGTCGGCGCAGCGTTCGGTGTGGGCTTCATGCTCGGTCCCGTTGTGGGTGGCCTTATCGGAGACAGCTTTGGCCCCCGCGCGCCGTTTATCGCCGCCGGGATCATCTCTCTGCTTAACGTTCTCTACGGCTATATATTCCTACCCGAAACCTTGGCTCATGATAAGCGCCGCCCGTTTAGCTGGAAGCGCTCTAACCCGTTCGGCGCGATGAAATCTTTGGGCCGTATCAAAGGCGTCAAGAGCCTGATTTTCATCCTCTTTCTGCTCGCTATGGCACACACGGTTTACCCGTCCACATACGCCTTCTCGACCATGGAGGGGCTTGGCTGGACATCCGGAGACGTCGGCATTTCGCTCGGCGCATTCGGCATAGCCAGTATGATTGTCCAAGGCGGATTAATTCGCATCATCATCCCGAAAACCGGCCTGTTTTGGGCGGGCACAATCGGCATGATATCGGCCGTCATCGCCTATACCATGATGGGCAGCGCAAATGCGGGGTGGATTATTTACGCCGCAGGCCCCGCCGCCGCTCTCGCCGGTCTCTATGGCCCCGCCCTGAACAATATGATGAGCTCGCGCATATCGGAAAGCGAGCAAGGCGAGCTGCAGGGCGCAATCGGCGCCGCCCAAGGCCTGGCCTTAATGATAGGCCCCTTCATGATGTCAGGCGCGTTTTGGTATTTCAGCGATACCGATAATAAAACCGGCAGCCTTGATACCTTCCCGGCCAATATAGGTAACATTATCAAACACGTCGCCGGCGGCGATATCCCCTACGTCCCCGGCGCACCGTTCTTAGTCGCAGCTACCTTGGCATTGGTATCGTTTGGATTGTTTGCAATGGTAACGACGAAGCCGGATAGAAATACCCGGTATAATCCCGGTTCATCACCCGAAATGTCCGAAGAGGAAGCCGCCCTAAACCCGGCGCAAGTTATTGATCAGTAGGTAAACCGTTTCGATACTCTCATTATATTGATTTACTGTTTTAACGATCCATTGATAACTGCTGATCATCCCGCCAATTTTACATTTATACATCTCTGTTTATAGTTGACGAGGGCGCACGATGGCGCCGGACTTGAAACAAAGGGGTGCAAAATTATGCCAAAGGCAGAAGAACGTAGGAAAATCGGACAAACGCAGAATGCGGATTTCCGCAGAGAGGTTTATGAAGTCTCTAAACATAAAATAAAATTACCAAAGCCTGACGGCTCGGGCGGGCATTCAGAGACGCACACCCATTGGGAAGGCTTTGCCTATAGCTGCCAAACCGGCGGAAAGTGGGTCAAAACTGATAAGCGAAAATTTCATAGCGAAATTGATGCAAAGATTTGGCTGAATAAAATCTAAGCCCGCCTTAAACACATTCCAGCGGTTGGTGCTCACCTGCAGGCAGTACGACCGTAATCACGTCACCGGGCGACACATCACCGCCGGTGATAACGACGGACATAACGCCGGATTTTTTATTCACGCTGCCGTCGGCGCGTTTTTCGACCACGGCTTTGAGCAGGCTTGGATGAATTTTATTGAGCTTTAGGCAGGGGCTGCGCAGGCCGGTGATTTCAATCACAGCGCCCCCCATATGCAAGCGCGCGCCGGTCGGCAGGCCGAGCAGATCGACGCCCCGCGTGACAATGTTTTCGCCCATTTGCCCGGGGGCAACGGTTATGCCCTGCTCTGATAATTCGTCAAACAGTTCGCCGTGCATCAGGTGAACTTGGCGCAGGTTCGGCGCGGCCGGATTTTTGCGTTTATCGGACAGGTGCTGCACGGTTTTGCCGTTATGGGCATCGCCCTCAACGCCGAAACCCGCAATCAATGTGATCGCGGGCTTGATTACTTTTGAAAAATTGTGACCGGAGTCAGAGGCGACCGCAATAACGCTCGCCGTCATGATTTACGCGCCTGCAACAGCCTTAAGGCCGTCTAAATGCTGCGTTGCCGCCATTTGCGCGTCGCCTGTCAGGCCTGACAATGCCGCTTCGGCATCGCTGATTTCGCTGCGCAGAGCCTCACGGTCCAGATCAGCCAGCGGTAAAGCGCGCTCGGCCAAAATGGTCAGGCCGTCCGGCGTTACATCGGCAAATCCGCCCGCAATAAAATATTGCGTCACAGAGCCGCTGTCTGTAACCGTCACAGTGCCGGTGCGGATCGCTGCCATAAGCGGGCTGTGATTTGGCAAAATCCCCAAATCACCTTCCGTACCCGGCACGTCAACTTGATCAACAGCTCCGGAAAAAAGTTCACGCTCCGGAGAGACGAGAGAGAATTGTAATTTATCTGCCATGGGTAGCTCCGAATTTAAATCTGTGTTGGATGCGTTTTAGCGGTTTTGACGGGAGAATAAAGCCCTTTATTAGGATGGGGTGTCGCAGGGATGCTGATTAAAGACTGTGAATTTGGAATCTACCGGACCAAGGTACCGACGAACGGAAATTACCGCGCTCCCCTCAAGGCCCTTATCCTTCGCCTCAAAATCAAGAACGATACCAATATCTTCGCCGGGCAGGCACAATCCCATATTTTGAGTTTGCATAGACGCATTTATCAGTCTTGTTGAGACGCCATCATAAACCTTAAAAGTGTTTATCTGCGAACTCTTCTGCCAAGCTTCGTCATCCTCCTGCAATTTTTTCCATAGTCGAGTCACGCCGGAGGTTTCGGCGGAGAATTTCAAACGGCATGAGTCTGCAGGTTTCTTTTGGTCAGTCAGGTCTGCATTCCATGCAAGTGACAATATAGTCTTCGAATTCGCAGAGGACGCAAACGCTTGGACTGTTTGAAAACGCACACGTTGGTACCCATACTGGCCTAATTTATATTTCATCGGTTCAAAGGCTAAATCAGTAATTTTTTTCCGATAAAAAGCTAAGTCCGCATCGCGTTGCAACTCAGTTGCGTGAAAAATGAACGGAAGACAAATATCTTCAAAGTCGCGAATGTTCTGAACAAGCGTTTCCGGCAGCCCCTCGGCATCACTTAACAGAACTGAGGCGCGCTCATTTTCGGCAGAGGCGGTCTGCATTCCCATTAAAAAGCAGACCGGTAATATCAAAAAGTGGCGCATAACTTAAAACCTCCGAGCTTAGGATAATGCTGCCCATATTAATTTCCAAGCGCCAAAAGCACCCCGAAAACGCGTACAAAAAAAGGGAGGCCGAAGCCTCCCTTTTCATATTCAAATCTAAATCAAAATCTAAGCCGCGTCCGCTGCCATTTTCTCGGCTTTGGCGATGACGTCTTCAATGCCGCCGACCATGTAGAAGGCTTGCTCAGGGA
>CALLXE010000047.1 GCA_938015875.1 uncultured Robiginitomaculum sp. | reverse complement strand
TAGGGCAGGTAGCCATGGCATTGCTGCGCCTATTACGCTCACTCCTGCTCCTCAAGCCACTTCTCTAGCCAGTGAATATTGTAATCACCTTTTTGGAAGTCTTCATTATCGAGCAAGGCCTTATGAAGCGGGATGGTTGTCTCTACGCCTTCAATGACCATTTCGCCAAGAGCGCGGCGTAGGCGCAGCAATGCACCTTCGCGGGTATTACCCCAAACGATGAGCTTCCCGATCAGGCTGTCATAATAAGGCGGGATTTTATAGCCGGCGTAGAGGGCGGAATCGAGCCGCACGTTCAGGCCGCCGGGCGCATGGAAATCCGTGATTGTGCCGGGGGACGGAACGAATGTGCGCGGATGTTCAGCGTTGATGCGGCATTCAATGGCGTGGCCATGGAAATTTATATCTTCCTGTTTAAAGGACAGGGGCAAGCCGGCGGCGACGCGGATTTGTTCGCGCACCAAATCAATATCCGTGATTTCCTCTGTGACGGGATGCTCAACCTGAAGACGTGTGTTCATTTCGATGAAGAAAAACTCGCCGTTCTCATAGAGAAACTCAATCGTGCCGGCGCCTCGGTAGCCGATTTTCTTAATTGCGCGGGCCACGATGCCGCCAATCTCGTCGCGCTGCGCAGGTGACAAAGCAGGGGACGGGGCTTCTTCGAGAATTTTTTGATGGCGGCGTTGCAGGCTGCAATCGCGCTCGCCCAAATGCACAACATTACCGTGGGTGTCGGCCATCAGTTGAATTTCAATATGGCGGGGCAGTGTCAGATAACGCTCAAGATAGACTGCGCCATCACCAAATGCTGCCAGTGCTTCCTGGCGCGCGCCTGACAGAGCCGCGTCCAGATCTGCCGGTGTTTTAGCAAGGCGCATGCCGCGTCCGCCGCCGCCGGCCGCCGCCTTGACCAAGAGCGGAAAGCCGACTTTTTTTGCGACTTCGCGGGCTTCAACTAAATCTTCGACGCCGCCGTCAGAACCGGGAACAACCGGAATTCCCGCTTCCATAACGGCTTTCTTCGCGGCAATTTTATCGCCCATCAAATTAATATGCGCCGCCGTCGGCCCAATAAAGACCATGTCGTGGCTCTCGACAATATCGGCAAACCGGGCGTTTTCGGACAAAAAGCCATAGCCCGGGTGAACGGCGTCGGCATTGGTAATCTCGCACGCAGCGATAATAGACGGAATGTTCAAATAGCTGTCGGTCGCGGATGCGGGGCCGATACAAACACTTTCATCAGCAAGGCGTACATGCATGGCATCGCGGTCGGCTTCGGAATGAACGGCCACGGTGGCAATACCCATTTCCTTACAGGCACGATGCACGCGCAGGGCAATTTCGCCTCGATTGGCAATCAGGACTTTTTTAAACATGCCGGACATCCGCTATTCGATCACAAACAAAGGTTCGCCGAATTCGACAGGCTGGGCATCTTCAACCAAGAGCGCGACCAATTTACCGGTCTTGTCAGCCGCAATCGGATTAAACGTTTTCATGGCTTCGATCAGTATGACTGTGCTGCCGGCTTTGACCATATCGCCGACTTTAACGAAGGCATCGGCTTCCGGGCTCGGGCGGACATAGGCTGTGCCGACCATTGGGGATTTCATCGCGTTTTTATGGTCATCGGCTTCGGGGGCCGGCGCGGCGGCGGCAGGGGCCGCTGCTGCTGCAGGAGCCGGGGCTGCCGCTATCGGTGCAGGCGCAGCCATTGGGGCGGCCATAGCATAATTTTCGCGGGCAACGCGGATGCGCAGCGAGCCTTTTTCGATTTCAATTTCGGTGAGGTCCGTATCATTTAAGATCGTCGCCAGAACCCGGGCCAGTTTGGCCTCGTCGCTGGTTCCCGCACTCGCTTTTGGTTTGACCGGCGTTTTGGCTTTGGTTGGCGTTTTAGCCATAAGGCTCTCCTTTTTAGGGGCGCGTCTCTGCGCGATTCTTAATTGTTATGAATTACTAAGGACGTGGGCGGCAGCATCAAGCCCTAATATATAGCTGCGCGCGCCCATACCGCTGATCGTCGCTTTTGCTGCTGCAGACACATAAGATGTGTGGCGAAAGTCCTCGCGGGCGTGGGGCTGGGACAAATGAACTTCGATAACGGGGACATCTATCGATTTGATCGCGTCATAAAGCGCGACGGAGGTGTGTGTATAGGCGGCCGGATTGATAATAATCGCCGCGCCGTTTGCGCCGCCGTCCTGCAGAGCATTGACGATTTCGCCTTCAATATTGGACTGAGAAAAAACAATGTCGTAGCCAAGTGTTTTGGCGTGGGCCACGCACATTACTTCAATATCGCTCAGAGTCTGCGCGCCGTAAATTTCCGGTTGCCGCTGTCCCAAAAGGTTGAGATTTGGCCCGTTGATTATATATATAGGATGAGGCATTGAGGCCCTCGCTTTATATCAAATCGCTGTTAGGTTCAGCCTTTGACATTATGCGATTGCAGCCGTCGGCGCAAAGGAATTCGGGTTATGTATTTGAAAATAAACGGGGAAGAAGTGGGTAATCTGCCGGAAGGCATGACCGTTGGCGCTTTGCTGGACCATCTGCAATTGCCGCGTCAGAAAATTGCCGTCGAGCGTAATCTTGAGATTGTTTCCAAATCTACATTTGACACGGCAAGTTTGTCTGACGGTGATCGCTTGGAAATCATTCATTTTATCGGAGGCGGCTAATGGCTGACCACAACACTGACCCGCTTATTGTAGCCGGCCGCACATTTAATTCCCGCCTGATTATCGGCACGGGCAAGTATAAAGACTACGCTGAAAACGCGGCGGCTCTTGAGGCTTCGGGGGCCGATATGGTCACCGTGGCTGTACGCCGGGTCAATATTTCTGATCCTACCGCGACTATGCTGGCCGATTTTATTGACCCGGCACAAACGACTTATCTGCCGAATACGGCCGGGTGTTTTACCGGCGAAGATGCTGTCCGGACATTGCGCCTGGCGCGCGAGGCCGGCGGCTGGGATCTGGTTAAACTGGAAGTGTTGTCAGACCCCAAACATCTATATCCGGATATGGAAGAAACGCTGCGCGCGGCAAAGTTGCTGATAAAAGACGGGTTTGAAGTCATGGTTTATTGCAGCGATGATCCGGTTTTCGCCCGTAAATTAGAAGATATGGGCTGCGCCGCGATTATGCCTCTGGGCGCGCCGATCGGCTCGGGGCTTGGCATCCAAAACCCCGTCAATATTCGCCTGATCGTTGAGCAGACCGAAGTGCCCGTTATCGTCGATGCGGGGGTGGGCACAGCGTCTGACGCGGCTGTTGCTATGGAGTTGGGCTGTGACGGCGTTTTGATGAATACAGCAATCGCAGGCGCGAAAGATCCGATTTTAATGGCAACAGCCATGAAACACGCCGTGAAAGCCGGCCGCGCAGCTTATCTGGCGGGCCGTATGCCGCGCAAAATGTATGCAGATCCCAGTTCTCCGCTGGCCGGTTTAATCTAGGGTTTATCCGGCTTTCAGGGCTTTTTTTACGATCTCATCAAGTAGGGCAACATTGGCTCCGGCGACAATTTCGTCACCGATGACAAAATAGGGGGTTCCCGTCAAATTGGGCAGTTGCCGTGCAAGGCGGAATGTATCCTCAATCTGGTCTTCCAAACTGTCATCCTTCATATCCTGCTGCCACATTTCAATGTCGAGGCCTGCACTTTTGGCAATCTTTTCAAGGCGATCCGCCGAGAGGCCTTGGGCTTCCATCAGCGCAAAATGCATGTCAGAATATTTGCCTTGGCGGGCCGCTGCAAGCGCAGCAATAGAGGCGCTGCGGGATGTTTTGCTGCGGCCGTCTAAAATAGGTAGTTCTTTGAACACAACACGGACATCTTTGGGATGCTTTTTAATTATGTCGCGAACCCATTCCGTCGATTGTTTGCAATAGCCGCAATTATAGTCAAAAAATTCGACTATGGTGACTTTGGCGTTTTTCGGACCGACTGTTGCGTCACGCGAATCGTTTTCCAGATCTTTGCGAATCGCATTCAGGCTTTCTGACATACGTTTGCGATCCAGTTCTTCGAGCGCCTGCTCAACAATTTCCGGGTTTTCCATCAGATATTCTGCAACGATTTTCTCTATGTCTTTACGCGACATATCTGTCGCAGAAGCTTGAGTGCATGCGCTGAGCATAAGCGAGGCGGCAAGGGTGAGGGCTAAAATACGTTTCATGATGGATACTCTCTGTAAGCGATAGGCTTTGGTAGACCTGAAAACCTTAAAATTGTCTGTGTAAATTGAATGCGGATGCGTGATAAATATCAGCGGCGGCGTTGATCGCGACTTGTTGCGCGGGCAATGGTGGAAATGTCATTGGCGCGGCGATATTGCGGCGAACCGCGCTCCAAACCCTCCATAGCGCGATTGGCAAAATCCTGTGCGCGTTGCATGTCACCGGCCACGTAGGCTTGCTCGGCAACAGCGTATTTGGCCGGCGCGTCGCGGTTTTGCTTGGAATAGGTTTGGCTGAGTAAATACCAGGCAAAACCATTTTCCGGCTCTGTGCGCAGTGTGGATTTCAGCAAGTTTTCACCTTCGGCCAGACGGGATTCGCGCTCGCTTGGCAGAACGGGATCGGTACTGATCAACGCTTGTCCCAAGGCCATCTCAAGCAAAGCCGCACCGGGTTTCAGGCGCAGCGCTTCCCGCAGAGACGGTATCGCTTTTTCCGCACGGCCACTCTCATAGTAGATTTGGCCTTTAAGCTCATGATAATATGGATTATCGGGAAACTCTGCGATCAGCGAGTCGATATTGCGCAGGGCATTGACCAAATCTGCGTTGCGGTAATGCGCAACGGAGCGCGCAAGGCGGCCGCCTTCACTTTTGTCCTGCTCAGGGTAGTTGATGAAAGTCGTTTGCGGCGGGTCAATAAACCCGTTGAGCTTTGCTTGCGCAATTTTCAGGCGGTGAATATCTTCATCAGAATCTACAGCCTTATAGGCAGGGCTTTCAGCAACAACTTCCCGCAGCGAGTCGATGCGGTCAGAGGACAGCGGATGAGAGCGAAAATACGGAAACCGGTTTTGCTGTGACATCACTTCCTGATAACGAAATTTTTCGAAAAACTCGATCAGGCCTTGTCCGGATTGGCCCGTGCGTTCCAGATATTGCGCGCCGGCCTGGTCTGCTGAGGATTCGTTGATACGCGTATATCGCAAATAATCCAGCGTCGCGAATTGCTGTGACGATCCCAATATGGCCGCGCCCGCGCCGCCTTCACCGGCCAAAATAGCCGCAAGCCCAAGCGCGCCGGCGACCAGCATGGTGCCGTAAGCCGAGCGCCCGACATCGCTGCTGCGGGCTAAATGTCCGCCGGAAATATGCCCAATCTCATGAGCCATGACGCCTTTAAGTTGGTTTGGCGTCTCAAATTCGGTGATGATACCGGTATGAAAAAATACTTTTTGTCCGCGCGTAACAAAGGCGTTCAGGGTCGGGTCGTTTACGATGTAAACGTCGACGCTGCGTTTGTTCAGGCCTGCAGAGACAATGAGCGGGTCTGCGAAGTCGCGCAGCAGTTCTTCGATTTCTGTGTCACGAATGAGCGATTGCGCCTGCGCGGCGCCCGAAGTGACAATCAATGCTGCGGCTGTGACAGCCGCCACAGTAAGCGTTCGCGTAAAAGTTTTCAGACCGGCCATGAATATCCCGAATTGCAAAATACTCCTTTTATATAGAACGCCGTGCATGAACGCGCCATGACGCATTGTATCACAAATTCGTAATGTTAGCGGCCGTTTATCCCAATTAAAAAGGCCGGCCCTGCAAAATGCAGCGCCGGCCTGAATGTGATTTAAGTGTTTAAGTGGGATCAGGAGAACGGGTTGCGTTTGCTCCACCACCCCTTTTTTTCTGACTTTTTAGTTGCTTTTTTTTCAGCAGCGCTTTCAGGCGCTTTTGCGGGCGTCGGCTTTGGCTCTGCTTTCTTCGGGGCAGGTTTAGGCTTTGCCGGCGCAGGTTTTTCAGCCTTTGGCTGCGCTTTGGGCTCTGCCTTTGTATCAGCCTTTGGCTTTGGCGCGGCGCGGCGGACGCGTTTCGGCTTTTTCGCTTTTGGCGTCTCATCGGTTTTGCCGTCAGCCTTGGCCTCTGCCGGCGGGGCAGTCTGCGCAGCTTTAGCCGGGGCCTGACGGCGTGTGCGTTTCGCCGGCACTTTTTTGCCGCCGTCGTCACCGCTTTTCGCCTCAGCTTTTTTGATGACGCTCTCATCAGAACCTGCA
This sequence comes from uncultured Robiginitomaculum sp., assembly GCA_938015875.1. Classification (GTDB taxonomy): domain Bacteria; phylum Pseudomonadota; class Alphaproteobacteria; order Caulobacterales; family Maricaulaceae; genus Robiginitomaculum. The sequence goes on along the minus strand of CALLXE010000047.1, from coordinate 73,035 downwards.
TCCGCTTTCGGGGCAGGTTTACGGGTGCGTGTGCGCGGCTTGGCTTTTGGCTTCGGCGCGTCCCCCTCAGCAGGTTTATCCTGCGAAACCGTAACCTCTGCCGGCTTACTGTCTTTTGATTGGGCAGATTTACCGCGGCGTTTGCGCGGCGCTTTTACGGCCGGTTCTGAGGCGTCGCTGTCCTTCGGTTTGTGTGAATCGTCCGCATTATCGGATTGATCCTGCACTTCGGATTGCGCGGTGTCTTCTGACGCCGTGTTTTCACCATCGCGTTTCCCGCGTCCGCCCCGGCGGCCCCGACGACGACGACGCTTGCGCGGCTCGCCGTTCTCGCTATCACCGTCCGGAGTACGATTTTCGCTTTGCTTGGCTTGTGCCTGTTCACCGGAGGCATCAGCGGCATTTTCATCGCGCGCCTCCACGTCATTATTGCGGTCATTGTTTTGACCCCGGCGCTTTTTTCCGCCTCGTGACCGGCGACGTTTTGTGTTGCCGCCCTCATGAGAGCCTTCGGTTTTATTGTCATCGTCATCATCATTGCGATTACGATTATCTGATTGCTGCGCACGTTGTGGGCGGGCAGGGCGTTTCTTCATATCGGCTTTAGCGGCGCGTTCGATCGCTTCCAACTTGTCCTTGCCGCCGTCTTCGCGAAATTCAGTGCGCTCAATTTCAAAGGCAGGGCGATGCAAAGAATCGTCGCTGACGAGTTCTGTGAAGACGTTAAATTCTGCGTCAACATGCTGCAGTAAGTCACGTTTTTCATTAAACAAATAGAGCGCAACGCCTGGAGAGACCCGCAAACGGACCCGCTTGGCCAAGCCGCGGACACCCTCTTCTTCAACGGCGCGAATCGCCAGCAAAGCACTGCTTTCAACAGAGCGCTTACGGCCGACGCCGCCGCAATGTTCACAACTGGCTGAGCTGCCTTCTAGAAGGCTGCGGCGGCGACGTTGACGGGAGATTTCCATAAGGCCGAACTGTGAAATCCGTCCCATTTGAACCCGCGCGCGATCCCGCGACAGCGCGTCTTTCATGCGCTTCTCAACCGCGCGATTATTGCGGTTTTCGTCCATATCAATGAAGTCAATAACGACAAGACCGGCCAAATCACGAAGACGCATTTGGCGGGCCACTTCGTCAGCGGCCTCAAGATTGGTTTTCAGCGCTGTGCGCTCAACATTGCGTTCCTTTGTGGAGCGGCCGGAGTTTACGTCGACGGAAACAAGGGCTTCAGTCGGGTGAATGACCAAATAGCCGCCGGATGGCAATTGAGCGACCGGATCAAGACTGGCCTCAATTTGTTTGTCGACCTGATAGCGAAGAAACAACGGAATATCGTCCGTATAATGTTTCACGTTTTTGGCATGACTTGGCATCAGCATGTTGATGAAGTTATGGGCTTCCTCATACGCTTTATCACCCTGAACAAGGACTTCTTCGATATCTTTATTATAGAGATCGCGCAGGGAGCGTTTGACCAAGTCACCTTCCTGATGAATCAGCGCCGGGGCGACAGAATTCATGGTGGTGTCGCGTATCGTATCCCAGAGGCGGGCCAGATATTCGTAGTCGTGCGTAATTTCTTCTTTGGTGCGCTTCGCGCCGGCCGTGCGGACGATAACGCCCATACCTTTTGGCACTTCCAAATCAGACATAATTGCTTTGAGATGCTTACGGTCACCACTGTTGGAAATTTTACGCGAAATGCCGCCGCCGCGCGGCGTATTGGGCATAAGAACACAATAACGTCCGGCCAATGACATGTAAGTTGTCAGAGCAGCCCCTTTATTGCCGCGCTCTTCTTTGACGGCCTGAACCAACATGATCTGGCCACGTTTGATAACCTCCTGAATTTTGTAACGGCGATTAGATTGGCGCTGTTTGCGCTTTCGGTCCATCTTCTTTTTCTCAAGGGCGATCTCTTTGTCGTCCTCGTCCGTGACATCATCGTCATCATCAACATCGTCGTCGTCTTCATCAGCAGAGATTTTTGCGGATGCTTTTGTTTTTGAGGCCTTTGCGCGCTCAGCTTTGGCTTTTGCCCGAGCTTCGGCTTCTTCAAATTCCTGCTCAGCAGCTTTGTAATTCTTCGACGCGCCGGCTGTGGGGTCGTCAAGATCTTTGACCTTACGATTTTCCGCTGTGCGGAAGGTTGTCGCCGCCGGGGTTAGCGGGTCAAAGTCGTCTTCGTCATCATCATCGTCAATATCCGCCACCCTTTGTGCGGCGTCATCTTCAACGTCATCATCGTCCTCATCTTCCAGAACTTCTTCCTCTTCCTCGATCAACTTTTGGCGATCTGCAAAGGGGATTTGATAGTAGTCAGGATGGATTTCAGAGAAAGCCAAAAAGCCGTGGCGATTGCCGCCAAACTCCACGAAAGCCGCCTGAAGGGACGGTTCTACGCGGGTGACGCGGGCCAGATAAACATTGCCGCGCAATTGGCGCTTGGCTTGGCTTTCAAAATCGAGTTCTTCAACTCGCGAGTGATCGACGACGACGACCCGGGTTTCTTCCGGGTGGGAGGCATCGATAAGCATTTTCTTTGTCATTTAAGTCTCCGGGGCTCCCGGGCCGGCGCCATACAGGGCGCTTCTCCGCAGCGCCTTCGCGCGCGGGAATGGTCGGTGAAAAGAGAGCCAATATATAGGTTAAAAGGCGTTGAACAGCGCGCCGGCTCGCAGAAAAGACCCGGTCGTCAGAGGAGGTGTGTCCTGTGATTCCGACATATGCGACAGTCAAGTCGCGATATGTGATGGTCGGGCGAGGCGCAGCGCGCATGATAAACTTTCGGTTATGGACGCTGTCAGCGTCCGGGTTCAGGCAAATCAGACACGCCAAGCGGTCTTGGCCTTTCTGTCCTGATTTGTGCGGCAACTGTGCACCGGTTCTGTTCATATGGGAAGCGCCGATTGTAATTATAACCTTGCGCGGACCTCTTTTCACACCGGACGGGCGCTGAAACTGCACTGCGAAGGGCGCGCGTTAATAAGGCGTAAACCATAACTTCCGCATATAGACGCTATGAATATCTTTCTCCGTTGCGCTGTGATTCTGGCTTTCGTGACCGCAAGCCTTTCGCCGGCTTTAGCGGCCTCTGTCACCGGCGTGGCCGGCGTGCAGAACGCGGTCGGTAACACCGATGTAACGGTCAGCTACTCAGGTAATGTCACCGCGCCGCGGGTGTTCTCTATTCCGGGGGATAAGCCGCGTATTGTTATTGATTCTCCGTCGGCCATTCCGACGGCAGGGTTCAAGCCATTCGCAGCAGCCGGTGTTACCGGCGTTCGCCATGCGCCCCGTAATGGCGGCAGCCGCATCGTTTTGGATTTGGCACCGGGCGCAAAGTTTTTAGACTATACGCATTTCGGCAATCAGGCTGTAATCAATATCAAACCCGCCCGCGGCAGAGCCGTTGTTTCTGCGCCCGGGTCCCAAGCGCCGATTTCCGCGCAAGTGCGGGGGCGGGCTGTAAGCGCAGGCGGCATAGCCATTCCGCGTATCAAGCCGGGCAACAGTTACGCGCCTGCCAAAGCTGTCAAACGCCTTATTGTCATTGACGCCGGTCATGGCGGGTATGACCCCGGAGCCATCGGCGCCGTTGGCACCAAAGAAAAGTCAGTCACCCTAGCCGCAGCGAAAGAGCTTCAGGCGCAGCTGCTTAAAACGGGGCGTTATGATGTATATCTGACGCGTGATAAAGATGTTTACGTCGATCATTATGAGCGGGTGCGTCGCGCGCGCGTTCGCGAAGCCGATTTGTTTATCTCGCTTCATGCGGACGCACTGGAATCGCGCACGACGCGGGGGGCGTCCGTCTATACGCTGGCGACATATGCGCAAAAACGCTCGACGAAACTTGTTGATAAACAGGAATTTATCGTTGATGTGGATTTGCGGGATACCAATGATAATGTCGGTGACATATTAGTCAGCCTTGCGCAAAAAAAGACGTTTTCCAATTCTCATAAATTTGCTGAAATGCTGATACCGCGCCTGGCGAAAGTCGCGCCGATTTTGCGCAATACGCACCGCCAAAAAGGCCTGGCTGTCCTGCTTGCGCCGGATGTTCCTGCGGTTTTGCTCGAAATGGGCTATATCTCAAATCCGACGGATGAGAAGGCGTTGAAATCGCCGAAGGAACGCACGCGCAAGATGAAAGCCGTGGTCGATACGCTGGATGCATATTTTTATGCCCAAAATCAGTAATATGCCCCTGTGATTGCTGTGATTACGGCGTTGCGGAATCACCAATTCACCGGCATGACTTAAAGCCGCCGCATTTAATCTCCAAATAACGCGCGGCGACAATATTGGACCAAGGCACATGACGACTCCGGATACCCCCAACCCTAAGCATCAGGCGCAGCTGACTGGTTCCGTGCATCCCGGTAAAAAGCCGAAGACGCGACGGGCAAAGTTTTGGACAGCGTTTAAATGGCTGTTTGGTTTGGGACTGACAGCCGGCGTTATCGGGGTTGTTGTCATTGGAATTTTGCTGTTTGTTTGGACCCGTGATCTGCCGACCGTAGACGAATTGGCAGAGTACCGCCCGGCGCAAATGACCCGCGTTCATGCCGGCGACGGTAAAATTATCGCAGAATATGCCCGCGAGCACCGCGTCTTTGTCCCGATTGAGGCTATCCCGAAGAAACTGCAACATGCTTTTGTCGCCGCCGAAGATCAGCGATTTTACAAACATAAAGGGATTGATTGGACGGGCTTTACGCGCTCGCAATTATCCAATGTGAAAAACGTCCTGACGGGAAAACGCCTTGAAGGTGGCTCGACGATTACTCAGCAGGTTGCGAAGAATTTCTTGGTCGGAAACGACCGCAAAGTGCGGCGCAAAATTCGCGAAATGTTTATCGCCCGCAAGATCGAAAAGACTCTGGATAAAGACCATATTCTGGAACTTTACCTGAATGAAATTTTCTTTGCCCGCCGCTCATACGGCGTGGCTGCGGCATCTTTGAACTATTTCGGCAAATCAATGGATGATTTGACCCTTGAAGAAATGGCCTATCTGGCGATTTTACCGAAGGGACCGAATAATTATAAACCGGAGACCCACAAGGAGCGCGCCATTAATCGCCGCAATTACGCGATCCGTCGTATGCTTGATGACGGATATATCACTGAGGCGGAATTTGAAACTGCGCGCGCGACAGACCTGATTGTATCAGAGCGTTTGTCCGGTGAGCAATATATTGCCGCCGAATATTTCGTCGAAGAAGCACGCCGTGAGCTCTATGACCTCTATGGCGAGGAAGGGCTCTACAGCGGCGGTTTATCCATTCGCACTACGCTTGACAGCGATTTGCAACTTGCAGCGCGTGATGCCTTGCGCAACGGTTTAAATGCCTTTGATAAACGTCATGGCTATCGCGGCCCAATCGCGCAGATTGATACACAAGATGATTGGGCTGAGGCCTTGGACGCGGCGAAAGTCGCGCGCGATATTGCGCCGTGGGTTAAGGCCGTCGTGCTTGACGCCGGTAAAACGAGCGCCAAGCTGGGTTTGATTGATACGGCTATTGATGAAGATGCTGAGCCTTTGCCCAAAGGGGAGGCTGCGCCGATGAAAACGATAACCGGAACGCTGGCTCTGGCCGATATGGCTTGGGCGCGCAAAGATGATCCTGCCGGACCCGGAGTCGGGCCGGAGATTAAAGCCGTCAGCAGCGTTTTGTCTAATGGCGATGTTATTTTGGTTTCGCGCAAGGCCGATACGAAAGCCGCCAAAAATGCCTATGCTCTGCAACAGGTTCCTGATGTGAATGGCGGGATCATGGCAATGGACGCGCATACAGGGCGCGTATTGGCTCTTGTCGGCGGCTACAGCTTTGCACAAAGCCAGTTTAATCGCGCCACGCAAGCCTATCGCCAGCCCGGCTCTGCTTTCAAACCTTTTGTCTATATGGCCGCGCTTGAGAATGGTTACACGCCGGCCAGCAAGGTTTTGGATGTACCGTTTGTGATCAGGCATAATGATCAAACGGCCTGTTTGTCCGAGGATGAAATCGCTGAAATCGAAGCCAAAGAGGATATTCCGCTTGCCGAAGGAGAAGAGGCTGCGGAAGAAAAACCGTGTTTTTACAAGCCGGAGAATTATTCCGAGCAGTTTTATGGCCTGTCGACCTTACGCCTTGGCATTGAAAAATCCCGTAACGCTATGACTGTGCGCCTGGCCAATGATATGGGCATGCGTCCCGTTATTGATTACGGCAAACGATTTGGCATTTATGACGATGTTAAGTCTGAACTGGCTTGGGCGCTTGGCGCGGGCGAGACGACGATTGAACGTCTGACCGGGGCCTACGCCGCGCTTGTTAATGGCGGCGTGCTTGTAGAGCCGACGATTATCGACCGGGTACAGGACAAGACCGGGAAAACAATCTACCGTTCTGATGCGCGTGAGTGCGCAGGCTGCCTCAGTGAAGACTGGAGCGGCCAAGCGCCGCCGCAACTCGCCATGCGCGGCTCTCAGGCGTCTGATCCTGTTACGGCATATCAAATGGTCTCTATGCTGGAAGGTACGGTCGAGCGCGGCACAGGCGCAGGCCTGCGCCAATTAGGCCGCCCGATGGCCGGGAAAACAGGCACAACGAATGACGAAGTAGATGCTTGGTTCATGGGCTTTTCGCCGGATCTCGCTGTCGGTGTCTATGTTGGCTATGACAGCCCTGCGCCAATGAAAGAAACGGGCGCGAAGGCCGCGCTTCCGGTGTTTCGTGAGTTCATGCGCGCTGCGTTAAAAGATCAGCCCAAAGTGCCGTTTCGTATTCCGGAAGGTGTCCTGCTTGCCCCGGTTGACGCGACCACCGGTGAGGCCTCCTTTATCGGTGCGCCGAACACAATCTTAGAAGCATTTAAACCCGGGACAGAGCCCAAGCTTGGCGCGATTTCAGATACGATCCGTATTGGCGGCAGCAGCTTTGGCGGCGTGGTCACGCCCGGCGGCAGCGGTTACGCGGGTGATTACGAAGATTATGGCGCTTCATTGCCGGATACGCCGGGCGGAACCGAAGTCGAAGATGACGATAAGACCGTGCAGGGTGCCGGGTCGCCGGCGTCAGCGCCGGGCGATCTTTTAAGCGGCGGGATGCAGGCTGAAAAACCGCCTGCTGTGACCCCGCCGACGCCTGTGAAGCCCGCACCAAAAAAGCCTGAGCCGAAAGAAGACGTCATAGATGACGGATTATACTAGGCACAAACTCCACCTTGTTTTAAATTTTTGAGAACCTTATGAGCGCTGAATCTGAAAATCTTTCCGCTGAAATCGAGCAGTCATTGGGACTGCTGAGGAGGCGTCTTTGACCCGGATACGTCCGAAAAACGCTTAGCCGAGCTTACGCAGCTCGCTGAGCAGCCCGGCTTTTGGGATGATCCGACCGCCGCCCAAGGCCTGATGCGCGAGCGTAACCGTCTTGAAAGTGCCTTTGAGGCGCTGATCAGCCTTGAGACGGATTTGTCCGAGTCCCTTGAGCTTATCGAAATGGGCGAGATGGAAGGCGATGAGGCGATCATTGAAGAGGCCACAGCCACGCTGCGCCGGGTCAAAGCTAAGGCGGGGCAAGCGGAAACCGCTGCGCTTCTGTCCGGCGAAGCTGACAGCAATGATGCCTTTATTGAGATCAATCCCGGCGCAGGCGGTACCGAGGCCCAAGATTGGGCGCAGATGATCCTGCGCATGTATCTTCGCTGGGCCAATGCACACGGTATGAAAACCGAAATGATCGAAGAGCAAAGCGGGGATGAGGCCGGCATAAAATCGGCGACGGTTTTGGTCAAAGGCGAGAATGCCTATGGCTGGTTGAAAACCGAAGGCGGCGTGCACCGCTTGGTTAGGATTTCACCGTTTGACAGCAATGCCAAGCGCCATACCAGCTTTGCGTCCGTTTGGGTTTATCCGCAAATTGACGATACGATTGTGGTTGATATCCCCGAGAGCGACGTCCGCACGGATACTTATCGCGCGTCCGGAGCCGGCGGGCAGCACATCAACAAAACTGACTCCGCTGTGCGCCTTACCTATCAGCCCGAAGGCGAAGACAAGCCGATTGTCGTGCAATGCCAAAGCGACCGTAGCCAGCACAAAAACCGTTCGCGGGCATGGGATATGCTGCGCGCCCGGGTCTATGAGCTTGAGCTTGCCCGGCGCGAAGCGGCGGCTCAAGGTGAAAATGACAATAAATCCGAAATTGGCTGGGGGCATCAAATTCGTTCGTACGTTTTGCAGCCTTATCAAATGATCAAAGATTTGCGCACAGGGGTTGAAACTTCTGACACATCCGGCGTTTTGGACGGTGATTTGGATCAGTTTATGGCGGCAGCATTGGCGGCGCAAATTGGCGGGGATGAGAATGCATAATTATGTGATTGATGTCCCGGCGCAGGCGGTTGTCCCGGTGACGACCGGCGGCGTTTTCCCCGTACGCCGCATTTATTGCGTCGGGCAAAACTACGCCAAACACATTGCGGAGATGGGCGGGAGCCTGAAACCTGAAGATCGCAAGCCGCCGTTCTTTTTCCAAAAACCGAGCGACGCCATCTTTACCGGCAATGATTTGCCGTATCCGGTTTTGACGCAAAATCTTCATCATGAAGCTGAAATGGTTCTGGCCATTGGCACCGGCGGAAAAGAAATTGGCAAGGCTGAGGCCCTGTCTCATGTCTATGGTCTGGCCGTCGGAATTGATCTGACACGCCGCGACCGTCAAGCAGAAATGAAAGCGCAGGGCCGGTCTTGGGAAATTGCCAAAGCCTTTGACGGCTCTGCGCCTATATCAAAGATAATGCCGGTGGAGGATGCTGCCAAAGCTTTGAAAGACGGGAGTATTTCTTTGACGGTAAACGGAGAGACGCGGCAGTCTGCACCGTTGTCTGAGATGATTTGGTCTTCAGCCGAGATTATCAGCGTGCTTTCAACTCATTACGAATTATTTCCGGGTGATTTAATTTTTACCGGGACGCCCGAGGGGGTCGGGCCGGTTGTTACCGGTGATATAATTGTCGCGGGCGTTACCGGTCTTCCTGAACTGAATATTCAAATCACTTAAGGTCTTTTGTTTGAAACAGTTTCACCTTCAAACCGCCATGAGCGATGGGCGGGCCGGGGGTTTGCCACGGTAATTTTGTTGCTTCCGCCAGTAGCGTATCTGACGTAATCAGACCGACGCGCCACCCTGTAAACCGGTCTCGCATCACATCACCAAAAGCGCTGTATAGCGCAAACAGATCTTTTTTCTTTCCGATACGCGCGCCATAGGGCGGGTTGACCATGACCAGTCCGGGCGGGCCTTCGGGTCTGACAATTGACGAGAGGGCCAGAGGGGAAAAGTCGCAAAGATTAAGAACTCCGGCGCGCTGCGCGTTTTCTTTCGAAAACCCGATGACATTTACATTTCGATCAGAGCCATAAAACCGCTGCGCCGTATCATGGGTTTTCCATTCGGATTTTATGTGCGCCACGGCATCGGCATCATAGGTCGCCAATCGTTCAAACGCGAAATTGCGCATGCCGCCCGGCAAAATATTACGGGCCATTTGCGCCGCTTCAATCACATAAGTTCCGCTGCCGCACATCGGGTCGAGCAGCGGCTCGCTACCGTCATAACCGCAGGCCCGCAGGGTCAGCGCGGCCATGGTTTCGCGCAGGGGCGCTTTGCCCATTGCCTGTTTCCAGCCGCGTTTATGAAGGCCTGCGCCGGATGTATCGACGGACAGGTGCACATTATTATCGTCTATGCGCGTTTTTATAACGATCTGCGCCTCGTCCATTGACTCAGCTATTTTGCAGCCAAGCTCTTCGTGGATGGCGCGCTCCAGACGCTGAATGGCCGCGCCGGCGTGATAGATTTTGCTTTTGCGGTTCGTGACCACTTCGACTTTGACGATGGTGCCCGGCGTCAGAATATCGCCCCACGGAAATTTGCGCGCGCGTTTATCCAGCTGGGCCAAATGAAAGGCGCGAAAAGAGCCGATACGCGCCAGCACTTTGGACGCGCCGCGCAGGGTCAGGTTAGCGCGCCAAACGTCATTCCAATCACCCGTAATGGTGACGCCGCCGCCGGTGGCTTTCGCGTCTTTAAATCGCGCCTCTTTAGCCTCGGCCAACAGATAGCGTTCGAGCCCGGGAGGGGCGGCGAGAAAAATTTCAAACAGCCCGGTTTTTAAAATATCCGGCATTAAAGACGCATCTTGCCTTTGTGATAATCTCGGCGAAGACGTGATCCCAAACGGGTCAGCAGTTCATAATCGAGCAGGCCAAGACGCTCGGATTGCGCCGTTAAGTCATCGCCCCAAAACATGACGCGATCCCCAATGGCGATGTCGCCTTTATAATCCGTTGCGTCGAGTATGGTCAGGTCCATCGAGACTCGGCCGATAATTTTCAGGCTTTGCCCGTTCAGTTTTGCGTGGCCTATATTGCTGGCTGCAACGGGGATCCCATCTGCATAGCCTATACCGACCGTGATGGTTCTCGTGTCGCGCTTAGCCGTAAAGCTCGCCCGGTAACCGGCGCTGTCGCCTTTTTCAATGAAGCCCTTTTGCACAACAGGCGCGGTGACCGTGACGACAGGTTTATGCAATTCGGGCAGGGTTGTGATGTTAAGGCCATAAAGCGCTGCGCCGGGGCGCACCATGTTGAAATGGTAATCCTTGCCGAGATATATGCCCGCAGAATTTGCCAGAGATAACGCGACCGGCGGTAATTGGGCCGCTGCGCTTTTGAAGGTGGCAAGCTGCTTTGGGTTCATCCTGTGATCCGGCGTATCGGCGCAGGCGAGGTGGCTCATTACCACTTCAATATCGAGGGATTTGACTAAATCTTTATCGCCCCAAAGCCGGTCAAAATCACGGCCTTCAAAACCCAGGCGGTTCATGCCGGTGTCAATGTGAATGGCTGTGCGCGGTTGATATTCGTGTTTCGGAACGGCGCGCGCCCACATGCGGGCTTGGGATAATGTATTGAGAACCGGCTTTAACTTTGAGGTGAAAAAGATCGGTATTTCGGCTTCGCTGGGGCCGTTAAACACGAAAATACTTGGCATCTGCCCAACGATTTCGCGGAGCAGCCGGCCTTCACTGGCATGTGCAACGAAAAATGTTCGGCATCCCGCGCCGTAAAGCGCTTTAGCCACCGGGCCAAGGCCCAGACCATAAGCATCGGCTTTCACGCAGGCGGCGATATTGACGGGTTTTCCCGGGCGGCTGCACATTTCATTGAGCGCGTTATAATTTGCAATAATTTGAGAAATATTGACGTGCAGCCAAGCTTGACCGGAGCGTTTTGGCGGCAATGGCACATCGCCCCGCGTCGGCGCTGCGCCGCGCTGCGGGGCTTCGATAGCATTGCCGTAATCTTTGCGCGGCGGGCGCGTGGCTCCGCTGCTTTGGGAGGGCTTGCCATTGGAATTACCTGACGGCCGACCGCCCGGGTTTTTATTAAACTTCGGTTTTTTGAAATCGCTCATGGCGATGTCTATAGACTAGTGATCCGGCTGCGCATAGCGGTCGTCTTGCGCCAAATTACCAAATTTGGTCAGCTCGGCCGTAAAGGACAGTTTTACGGTGCCAATCGGGCCGTGACGCTGCTTGCCGACAATAACTTCAGCTTTGGCGTGCAAGTCTTCCATGTCCTGTTGCCACTGCATATGTTCTTCCGTGCCTTCGCGCGGCTCTTGGCGGCCCTTGTAATATTCTTCGCGAAACACGAACATCACCACATCGGCATCCTGCTCGATGGACCCTGATTCGCGAAGGTCAGACAGTTGGGGGCGTTTGTCATCGCGCTGCTCAACCTGACGCGAGAGCTGGGCAAGGGCGAGGACCGGCACGTCCAGTTCTTTGGCGAGGGCTTTGAGGCCCATTGTAATGGCTGTAATTTCCTGCACACGATTATCCGATGATTTCATCAAGGACCCGCCGGTCAAAAGCTGGAGGTAATCGACGACGATAAAATCAAGGCCGTGTGTGCGTTTTAATCGGCGCGACCGGGCGACGAGCGCGCCAATCGACAGACCACCGGTATCATCAATAAACAGAGGGATGGACTGAAGCTCTGCTGCGCTGTCCCTAATGGCTTCGAACTGATCGGGCGTGATTTCGCCGCGGCGAATTTTATTGGACGGAACGCCGCTGTGTTCAGCGATTAATCGCGTCGCGAGCTGCTCTGAGGACATTTCCAGACTGAAAAACGCGCAGACGCCGCCGTCCAAAAGGCGCTCATTTCCGGCCGCGTCTTTGCCGACTTTGTGGTGACGCGCAACGTGGAAGGCAATGTTTGCCGCAAGCGCCGTTTTACCCATAGACGGGCGACCGGCGAGGATGATCAAATCAGATTCGTGAAGTCCGCCGAGTTGCCGGTCCAAATCAATCAGGCCGGTCGAAATTCCGGACAGCCCGCCATCCCTTTCATAGGCTGCGGACGCCATTTTAATCGAGTTAATGACGGCGGTTTCAAAACTGTCAAACCCGCCTTGGCTGCCGCCGGTTTCTGCCAAATCAAATAGCTTGCGCTCCGCCATTTCAATTTGTTCTTCGGCGTCGGCTTCGGTGTCGGCGCTCTCAGCAAACATTTTAATCTCGGCGCCGACGCGGATAAGCTCGCGGCGCAGGGCCAGATCGAAAATCAGTTGGGCGTAAGACGGCGCCGCCGCACCGGACGGCGCATTTTGCAAAAGGAATGATAAATATTCCACGCCGCCGATTTCCGCCAAACCTTCGTCTTGCTCAAACCGATTTTTCAGGACAACCGCATCGGCCAATGATCCGCGCTGAATAATGCCGGAGATAACCTCGAAAATACGTTGATGGACCGGATCGTAGAAATGCTCGGGCCGAAGAAAATCACCCAAGCGATTATAAACTTCATTATCAAACAAAACAGAGCCGAGCAGGGCTTGCTCCGCGTCAATATTGTGCGGAGTGACCTCGATTGGGGTATCGGTCACGTCGTAGTCCATGTCGAGTTCTGCAGCCATGAGCAAAGCTATAGCGGAACTTTGCGGGCGATGTCCGGTTGCATAATCAGTTGTTCACAGGCGCAAGCCCGATTGTGAATAAGATCGGTAGAATTGTGGATAACCGCGGGGCAGATCATGCTGCGCAGCGACAGAAATTGCGTAACCCGGCGTCAGAATGACACGAGACAATTTTTCCGGTCCTCCCAGGATGCCTGCGCGGGGAGTTTGTAGAGGTCCGACGCAATGCGCGGGGCCGGAGGAAGAAGGCCCGTTACAAAAAAGCCCGCCGCGATTGCTCGCGGCGGGCTTTGATATTTGTGTGAAGGACGAAGATTAATCGCCGAGGCTTTCGCCGTCTTCAAACATTTCTTTTGCGATTTCAGAGCGCTCTGCGTTTGCTTCTTCAGCAATCAGGCGGTCTTCGTCCGCTTGCATCTGAATGACGTCTTCGCCGGCTTCCTGACGGACAGCTTCGTCCTCAGAGCGCGCGACGTTGATTGTCACTTCAATTTCGACTTCAGGGTGAAGCTGAATTTTAACAGTGCTGAGGCCCAGGGCTTTGATAGGCTGCTCAAGAACAACCATAGACCGGGTAACAGCGCCGCCGATTTTATCAGCAACATCACGGGCAGACACAGAGCCATAAAGCATACCGGTTTCGCCGGCCTTGCGGATCATGACATATGACGTTCCGTCGAGACCTTTGCCGTCTTCAGCAGCTTTCGCGGCTTGCTCGGCGTTACGGGCTTCAAGGACTTCACGTTGCGCTTCGAAACGGGCCAGATTTGCGGCAGTCGCGCGCAAAGCTTTTTCTTTCGGAAGCAGGAAGTTGCGGGCAAAGCCGGGCTTAACGGTAACAACGTCACCGATTGTGCCCAGAGAGCCAATGCGTTCGAGTAGAACTACTTTCATGACGTCCTCCTAGTTACCGGCGTAAGGGATGAGCCCCAGGAAGCGGGCGCGCTTTATAGCACGGGCCAATTCGCGTTGCTTTTTATGGGAAACCGCAGAAATGCGTGACGGTACGATTTTGCCTTTTTCAGACATGTAACGCAGAAGCATTTTAGGGTCTTTATAATCGATGTTTTGGCCATTCTCGCCTGAGAAGGGGCAAACTTTCCGGCGGCGACGGAACGGAGTCCGTGACGGCAGGTTTTCGATTTTAATTTCGTTTTTCGCTGACATGATAACTCCTAACGGTCGCGTTTCTTGCGCTCTTCACGCTTCACCAAAATAGGGGAAGGCTCTTCGCTGTGCTCGTCTACGCGGATCGTGAGATAACGCAGGATATCTTCGCTGATGCGGTGCTGACGTTCAACTTCGTGAACGGCTGCAGCGGGTGCGTCGACTTGGAGCAAGCTGTAGTGCGCTTTGCGGTTTTTGTTCATACGATAAGCGAGATTGCGCAGACCCCAATATTCGGTCTTGCCGACGCTTCCGCCGTTATCAGCAAATGTCTTGGAAATGGCCGCGACCTGTTCCTCAACTTGCGTCGCGGACATATCCGGACGGTTTATGATGATGTGTTCATACAATGCCATGTGATGGCCCTTCATTTAGAGAGTGCGGCACTTAAAACCTGACTGTGTCAGGCCCTGCGAAGGGGCAGATAAGTGATGGTTCCGAGCCGGATGCTTGCACCACGCAAACAGGGCCGACGCGGACCGCAATCGGTAAGTGGCGGGTTATACACAGGGCAGGGCGTAATGCAAGGCGGGAATGGCTGTTATAAGCCGGAGTTCAGGGCTATCCGGCGCTTTCGGCCAGCAGGTCTAAGTCATGAAACTCCAAAAGCGCTTTTTCGATCTTTTCAGCGTCGGATTTCAGGGCCTCAGAGGCGTCTTGAGATACCGGCGCATCAGTACGAATGGGGGCCATTGCTGCAAGTTCTGCGAAATCACGCTCAAAATCGCTTCCTGAGCCTGTATTGCGCATCGGGCTGTCCGGAGCGCGGCGATCCGTTTCGGGTTCAAAATCAAAGTTAATGTCGGGATAGCTGACGGTCTCGGGGGCTGTATCAACGTCAGATAGCTCGGCCGCCGTTTCATCAAGGCTGACGGCGCCAGACAAAGGCTCCGGAGTTATATCTGTCATAGGGGCAACAGGAAGAATTTCCGGAGACGACGCGTCTGCCGGCGCCGCAGTCTGTCGGGTCTCTATCGAATCAATGACCTCATCAAGTGTATCAGGATGAGGCGGGGGCGTGTCAGACGTGGCAAAAACCGGCGTTTCAAAGGTTTCCACGGGCATGGAGGCCGGCGGGAAAGGGTTTGGCGCTACAGTAAAGGCCGCCGGCGTCACCACCGGTTTGCGATTGAGGGCCGTATAGCGTTTCAGCTTATCTGATTGGGCTTCGTTGACGCGGTGTAAGCTCTCAATATCATTTTGCGAGGTGACATAATCAGAGGTGAGGCGGCTGTGCTCTGCGCGTATTTTCTCAAGCTCGGATTTCAGGTGATCTGTTTCTGCTTTTTGGCCTTCAATATGTTCGAGCAATTTACGGCGCCCGCGATGCGCGGTATCAAACTTATCGCGCAAATCCGCCATTTCTTCGTGAGCACGATGAACAACGCCGTCTTTAACGGCCAAATCGGAGCTCATATCGGCAAGTTTACCGCGTAGCAGTCCGATTTCAGCCTCTTTATTTTGTGCCGCGGCGTCGAATTGCTGCTTGAAGATTTTTACGTCAGACAAAACTGTTTCAAGCTGCGTTTTCAGGGCAAGATTATGCTCTTCTGTAGCCCGCTGTGCGTTTCGGGTTTGGGTGACCATGCGCTCTAAAGCGCTGCGCTCTGTTTGCAATGATTCATACCGGGCGCTCATATCTTGAAGGCGCTGCTCTGTTTCATGACGGCCACTGAGCGTTACAGATAGTTCGTTAGCAAGCTCTGAAGCTTTGGCCTTATAATCGTCCAGGGCTTTCACGTCCAAATTATGCGCATTTTTAATTTCACGCGCTTTGTTAATCATGATGGCCAGATCATTGTCTTTGGCTTCAATCTCGCGGGACAGCGTTTCGCGAAGGGCCTCCATTTGAGTCAGGGATAATTGTGCTTTTTCCAGCGCTTGGCGGGTTTCAAGATAGCGAGTTTCATAGGCGTCCGCTTTTGATTTCATTGATTCGGCGCGCACGACCTGATCCGTCAGTTTTTGCGTCGCTTCTGTCAAATCGGTCTTAAGGCGGGCATTCTCGGGCTCCAACTTCTCAAGAGCGCTTAGCGTTGTTTCGGTCTCATAAGCATATTCAATCAGATCATTTATGCGGCGCAAGGATTGGGCGTAGAATTGCTCGCCGCTGCTCATATCCTTATTTAACTGCGCCAGATCATTGCGCATATGGGTCAGGCCGGCCGTCTTGCGGCGGGGGCCAAGCTCACGCGATGGCGCTGCACCGGCAGAGGTCGGGGCAGGCGTAACTGTAATCAATTTATCAAGGGCATCCAGATCGACTGTCAGTTTATCAGACGGCTTCGGGGCAGGCATGGAGGCAGGATTGTCATTTGTCATAGGGGAGGGGGACTCTGTTTGGGGGGTGACAGGGGCAGGCTTAGTCTCGGCCACAGGCGGCGGCCTTTTTGCGGTCGGTGTAATTTGCGTTGCGGGGATTGTTGCAGGCTTGATCTGAGCCGGCTTGATGACCGGGCCTCCGGCGGGAATAACAGTCTGCAACAACACGAACTTGTCATCCATGTCTGAATCAGGCGCAGGGCTCGCATTTTCAGCGGCAGGTTTCACAAGGGACGGCGGGATCAAAGGCTCACTTTTCTTCGCGCGAAGCTTTGGCACGTCAACGGGCATTTCAGAACCTTTGGCAATCGGCGCTGCCGTGGCGATCAACGTATCAATATCAGGAAGCCCACTCACATCTTTGCTGTCGGAAGCATCTTGCCCGACAGACGCCCCGACAAGCGATTTCAGTTTATCAAAGGCGCGCATAGTCCGTCCGCTGTTATGAGTATTTTATCCCTGTGTTAACCTTAACCGGTCGCCCCTTAATTTTTGGTTAGCGGCTGCGTTCACGCCGGTTGCGGAAGCAAGAATGTTACAAAGTTCCTATATCGGTCCATGCTGCCTTGATTATTCTGCCGGCGTCAGGCTAGGTTTGCGCAAATTAAAAAAGGACACATTTATGGCACTCGCATTTCTCTTCCCCGGTCAGGGCAGTCAAGCTGTCGGCATGGGCGCAAGCCTGAGCGCGGCCTTTCCGTCTGCGAAGGCGGTATTCCAAGAGGTGGACGATGCATTAGGGCAGAACCTGTCAGACTTGATGACGAATGGCCCGATTGAGGACTTAACCCTCACTGAGAATGCCCAGCCGGCCTTAATGGCGTGCAGCGTCGCGGCCATGCGCGCACTCAAGGCAGAGTTTGGCATTGATGTGACGGCGGCAAAATATGTCGCCGGACATTCGCTGGGCGAGTATTCTGCATTATGCGTCGCCGGTGTATTGAATTTAACAGATACGGCTAAGCTATTGAAACTTAGAGGTCAATCTATGCAAGCTGCTGTTGCCCCCGGGATCGGCGCAATGGCCGCATTATTAGGCGCAACCCCTGAAGATGCTTTGGCCGCCTGCAATTCCGGAAGCGCGCACGGCGTAGTTCAAATTGCCAATGATAATGCGACCGGGCAGATTGTTCTGTCCGGCGAAAAAGCCGCCGTTCAGGCCGCTGCAGACTACGCGCAGGCGAATGGCGTTAAGAAAGCCATGATGCTCGCCGTGTCGGCGCCGTTCCATTGCAGCCTGATGCAGCCTGCCGCCGACGCCATGAAAGCGGCGCTCGCGGATACATTATTTAATGAACCTGCTGTGCCGGTCGTGAATAATGTCAGCGCCGGGCCGGTCACCGATCCCGATACACTCCGTAATGATTTGGTGACGCAAGTCACAGGACAAGTACGCTGGCGCGAATCGATCCTTTGGATGACCGATAACGGCATCACTGATTTTGCAGAGCCTGGCATTGGCAAAGTCCTGACCGTTATGCTGCGCCGCATCGTCAAAGAAGTATCGGGACATACGCTTGATACGCCTGAAAAACTCGAAGCCTTTGCCGCTTCATTGACCTCATAAGACTTAAAAGAAAGACTCTATATGTTTGATTTAACTGGAAAACGCGCCCTGATTACAGGCGCGACCGGCGGCCTTGGCGGCGAAATTGTGCGGCTGTTCCATGCTCAGGGCGCGACTGTCGCTTTGTCCGGTACGCGGGCTGAAAAGCTTGTGGACTTGGCATCCGAGCTTGGTGACCGTGCTTTCGTGACGCCCTGTAACTTATCTGACAGCGATGCTGTCGATGCCTTGGTCGGCCAAGCGGCGGACGCTATGGGCGGCGGCGTTGATATCTTGGTGTCAAACGCGGGCCTGACCCGCGACGGCCTTATGATGCGGATGAAGCAGGACGATTGGGATATTGTTCAAAAGGTCAATCTGGAAGCTTATTTCCGCCTCACCAAATCTGCCCTGCGCGGTATGATGAAGGCTCGCTATGGCCGAATCATCGGGATTACATCTGTTGTCGGCGTGACCGGAAATCCGGGGCAGGCGAACTATGCGGCGTCCAAAGCCGGCATGATCGGCATGACGAAAGCGCTCGCCCAAGAAGTCGCCTCGCGCGGCGTCACGGCCAATTGTATTGCGCCCGGTTTTATTGCCTCTCCGATGACTGATGCACTTAACGAGGCCCAAAAGGACGCTATTTTGCGCAATATACCCGCGGGTGCTCTCGGTACAGGGCAAGATATCGCTGCGGCGGCATTATTTCTGGCCGGCAGTGAAGCCGGTTATGTCACGGGGCAAACCCTGCATGTAAACGGCGGCATGGCGATGATTTAGCGCCCGGACCGGCGCGCAAACTCCCGCTGGGCTTTGAAAATAAACTGTGTTATTTGCCGCGCTTATGTGGAATATAGGGTTGAAGTTTCGGCTACGGCCCCCAACTAACAATAGCCGAGGGCGCAGTGTCCGGAGCAGAAAATAAAAGTAAGGAATTGGCTTATGTCAGATGTATTAGCCCGCGTTAAAAAAATGGTCGTAGAGCACCTCGACGTTGAAGAGAGCAAAGTGACTGAAAACGCGCACTTCATCGACGATCTCGGCGCAGACAGCCTCGATAATGTTGAGCTTGTCATGGCGTTTGAAGAAGAGTTTGATATTGAAATCCCGGATGACGCCGCAGAGGGCATCCAAACCGTCGGTGACGCGGTTAAACTGATTTCTGAAAAAGTCTAATCCGCCCATGCGGCGCGTTGTCGTAACAGGTCTTGGCCTCGTGACCCCTTTGGGTTGCGGGGCCAATATTGTTTGGGAGCGCTTGCTTGCCGGGAAATCCGGCGCGGGCAAGATCAAGCATTTTGAAACCGAAGATTTAGCATGCAAAATTGCCGCTATGGTTCCCCGTATTGATGGGCGCGGCGACGGCGGTCCTGAAATCTCCGGGAGCTTTAATCCCGATGATGTTATGGCGGCGCGCGATCAAAAGCGTATTGATGACTTTATTCTCTATTCAATCGCGGCCTCTGATGAAGCGATAAAAGATTCCGGCTGGCAGCCCGGCGAAGACGACCCAGAGGCCCAAGAGCGCACAGGCGTGCTGTTCGGCTCAGGTATTGGTGGTCTTGAGACCACCTATGACGCCTCCATAACGCTTCATGAGCGCGGCCCCAGACGGCTGTCGCCTTTTGTGATTCCCGGCATGTTGATTAATCTTGCGGCGGGACAAATTTCTATCCGCAACGGCTTTAAAGGCCCCAACCACAGCGTTGTTACAGCCTGCGCGACCGGAGCTCATGCTATCGGTGATGCAGCGCGCCTGATTGAACGCGGTGACGCGGACGTTATGGTCGCGGGCGGCGGCGAAAGCGCGATTTGCCGCCTTGGAATTGCCAGCTTTGTGGCCTGCCGCGCCATGACTACCGGCTATAACGAAGAGCCCACAAGAGCCTCCCGTCCGTATGATTCGGGCAGAGACGGATTTTTGATGGGCGAGGGTGCAGGCAGCCTTGTTTTGGAAGAATATGAACATGCGGTCGCCCGCGGCGCACATATTTACGCTGAATATAAAGGCTATGGCCTGTCCGGTGATGCTTATCACATTACAAGCCCGGCGCCGGACGGTGACGGCGGCTATCGCGCGATGAAAGCGGCGCTGAAAGACGCGTCTATGACGCCGTCTGACATTGGCTATATTAATGCCCACGGAACCTCGACCCCGATGGGCGACGAAATTGAAGTGCGCGCCGTAGAGCGTCTGTTCGGCGATACCGCTGACGGCACGCTCATGTCATCAACAAAATCTTCGACCGGACACTTGCTTGGCGCGGCCGGCGCGATTGAGGCGATTTTCTCTATATTGGCTTTGCGCGATCAAATGGCGCCGCCGACGATTAATCTGGAAAACCAATCCGTCGAGACGCGGCTTAATCTGGTTCCCAATAAAGCGGCTCCGTTTAAAGGTGACGCGGTTCTGTGTAATAGCTTTGGCTTTGGCGGCACAAACGCCTCGCTGGTGTTTGCAAAAGTTTAGGGCGGGCCGTTGTCAAAGCCTGAACCCACACCTGTTGACCGGAAAAAAATCGGTAAAAAAAATAAATCGAGCCTGATACTGGTTGGCCTTGGCGGCCTTATCACATTGACGCTGGGTATTGTTATTATTGGATATTCTTGGTTGAATTACACGTTTGAAAAGACCCCTGAAGGCGGGGCTAAATCGGTCGTGTTCGATGTGCCGCGCGGCTCCGGGCTTTCAACGATCGCAGCCCGACTTGAAAAAGACGGCTTGATAGACAGTGCATTTATATTCAAAGCCGTAACGAAACTGCGCGGTAATGAAGGCAATTTCAAAGCCGGTGAGTTTGAGATCAAAACCCCGGCCGGCATGGCGGGCATTTATGATCAACTCGCAAACGGCAAAGCTGTCCTTTACCCGGTGACAATCCCGGAAGGGCTGACAAGCGCGCAAATTATGCGAATCATTGCGGCCGCGCCAAGTCTGACCGGTGACATGCCCGAAACGCCTGCCGAGGGGACGCTTCTGCCGGAAACTTATCTGTCCCCGCGTGGCATGACGCGCAAAATGCTGGTGGCAAAAATGCAAAAAGCACAAACTGATTTAATTGACGAGTTATGGGAACAGCGCGCCGATGATTTGCCCGTCAAAACAAAGCGCGACGCTATTATATTGGCGTCCGTTGTCGAAGAAGAAACCGGCATTAATTCAGAACGCGGCAAGGTTGCCGGCGTGTTTACTAACCGTCTGCGCCGAGGAATCCGTCTGCAATCGGACCCGACCATTATTTACGGGATTACCGGCGGCGAAAAGCTGGGACGTGGGATCCGTGTCTCCGAGATTGCGCGCAAGACCGATTGGAATACTTACCAAATGGATGGCCTGCCAAAGACACCGATTTGCAATCCAGGCGGGGCGGCCATTGCGGCGGTGCTGAACCCCGATGACGTTGATGTTTTATTCTTCGTGACCGATGGTACCGGCGGTCATGTGTTTTCCAAAACTAATGCCGAGCACGAAAAACACGTTCGCGCCCTTCGCGCCCGCGAACGCGCGCAAAAACGCCGCCAACAATAGAAAGCGCCGCTATGACAGACCAAAACGCTTCCGGACGCCGCGGCCTCATGATCGTACTTTCCAGTCCTTCCGGGGCCGGCAAAACAACGCTGACCCGTAAAATGCTCGCGGAAAATTCAGATATGGCCATGTCCGTATCAGCGACAACGCGCAAGCCCCGTAAAGGAGAGCAAGACGGGGTTGATTATTATTTTGTCAGCACGTCGGAGTTCGAAGCCATGATCGCTGATGATCAGTTTTTGGAATATGCTAAAGTGTTCGATAATTATTACGGCACGCCCATCGGTCCGGTCGAAGAGGCACTGCAATCAGGCAAAGATGTCGTGTTTGATATTGATTGGCAGGGCGCGCAGCAGCTTACTCAAGCCGCGGGTGGAGATTTGGTCAAAATCTTTATCCTGCCGCCCAGTAAAGTTGAGCTTGAACGCCGCTTAAAAACCCGCGCCCAGGACAGCGACGACGTTATTGCCAAACGCATGGCCAAGTCAGAGAATGAGATCAGCCATTGGACGGAATATGACTACGTTATCGTCAATGATGATGTGGAGACGTCAATGGAGCAGCTCCGCGCCATGGTCACCGCAGAGCGGCTTGCGCGCAAACGTCAGCTATGGCTCGGGCCGTTCGTAAAAGCATTGGTGCAGGGCGGCTGATTTTCACGTCTGAAACCTAGGCTGCTTTGCTGTTCTCACGCAGATAATCCGCGAGTCGGTGGAAGTCCTCAATTTGCAAGGCTTCCGGGCGTTTCTCCGGATCAACACCGGCTGTTTTCAGCCAGTTGTCAACGTCTAATCCCTTCTGTTTCCCGATCCCGCGCAAAGACCGGCGAAGCATTTTGCGGCGCATACCAAACGCGGCTTGGGTAACCGAGGACAAAGATTTCAAATCATCATAGCGCTCGCCTACCGGCAGGGGTTCCAGAACGACAACGGCGCTGTCGACCTTTGGCGGCGGGGTAAAGGCGCGGGCCGGTACATCCATAAGATTATCCGCGCTGGCAATGGATTGCGTCAGGATAGCCAAGCGTCCGAAGGCTTTGTCGCCGGGCCGGGCGGTGACGCGGTCCGCCACTTCTTTTTGAAACATCAGCACAAGCCGGTCCCAGAATATGGGCCGCGCCGTCAGCCAATTAATCAGCATTTTTGTCCCGACATTATACGGCAGGTTCGCGGCAATGCGTGTCACACCGTGATCAGCCGGATTGACCTTTAAACCGTTGCCAAGCACGACTTTAAGCCGCTCATCAGATGCGTTGATGATGTCTTCCAGCGCCGGCATGAACCGTATATCCATTTCCACGGCGACGACTTTCTCTGCGCCGGCGGTGAGCAGGGACCGCGTCAGTCCGCCGGGGCCGGGGCCGATTTCCATGACCGTAACGCCGCTCAATGGCCCGGTGGCGCGGGCAATTTTGTCGGTGATGTTTAAATCGAGCAGAAAATGCTGCCCAAAGCTTTTATCGGCGGACAGGCCGTAACGGGCGATAATCTCGCGAAGCGGTGCCAGGTCTGAAACACTCATGTCGCGACGTCCCTACGGACTTCGGCGCTGCCGGCCATAGCGCTCGCGCGGGTAATTGCGGCGATCAGGCTGTTCGGGCGGGCGATTGCCGTGCCGGCAATATCAAACGCTGTGCCATGATCCGGAGATGTTCGGATAATCGGAAGGCCGAGCGTGATGTTGACGCCCCCGTGAAAATCCAGCGTTTTAACAGGGATGAGGCCTTGGTCATGATACATGGCCAGTACGGCGTCATAACCCTCGCGTGCTTCTGCGTGAAACAGCGTGTCGGCGGGCTGTGCGTCTGTCGCATTAATGCCCATATCCCTGAGGATCTGCGCGGCGGGATTGATGATTTCTATTTCTTCACGGCCAATGCCGCCGGCTTCTCCCGCATGGGGGTTAAGCCCGGTCAGGGCTATACGTGGCGATTTATGGCCAAAATAGTCACGCAGGGCTCTGTCCATAATGCGGGCTGTTTTGACAATGCCGTCAGTCGTCAGTGATTTCGGGACAGCCGTCACGGGAATATGGATTGTCGCGAGCGCTACATGCAGGCCCGCAGCCGATAACATCATCACGGGGCCGCGCGGGTCCGGACCGGGAACATCAGCGGTTAAAGCGCCCAGAAATTCAGTGTGCCCGGGATGGGTAAATCCGGCGTCATAAAGCACGTTTTTCGCAATCGGGTTTGTAACGACGGCGCTCGCTTTGCCGGCGAGGGTGAGCGAGACGGCCGCTTCAATCGAACCGATTATAGCGGGCGCAGCATTGCTGTTCGGGCGCCCGGCGGTAACAGGCGGACAATCTATCGGAAGAACGGGCAGGGCGCGCGCAAAAATGTCTTTCGCGTCTTCAGGCGCGCTGATTTTCACAGGGGCAGATATGCCAAGCGCTTTAGCTGTCACGGACAGGGTTTTTACGCACCCAATGACAAAAAACGGGCGGGCGGTTTTAACGGCGCATATGGCTTGCCAAGCCTTTAAGGTGATCTCAGGTCCAATCCCCGCCGGGTCCCCGAGCGTTACGGCAAGCGGGGATAGAGTGAACGGGGCGAAGCCCTTGGCGCTCACAGCGTTATCGGGTTTCAATCGTGGCGGCGCGGCGCAGGTCACGCAGATAGCGTTTAGAGCTTTGCGCCAATTGTTGATCAATCAGGCGATCTTCAACCTCTTGCCGGGTCGGGATGCCGGAGCCTTGGACGCGGCGGTCACAGACCATCAGAGACATGACGCCGCCTGTCAGTTCCATGGGCGCGGACAAAGCATTCACGTCAGTTGTGGACAGGACGCTGAGGATTTCGTCACTGACTTCGCTTGATTTCACTTCGCCCATATCGGCCGTTTCCGCGCCTTCAATGTCTTCAATGGCGTCTTCAACAGCGTCGCAGGATTTAAGCGAGATTTGCAAACTTTCGAGCGCAGCTTTGGCTGCATTCACAGCATCCGGCGTTTCTGCTGATACGCGAATTTGTTCAAGTTTATAAACCGTCTCTGAAGTGCTTTGACGTTTATCCCGAAGAGCCACGACGTAAACGCCGCCCGGCACGGCGATAGGCGCGGAAATACTGCCTTTTTCCATTTTTGTGATGGCTGTATTCACTTCAGCCCGCAACTCGCCTTCGCGCACCCAGCCCATATCACCGCCTTGGGCCGATGTTGCAGAGGAGGAAAATTGACGGGCCAGTGCCGTAAAGGGCGCTCCCTTTTGAACCTGCTGGATCATAGCCATCGCGCCTTCCGTTGCGCCGTCCATACCGCCGATATCAGGCGTGGCTTCGATAAAGATTTCAGAGACAAGATAGCTTGGCTTGTTAACATTGGCGGACAGGCGATTGATTGTCTCGTCAATCTGGGTGTCACTGATTCGAATGCGCGAGCCATAGCGGCCGCTGACAATGCGCTGCCACGCCACTTCGGCGCGAACTTGGTCACGCAGCGTGTTGAGATTAATACCGACCGAACTCATCTGCGCCGTAATTTCAGCGACGGTCATGTCATTGCCCCGCGCCAAACGTTCAACGGAGCGCTCAACTTCTGCGTCGCTGACGGTCAGATCAAATTTACCGGCTTCCTGCATTTGAATTTGTTCATCGACCAATGCGCGAAGGGCCTGCAATTGCATGCGGTTTAAGGTGGCCTCATCCGGCTTAGCGCCCGAGGCCATCAGGTTGAACAGGACGCGCTGACGCAAATCATAGGTGGTGATAATGTCTTCATTCACCGTCGCAGCAATGCCGTGAGGCATTTGCGCCGCAGCGTTTGCCGGGGCCAAAATTGCGGCCGTGAGCATCAGAGCCGATCCGAGTGATTTTACAAATGCGGTGCGCATAAACATAGCTTCCCAATTCAATCAATTTGTTGCCGCACCATAGCTAAAACGGCGCGCGTTGCAATGGCGGCAAGGCGGTTATGACAGCGCTTTTAACACAGTGACAGCAGCAGCGCGCAGCGCAAAATTCATTACGTCTTATCCATCTTCGAGCCATGAGAGGCGCGCCAACCCCAGCAAAAGTACGAAAGCCGGCACGGCCCATGCCGATAAGATCGCCGGCAAGGCACCGGTTTCGCCAAACGCCGTAATCATATTATTGGCAAAATAGACCGCAAACCCTAACCCCGCCCCGATGATCATCAGGCGAAGCGTCCCGCCTTGGCGGGTCAATTGCATGGACGCGCCGGCGGCAATGACCGCCATAGCGACCAATGTCAGTGGCAGGGCAAGCAGGCGATGAAGTTTCATAATCAACCGGGTCGGCGAAAACCCCGCCTCAGAGACTTGCGCGATCTCTGCCGGCAATCCCCAAAAAGCCGGCGTTTTCTTGCTGTCCGTTGCGCTGCGTAAATCATCGGCCGTCAGCGTGGTTGCAACTGTTGTGCGCTCATAGGGCAGGGCTTTACTGCCATCGGCCGGCGTGTCGACAACTTTGGTCAACTCCCAATAGCCCTCGTCAGTCAGCACAGCCTGTTTTGCGTCAAAGCGATTGGTAAATTCAGCCACCCGGTTATCATCATAGCGAAACAGGTAAAACGTGACGTCAACCAGCGTGCGCGCGGTTAAATCGGCGCTGGCAGCATAGATTTTTGTCTGGCCGGTTCGGCCGCCTTCGGCAAGCCATATGTTCTTCGTCGCGCTGTTATTACGGACTGCGCCGCCGGTGTCTGCCGCCATCATTTCTGTGCGTTTCGTGTTAAACGCTTCTTCTGCCTTTGCGGCGAGCGGATTTACCGCTGCCGCCCAAAACGCGCCAATCAGGCCGGCCACGACAAGGCCCGGCAACAGAAAGCGCCAGGCCGACAAGCCGGCTGCGCGCATAATAATCAACTCGCTGCGACGATTAAGTTTAACCAGCGCGCTCATTACGCCGAACAGAACAACAAACGGGATAATCTCTTCAAAAAGACTCGGCGCTTTCAGCGCCGTCATGACAATCAATGTTCCGAATGACACACCCTCAACTTCATTGAGCGTGCGGGACAGTTCAACAAAATCAATCAACATGATCACGCCGGCAATCACGACAAAAGCCGTCAAAATACCCAGAAAAAATTGCTTGGCGATATAGAGGTTTAAAGTGGCGTTCATTACGGTCCGATCGCCTCCTTTAAATGTTTCGGTTTAAACATAATCTTCGCCTGTTTTCGCCCGTTCATATAGACAATGCAGACGATGATCGTCAGCACCGGCACCGCATATTGAAACGCATTGAGCGCCGAGTCGTCTTCGGAGGCTGACGTCACGGCAAAACCGACAAGGCGTACAAAAAAACCGATAGCGGCGGCGATAGCAATTCTGCGGCCATAGCCCATGCGCTGAAATTCCCCGCGCACCAAAAAGGCGATGGCGATTAATACCAAAGCAACATTATAAAGGGGCGAGGAAAGCCGCATATGCGCTTCTGCAAGGCGTGATTCGTAAAATTGCTGACGGGCATAATCTGCGCGATCATTGCGGAGCAATTCATGGAGGTACTGATCAGACGTTTTCAGGCGTAAGGTCGGGTCAAGAGTCATAACTTCGGACAAATCAAATTGATAATCGTCAAAGCCGACAATTCGGATTTCAGATGGTTCTGCCTCGTCATATCCGGCGGTGCCGTATTGCACATTACCGTTACGCATGATCAGAACCGCTTTCCCGTTGACGGTTTTTATCGCGCCGTTTTTTGCGGTGTAAGTCGCTTTGTTGACGGGGTCGCGCGAATCGTAAATCAGAACGTCGCTCATCTCGCCGGATTGCCCGACATCGGACGTATAAACGGTCAGGCCGGGAGCGGGGGAGTTAAACTCGCCCGGACGCACGAGTTGCGAGGCCAAGTCCGTTCGCACGTCAAGGATCGCTTCGCGCATTTCGCGCTGCGAGAACGGTTGCACAAGCAGATTAATGATCAAATGAACAATCAGCGCATAAACCGCCACGCGCAAAACCGGGCTCGCAATTTGCCAAGGGCTGTAACCGGCGGCTTTGGCAACAACGGTTTCGCTGTCGAGGTTCATGCGGTTCAGCGCGTAAAGACTCGCGATAAAGACGGCAATTGGCAATATAACACCGATAAGCTGCGGCAGAGCCAAAAATGTAATCGTCAGGAATGTTCCGGCCGATTGACGATTCTCCACAATCAGGTCAATTGTCTGCAAGCTTTGTGTTAAAAGCGCCAGAACAGACAGCGCTCCGATGGTCATCAGAAGCGGAATCAATGTCGCATTGCGGAAATATGTTTGTATCAGCTTCATAAGCCCCTTACGCGCCAACCCGACGTAATATCCGCTTTACTCACTGGCCGCACGATTTGCAAACATAAGAATATGTCGATTTTTCAATGTTTGCCCCACGCGCGCCCTTGCGGGCAACGTTGCTGCGTACCATAACAAGGGTCAGACAACCTGCCGCTTGAGCAGGTTTATTAATTTGTACAGAAAGTATCCCATGAAAATCAGTTTTGTTTCTGCCGGCACTGCGACCGGAACCGGCGTCGCCATCGCCTTTACCAAATCAAAATTCTCCGCTGCTGCAACGGAATATGACGCGGTCTCAAACGGGCAGGTT
Source organism: uncultured Robiginitomaculum sp. (assembly GCA_938015875.1). Taxonomy (GTDB): domain Bacteria; phylum Pseudomonadota; class Alphaproteobacteria; order Caulobacterales; family Maricaulaceae; genus Robiginitomaculum. Next base: position 44,930 of record CALLXE010000047.1, on the reverse strand, counting down.
AAGAAAGCCGCCAAAGCCGCTGACTTTACAGGTAAATCCGGATCAAGCTTTGATGTCTATGCCCCGGACGGCGCGAGCACTAAGCGCCTTGTTGTAATGGGCGCAGGGGATCGGGTGAAATTTGACGCTGAAAAATTTGGCGCAAAAGCCGTCAAATCTCTTCTCATGAGCGGCGAGAGCACGGTGACTTTGCATTTGGACGGTATGGATTTGTCCCCCGATGACGCAGCGCGCGCGGCCCTTGGCGGCGTCTTGGCGGCCTACCGATTTGACAATTACCGAACCAAACTTACCAAAGACCAAAAGCCAAGCATTACGACCCTGAAAATTGCCTATGACACGCCGGCCAAGGCCCGCGCGTCTTACGCCAATTTTTACGGTCCCATCGCTGAGGGTACGTGTCTTGCCCGTGATTTGGTCTCAGAGCCGCCCAACAAACTGAACCCTGAGAGCTACGCCGCGCGCATTAAAGCTATGGCTGTTCCGGGCCTTAAGATCGAAGTCATCGGCGAAAAGAAACTGGCCTCTATGGGCATGCACGCATTTGTCGGCGTCGGCCTTGGCAGTAATTACGAGTCTAAAATGGTCGTGATGACGTGGTCAGGCGGCAAAAAAGGCGAAAAGCCGGCCTGTATTATCGGCAAAGGCGTCACATTCGATGCCGGCGGTATTTCCCTCAAGCCCGGTGCGGGCATGTGGGATATGAAGGGCGATATGGGCGGTTCGGCCGCCGTTGTCGGCGCGATGCATACGATAGCCGCGCGCAAAGCCAAAGCCAATGTCATCGGCATTGTCGGCCTTGTTGAAAACATGCCGGACGCCGGCGCGCAGCGTCCGGGCGATATTGTGACCTCTATGTCCGGCCAAACCATTGAAGTGCAAAATACAGATGCCGAAGGGCGTTTGGTTTTGTGTGATGTCCTGCATTATGCTCGCACGAAATATAAACCCAAAGCTATGGTCAATCTGGCCACGCTGACCGGCGCCATTCTGGTCGCGCTCGGTCATGAACATGCCGGGCTGTTCTCCAATAATGACGATGTCGCGCAGCAGCTTTTGACCGCATCGGAAGAAAGCACGGAGAAATTATGGCGTCTGCCGCTGCATTCTGTTTATGACAAGCTGCTGGATAGTAAGAACGCTGATATGAAGAATATCGGCGGGCGTTTGGCGGGCTCGATTACGGCCGCACAATTCCTGCAACGCTTTGTCGGCGATACGCCTTGGGCGCATTTGGACATTGCCGGCGCGGCTTGGGATCCGGCCAGCGCCGACCCGCGTAATCCGGCATGGGCCAGCGGATTTGGCGCGCGGCTGCTGAACCGCTGGATTGCGGATAATTACGAAGGTTAGGGCTTAATGGAGCATTGGTTCTATCATTTAGAGCAAACCTCACTGGAGGCCGCGCTTCCGACCCTGCTTGAAAAATCGCTCGCCAATGATTGGCGGGCGGTTATTCGGTTTGATAATGCCGGCGCTATGCGCGCCATGGACGGGTATTTATGGACCTATAAAGACGACAGCTTTTTGCCCCACGGCACAGACGAAAAACCCGGCGCAGACGCCCATCCGATATTACTGACCTGTCAGCCTGATGCGAGCGGGGCAGATGTGGTTTTCCTCATTGGCAGCGCGCAACCCGGCGATACGTCAAAGGCCTCCCGCTGCATTACCATGGTCGACAGCCGTGACGAAACGGGCAGGGCGATTGCGCGCGAGCGCTGGAAAACGGCAAAAGACGCAGGTCAAGGCGTGAGCTACTGGCGGCAGGATGACAGGGGTAGCTGGAAGAAGCAGGGGTAGAGTTGCGCGCCATCAGTATAAGGCTGAACGCAAAGCTCCCCGCCACCCCGCTCACCCCATCGAAAGATGGGGTTAAGAGGCGAGGCCAAATTAAATCCCGAGTGCCAATCTAATCCTGCGCGCCACTGGATCCCAAATCAAGTTTGGGATGAGCGGGGTGCGGGGAGGTTGGTTCCAAATGGCTGGTGTCTGCAGGACTAAGGGTGAGCAAGGCCTGCGTTTTCCAACTGGTCTTTATAATTCCATTCTTTCGGAGCCGGAGCTTTCCACCATTTCGCCTCCATTTTATTCACCCAAACCTTACGAAGGTGTAAGAAGTGATCTGCTTCTGAACTGTGGTCATATTGGTTGCCTGATTCGAACGAACAGCAGAGGCAAATTTCGTAATTTGGGTAGCCGTCCTTATCGAAGGGGGTGAATCCTTGGAGGCCGCATACCGGACATTGATTTGTAACTGTGTTTTTCATGTTCCGCTCACCTTAGATGGTTTGAGGTGCGTCCCTATTCTAACGGCGCTGAGTCCTGCACTTCGTTCGCGAATGTATTGCCATGATTTTATCATTATATGAAGTCACCTTCCGCACCCCCACCCGACCCAAACCCCTTGCCGCCACTCGCGTCCTTCGCTAAACCGCACTTACATTTACCCCTGCCTGATAGGATTCGCGCATGCGCCTTACTGATTATTTTCTGCCTGTGCTCAAAGAGACTCCGGCGGAGGCGACGATTGCGTCCCATCAATTCATGCTGCGGGCGGGCATGGTTAAGCAGGACAGCGCCGGGATTTATATCTGGCTGCCTATGGGCCTGAAAGTTTTGCGCAAGATTGAAAATATTGTCCGCGAAGAACAAGACAAAGCCGGCGCGATTGAAATGCTGATGCCGACGATACAATCCGCCGCCCATTGGAAAGAAACCGGCCGCTATGACGCCTATGGTCCGGAAATGCTTCGGATAAAAGATCGCGGCGACCGCGAGCTTTTGTACGGTCCGACCAATGAAGATATGATCACGGATATGTTTCGCGGTTATGTGAAGTCTTACAAAGACTTACCCAAATGTCTTTACCATATTCAGTGGAAATTTCGCGACGAGCGCCGCCCCCGTTTCGGCGTCATGCGCGGCCGTGAATTTTTGATGAAAGACGCCTACAGCTTTGATATCGACAAAGACGCGGCGGTCAAAAGCTATAACCGTCAGTTTGTGGCTTACCTTAATACTTATGCCCGCCTTGGCCTGAAAGCTGTGCCTATGCGCGCAGACACGGGCCCGATTGGCGGGGATTTGTCCCATGAGTTTCTGATTCTGGCCGATACCGGCGAGAGCGAAGTTTTCTGTCATAAAGACCTCGTTGATATGGCCGCGCCGGGTGTGGTCAGTGACGACGATTTGCAAGCCGTCGTCGATAGCCGCACCTCGCTTTATGCTGCTACGGACGAAATGCACGACGCGGATGCGTTCGCCAAAGTGCCGGCGGACAAGCAATTATCCGCGCGCGGCATCGAAGTCGGTCATATTTTTTACTTCGGGACAAAGTATTCCGAGCCCATGAAAGCTGCCGTGCAAACGCCGGACGGTAAAACCGCCAATATCCATATGGGCAGTTACGGCGTCGGCGTGTCGCGTCTTGTCGGCGGCATTATCGAAGCAAGCCATGATAAAGACGGTATTATCTGGCCGAAAGCTGTAACACCCTTTGATGTCGGCATTATCAATCTGAAAGTCGGCGACGACGCGGCGGACGCGGCCTGTGAGGATTTATATGCCAAGCTGAAAGCCGCCGGCCTCGATCCGCTCTATGATGACCGTGATGATCGCGGCGGGCAGAAATTTGCCCGCATGGATCTTATCGGCCTGCCGTATCAAATCGTTGTCGGTCCGCGCGGATTAAAAGACGGCGTGTTTGAAGTTAAAGACCGCGCCACCGGCGAGAAACAAAGCCTGACGCCTGCGGCGACCCTCGACTTTATCACGGCACAATTTTCATAATGGGGGCGTCCCTGATCTCAGCGGGCAAGTCCGCGCCGGCGTTCGGCAAATTTGAACGCAGCATTGCCGTGCGCTATCTCGGCGCGCGCAAATCCCAAGGCGGCGTTGGCCTCATCACAGGCATATCCTTTGTCTGCATTATGCTCGCCATTGCGGCAATGATTATCGTTATGTCGATCATGAACGGGTTTCGTGAAGAACTGGTCAGCCGCATGCTCGGCGCGCAGGGTCATGTTTATGTGCAAAGCTATGGCGATACCCCGGAGCCGGGTGAAATAAAGAGTATTGCCGATTGGCTGAATGAAAATGATGATGTCGATCTGGCTATGCCGATTCTGCCGAAACAGGCCTTCGTATCGGCCAACGGGCAGGGCACCGGCGCCTTGGTTCGCGGCGTCAGCCCGGACAATCTGCGCAAACTGACCTTTGTGACCGACAATATATCACTCGGTAATTTAGATGAATTTGGCGTAGGGGATTATGGCGGTGACGTGATCGCTATGGGCATGCAAATGGCGTCCACATTGGGCGTTCGGGTCGGCGATCAGGTCACCCTGATCTCTCCAACCCCAACGGTAACCGCTTTTGGCTCCTCGCTCACTCGCAAAGCTTACACCGTCGGCGCGCTGTTCTCGCTGGGTTTTATCGAGGCTGACAGCCTGCATATCTATATGCCCATTGACCAAGCTCTGATTTTCTTTGACGCCGGTGACACGCCCACTGAAATAGAAGTGCGCCTTCATGATCCTGAAAAGGTGCGCGAGTTTTCGCGCTATGTGCGCCAAAACGGGCCAAGCACGGTGCGGGTCTATGACTGGATGGACCGGCAATCGGATCTGGCCGGAGCGCTGCGAACAGAGCAAGTGGCCATGCGGATGATCCTGGCTATCGTTGTGATTATTGCGATTTTCCCGGTCGTGTCTGCTATGATAATGTTGGTTAAAAATAAGGGTAAAGATATCGCGATTTTGCGCACAATCGGCGCAACGCGCGGATCAATCCTACGCATATTCTTTATGTCGGGTTTTATAATCGCTGCGCTGGGAACAATAGCCGGCCTGATTATCGGGATATTATTTTGCCTTAATATCAGCGTCATCCAAGGCGTAATTGAAATTTTTACCGGCCCGTTATTTCCGCCCGGCGTTTACTCGCTGACCGACGGAATACCTGCGCTGATTAAATGGGGCGAAGTGACGTGGGTTGGCATTTGGGGTTTCCTGATATCCTCCGTGGCGACATATTTCCCGGCCTGGGGCGCGAGTCGCCTTGACCCTGTGGAGGCGCTGCGTTTTGAATAATCCTGTTATAAATAATCCGCCGGTCAATCGATACGCACCGCGAACGCCGGTCCTGTCCGTGCGCAATTTGACCCGTCAATATATCACCGGCGGGGGAACGCTTGACGTTCTGGTGGGCGCGAATATTGACATTTACCCCGGCGAAGTTGTTGGTCTGATCGGCCCGTCGGGATCGGGTAAATCCAGCCTGCTGCACGCGGCCGGCCTTCTGGAAACACCGACCGGCGGTAAGGTCTATGTAAAGGGTGAGGAGTGCCTGTCCCTGCCGGACCGCGATCGTACGCGCATCCGCCGTGAAGAAATCGGCTTTGTCTATCAATTCCATCATTTGCTGCGCGAATTTTCCGCCATTGATAATGTCGTGCTGCCGCAACAGGCCGCCGGAGTGCCTTACGACGAAGCCCGTATCGAGGCTGCGCGCCTTCTGACCCTTATGGGGCTTGCCGAGCGTTTTCAGCATCAACCCGGTCAAATGTCCGGCGGAGAGCAGCAACGCGTCGCCATCGCCCGCGCGATTGCTAACAAGCCCAGCGTGATTATGGCGGACGAGCCCACCGGAAATCTCGACCCGACGACATCAGGAAATGTCTTCCAAAGCCTGTTTGACTTAACACGCACTGAAGGCGTTGCCGCGCTGATCGCGACCCATAATATGGAGCTCATGCCGTTCATGGACCGGATTGTAACGGTACGGGACGGGCAGATCGTGCCTTATGCAAGCCACTAGCAAGGCCTGCAGGAAGTTGGGCACGTCTTGTCCTTAAATTAGAGTTTATCCAATTCCCGCCTTAAGGGTTTTGATCTTAACTCTGCTTCTTTATGGCTTATCTTACCATCGAAGGCGTCTTCTATAATTTTATGAAGTTGAGTTTGTAGTCGGTCTATTTTCTTCAAAGTTATGAGGATTTTGTCCTGCATATTGCCCCCCGGTAAGTATTCTTGCCCTGTTTGTCCCATTTATTCTTTTGAGATTATTCGGTGATCTCAAATTGAGATAGAGAGCAAAAGAGGGATCAGTTCGCGTCTGCTCGCAAACCGCTACATAACCCTCTTTTACTCTCTAACCGTTCTTTGAACATGAGTATCAAAGAACGGCAATGTAGGGAGGCCGCCCCATTGCCCTCCAACGGAAATCAGTTAGAGCACGATGACGGTTGTAAAGTCCTGTTGGAGGACTTAGACTTTTCTGATGTTTTTCTTAGGTCTTGAAAGATATAGATTTTTTATGGTTTTCGAATCATAAATGTGCAAAATTTAGGGGTGTTATGAGAATTGGAAATGCCAAGATTGACTTTAAAGCGCTTCTGATTGATGGGCCGGCAGGCTCTCATTCGATGGAGCCTAAAATCATGAAGCTTTTGGCTGTGCTTGTTGATAACGCCGGTCAGGTTATGACGCGTGAAGATATTATCACAGCCGTATGGGGCGTGGAATATGGGGGGGATGAACGTTTATCGCGGGGAATTTCGATCCTGCGCAAAGCGCTTGGCGATACACGGGGAAGCCATACACATATTGTCACGATTTCCCGTGTAGGTTATCGCTTGATTGCTGATGTCAGTGAAGATGACCTTGCCGGCGAAGATATCGTTGAGACGACAGAGCCTTCTAAGCCCTCAAACGTCTCGACACCTGAGACACAAGGACAATCTGAAAATCTTGTGTCAGCCCATGCTCACATTCCGGCAGTTGTATCCATGGCGCGTGAGGGAGGCAAAATGCAAGGTCTCTCACCTAAAAACCTTGCTGCTGTACCGGCGTTGATAGCGATCTGCATAGCTATTGGTTTTTTTGCATTACTCAGTATTCGCAGCGTCCCGACTTTGTCTATTCAGGCGGGAATGGAGCGTGGTTTTTCCCATGTTGAAAACTTCACCGCGACCGGGGCTATTCAAGAGGCGCAAGAAATTTTTAGTGATATTTTATCAAAGAATCCCGGGCATGCTTCTGCACGGGCCGGCCTGGCTTTTGCTTTGTTTCGCGAATACACGCATTTGGAACGTGACCCGGCTTTGCTGCAAAGGGCTAAGGCTCATGCAGAGGCGGCCCATCGCGGTGACGAGCATTTAGCCGTAGCCAATATTGCTGCTGCTTGGGCTGCCGAATTTGAGGGAAAATTCGACCGGGCTCATGAATATTTGGATCGAGCCGAAATTCTGGATTCTGATAATATGTTTGCTCTGGAGGGGCGTCATCGATTGTTTCTTAAGCAAGGACAGCAAGAAAAAGCCGAAGAAGTTATTGACAGAGCCATTGCGGCTTATCCGCAGCACGCTTTGTTTTATACGTATCGCGGGGATTACTTCAATGTGAAGGGAGCGTTTGCGTCCGCTGAAAAAGACTTTCGAAAAGCCATTTCTCTGTCACCGGACAGTCCGAGAATATATGCTCAACTATCCTATAGCTTGTACTTGCAAAATAGAACGGAGGAGGCTGTTGATGTTGTTCAGCAGGGCTTGAAGGTCAACGAAACAGCTTTGCTGTATAGTAATTTGGGGACCTATCTGTTTTTTCAGGGACAGTATGACATGGCTTCGTCCGCCTTTGAAAAGACGCTGGAGTTCAGCGGCGATACACATGATTATATTTACTGGGCCAATCTGGCTGATGCCTATCGGTGGAGCCAAAGTAAATCCGCTGAGGCGCCAACCGCATACCGCCGCGCCCTGCAATTATTGCAAGTGGATTTAGACCGCTATCCGGATGACGTAAATCTGAAAAGCCGCGCGGCCATGTTTAACGCGAAATTAGGGAATCTGGATAAAGCTAAGTTTTACATGAATAGTTTTGACCTTACAGCTGACTCGCCGCCAATACAGCTTTACCGTGCTGTGGTGACATGTGAAATCATGTCTGAACGTGAGAAGGCCCTCAAACATTTAGATGCGGCCATTACGTCAGGTTATCCTATGATCGAAATTTTAAATGATCCTGAGTTGGCGCGTTTACGACAAGACTCGGATTATCACAGGCTGCTCGCAAAACCGAAAAATGATTAAGGAGGGTCAATTGGCTCAATATACACTTAAACTCAGTTTTGATTTACGACAAGTTACTCAATCTTTGGCATATGAATTTCTTCTGAGGGATAAGACTAACTATCCTATGGAAGACGGTGGCCCGCTCGCCGGGACGTTCAACTTTCAGCAAGGCGATGAAATTATCGTCGAAGTTATGGCGACATCGGCAGCAGATGCATCAGGGCGTGGCACATCATCAAAAGATGTGTTGAAAAGCTTTGATGTGAAAGATTGTACCTTTGTATCCATCGCTGCACGCATGACACAGCATTTGTCTATGTTCGATAAGACAAGCGCGTGTTCAGGCCTTGAAGAGTGGGGGCCGCTTGAAGATGCAACGAGTCCCCAAGACGAAGCGAATAACATTTGCCGAATGTTTAAGCGCAGCATACGGGGCTTGCCGGTTGAAACGAAGCATGGTCAGTGGCAAATATCGGGTTATCTGTCTGTGGAACTTACGTCGGAATCCGGCGTTCCCCACACGCAGCTATATTTCTTTGATCCCGAAGGGTCATCGGGTAATGGTGGCGGAAGGGCCTCAATTTAAATGAAATTATTGATTTAATCGCGTTAAAAAAACACGATTTCGTCCGTAGGTCGAAAAGGCGGGGTCAGGTAATCTGTCCCCGCCTTATTTAATTATGTCATCGCTCTGATGGAGTTCAGGTTTAATATGGAGCCAACGGTTTTCCTCCTGAATGAAGTGAGTGTTACCCGCATTTCCCTCACCGCCGCCGCTTGACGCTGCGTCCCTCCGTCCCCACATTACCCCTGATAAAAACAGCCTTACGGAGCCCTTCATGGCCGACACAGATTACATCACCGATTCCACGGATGCGACCTTTGCAGTTGACGTTATTGAGGCGTCTAATGATCTGCCGGTGGTGGTTGACTTTTGGGCGCCGTGGTGCGGGCCTTGCCGCCAATTAATGCCCGCGCTGGAAAAGGTGATTGCGGCCGAGGGCGGAAAAGTTAAAATGGTGAAAATCAATATTGACGAAAACCCCGGCGTCGCCGGACAACTTGGTGTTCGCTCGATCCCGGCCGTGTTCGCGTTTAAAGGCGGACAGCCCGTAGATGGTTTTATGGGCGGACAGCCTGAATCAGAGTTGAAAAAGTTTGTCGGTAAGCTGACCGGCGCGACGGACATTGTCGCCGAGAGTGAAGCTTTGTTTGATCGGGCACTGGACAGCATGGAAGCGGGCGACATTGGCGGCGCAGCGCAGGATCTTGCGAGCGCGCTTCAAATGAACCCCCATCACGGCAAAGCCCTTGCGGCGCTGGCCCGGCTCTACCATGAAGGCGGCGCTACGGATCAAGCCATAGCCTTGCTTGACAGCGCGCCGCCGGAAATGGCGGATGATCCGGATGTGGCCTCCGCGCGCACGGCCATTGAACTGACGGCGGGCGCTCCTGAAGATGACGGTGAGCTGTCTCACTTGACGCAAGCCGTGACGCTTAAACCTGATGATTTGGACGCGCGTTTAACGCTTGCCAAAGCGCTCGCAGCGTCCGGCGATAACGCGCAGGCGATCGATCATCTTCTTTACACGATTGCCAAAGACCGTGAATATGATGATCAGGCCGCGCGTAAATTCCTGCTGACGATATTTGAAGCCGAGGGCAGCGCGTCTGATTTGGCGAAATCCGGCCGATCTCGTTTGTCCTCCATCTTGTTTGCATAAACCCGAAAGCGCGCACGGCGCGTAGGTAAATCATGAGTGCACATTTAAGAACCCTTGCCCGCCGTTTGTCTCCGGACGTGATTCCTGTGTTTCCGCTTGGCGGGACCATATTGCTTCCCGGTTGTGAGTTGCCGCTCAATATTTTCGAGCCGCGATATCTCAACATGATCGAAGATAGCCTGAAAGGCGACCGCTTGATCGGTATGGTCCAAAGCGCAGTTGATCCGGCACGTCACGCGCCGCACAAGGACGGGACGAAACCGCTCGCGCCGATTGGCGGTTTGGGCCGGATAAAGCAGTTCTCTGAATCTGATGACGGGCGGTATCTGATTGTTCTGACCGGCCTGAAACGGTTCACGATATTGGGTGATGCAGACGGCGTGACGCCGTATCGCCGCGCGCGGGTCAGCTATGACGCATTTGAGCACGATATCGACGCGCACATCGCGCCGACCCTCCCAAAGGCCATGAGCGAGAACGCCCAAGCCCGCGCCGAGATGACGTCGGCAATGAAAAGTTTTGCCCGCGCCATTGGCGTAGAGGTGGATTGGGATGCGCTGCAATCCGTACCGATGGACAATTTGGTCGATCAGGCGTCGATGATATCCCCGTTTGACGCATTTGATAAACAAAGCCTTTTAGAGGCGCCTGACCATACGGCACGGCGCCGGCTTTTAGTTGGCCTGATGACCATGTACGCGAAAACATCCGGGGGGCGCGGGGATGACCAATCGCCGCCGCCTGGAAATTTGCAATAGGCTCTAAGGCAGATTAAACAGCGCTATGACCGAAAAGAAAACAGCGCCAAAGCGCAAAAAAACTGCAGCCACAAAAAACGCTAAACCCGTTGATACCACCATATCTCCGGATGTTCAGGCCGTTGACCCGCGCCTTTTGGAACTTCTGGTGTGCCCAAAGACCGGTGGGGCTTTGACCTATGACCGTACCGCCAATGAGCTGATATCGAGAAAGGCCAAGCTTGCTTATACAATTCGCGGCGGCGTTCCGATTATGCTCCCGGACGAAGCGCGCCCGCTCTGACTATTTTTTAGGCCTGCAATGCATTTAGGGGTAGAATTAAATCGCGCCGGTGCATATTAAGACTGAACTGATCGACTGCGGGCGTGGTGGAATTGGTAGACACGCAAGACTTAAAATCTTGTTCCTGTATAGGAGTGCCGGTTCGATTCCGGCCGCCCGCACCAAGATTGCATTCGGCTATATCTAAGGCCGGTGTCCGGGTCTTCTTAGCTGCACAACCCCTCTGTTTCGCCGGGACGTAATATGACCCTGATTGCGCCCGGTTTTGGCCTTAATGGTTTTCAAAAGTGTCCTTTTAATTGAGGGGAACACTTATGTTATTACGTCGCCGTATTTTAACCGCGTCTTTGTCTGTGCTGGCTCTGGCCGCATGCTCGACAACATCACAATATACATCCGGTCAAGATTATCTGAGCCGCTATTCGTCGTCTCCGGCATATGCGGCCGCAGGCACCGGTTCCGGAACGGGAATTGACGCCCGCATCCGCGAGATTGCCGCCGTAGAGCCGTCCCTTGAATTTCCGGCGCGCATCGGTCTGGCACGTATAGAGCGCGGAGTATTGGTCAGCATACCTGCCGATGAGGCGGCTGATTGGGCCGCCCTTAAAGATAAACTCGGCGGTGGCTATGGCGAGTTTATACCGGTATCGCCCTTAATCGTATCTATGGTGAACGACCCGTCCGACCCAAAGAGCCCCGGGGCGCTTGTAAACAATATTCGTGCGGGCAGTGCCCGGCAGCATTTGGACCACGTTTTGATTTACGAAGTCTCGAAGGTGAGCCATAATGAAGGAAATGCCCTTGGGCTCGGAAACTTAACCGTATTGGGCCTGTTTGTTCTGCCGTCCCGCAATGTCGAAGTAGACACCACCGCGACCGCGATGTTGATTGATGTACGCAACGGCTACCCTTACGGGACAGCGACAGCGTTTTCGGAAAAGAAAGGCCTCTCATCGGCCCTCGGCGCGTCTAAACAGACCCGCAAAGTGCAAGCAGAGGCGCGTTTGGCCGCCGTTGAAAACCTGTCAGGCGAAGTTGAGGTCTTCATGCGGGAATTGCGGAAAAAAAGCGGGTCGGCCCGTCTCGCGGCATTAAACCCGGTGCCTTAAGGGGGCAGCCCTATTGAAATTCCGTCATACCGTGTTCTCTTAATATACGCAGTTTGCGCGTTCTTTTGTCTTCGTGTTTTCCGCCGGCGCTCAGTGCGCTGAAAATTTTGCCAAACACGATGCCGATTATAAACCCGGCCGGCAGCAGGGTGACGGCGAGTTGCGTGACGCGGTCCGCTTGGTCATAGGTCGCAAGGCCGGCGCCAAGGAGGCCGCTTGCTTTGGCGGACGCGACAGCCGCTCCGAGATCCACAGATGTGCTGACCCATAACATGATCCCGACCACACCGCTTAAAAGCGAGAGCACGAAAATCTTTTTGTTATAGCCTGAAAAGAAGCCAATAATAATTCCGACGAGTAAGGGCAGGGCGATATAAAACATAAAGTCTCCGGGGTTGTGCGAGCAACATACTCCAAAGGCCTTAAAATCGTGTTCATGGTCAAATAAGATGTATTCCGGGAGAAACTTCGCGTTCGTCCCACGATTTTATCAGGTTAAACGCTGTAAAGGCACGGATTGGCTCTTGTTTTATGAAAAATCGTTCTCTATAGCACTCGTATCTTTAACAATCGTGGGACGGTTCCCAATGACGCAATTAAACGACCTGGTTCAACGCGCGGAAGCGCTGGCGGAGAAGACAGGCCAAAGCCTGTCAACAATCTCGCGCAAGTTACTTAATGACGGTAAGGGCCTTTCCCGTATCAAAGAGGGTGGACAAGCCACGCTCAAAACGCTGACGGCGGCGATTGCCAAGCTGACGGACTTAGAGGCAGAGGCAACCATCGGGGCGCGCGACCTGACCCATTTGGACCGTCTTGAGGCCGAAGCCATTCACATCATGCGCGAAGTCGCAGCGATGAGCGAAAATCCGGTCATGCTTTACTCTGTGGGTAAAGACAGCTCGGTTATGTTGCATTTGGCTGAAAAAGCATTTTACCCGTCCCGCCCGCCATTTCCGCTGATGCACGTTGATACGACGTGGAAGTTTAAGGAAATGATTGAATTTCGTGATCGCCGCGCCAAAGAAGTCGGTATGGATTTGATTGTTCATTCCAACCCGGACGGCATCCGCGATGGTGTCGGCCCGTTCACCCACGGCTCTGCTGTGCATACGGACATTATGAAAACGCAGGGTCTTAAGCAGGCTTTGGACATGCATAAGTTCGATGCGGCCTTTGGTGGCGCGCGCCGGGACGAGGAAAAGTCCCGCGCGAAAGAGCGGATATTCAGCTTCCGCACAGAACAGCATCGTTGGGACGCAAAGAACCAACGCCCGGAGCTTTGGAACATTTACAATACTCGCGTCCATAAGGGCGAGAGCATGCGCGTCTTCCCGCTGTCCAACTGGACGGAACTGGATATTTGGCAGTATATTTACAAAGAGAAAATCCAAATTCCGGATCTGTATCTGTCCGCTGTGCGCCCTGTTGTCGAAAAAGACGGCGTTTTGATTATGGTTGACGATGACCGTATGCCAATCGGCGCGGATGATGTGGTTGAAGAAAAAATGGTGCGGTTCCGGACCCTTGGCTGTTACCCGCTGACCGGCGCCGTAGAGAGCGAGGCGACGACTTTGCCGCAAGTTATTCAGGAAATGCTGCTGGCGACAACGTCAGAGCGTCAGGGTCGGGTTATCGATTCTGATGCCGGCGCTTCCATGGAACAGAAAAAAGAAGAGGGATACTTCTAATGAGCCATCATGATGACCTTATTGCGAAAGATATCCTTGGCTATCTTGACGCCCAAGAAAACAAAAGCTTTTTGCGTTTTATTACCTGCGGATCTGTGGATGACGGTAAGTCGACCCTGATTGGCCGTCTGCTTTATGACTCTAAACTGATTTATGAAGATCAGCTTGCAAGTATCGAAAAAGACAGTGTTAAATCCGGCACGCAAGGCGACAAGATTGATCTGGCGCTTTTGGTGGACGGTCTTGCGGCCGAACGCGAGCAGGGCATTACGATTGATGTAGCCTACCGCTTCTTCTCTACGGACAAGCGTAAATTTATCGTCGCAGACACCCCCGGCCATGAACAATACACCCGAAATATGGCGACAGGCGCGTCTACGGCGGATGTCGCGATTCTGTTGATCGACAGCCGTTACGGCGTGCAGGTTCAAACCCGCCGCCACGCTTACATTGCCTCGCTTTTGGGCATTAAGCACGTGGTTGTTGCGGTCAATAAAATGGATATTATGGATTTCGATCAGCGCGTTTTCGCTGATATAGAAACTGATTTCCGCGACTTTGCCAAAGACCTTGGTTTCGAAGAAATCATGTGTATTCCGATGTCCGCTTTGGATGGCGATAATGTCACGACCAAATCTGATCGCGCCAAGTGGTACAAAGGCCCTGCGCTTTTGGAATTCCTTGAAGATGTTGATGTGGACAGCGGCACGCTGGACAATCCGTTCCGCCTTCCGGTTCAATGGGTTAACCGTCCTGATCTGGATTTTCGCGGCTTCTCCGGCACGATTGCGTCCGGCGTTGTCAAACAGGGCGACGAGATTATCGTCTTGCCATCCGGCAAACGCAGCACGGTCAAAGATATTGTCACTTTTGACGGCAGTCTGAAATCTGCCCGTGAAGATCAGGCAGTTACGATCACGCTCGATACCGAAATTGATATTTCGCGCGGCGATATTATCTGCGCCGCAGAGTTTCCGGCAGAGCAGTCCGATCAATTTCAAGCTCATATGCTTTGGATGGACGAAGCGGAGCTGTTCCCGGGGCGTCAGTATCTTTTGAAGACGACCAATAAAACAGTTCCTGCGTCGGTCACGAACCTGAAACACAAGGTCAATGTCAACGATTTGTCCGAAGAAGCGGGTAAAACGCTTGAACTGAACGAAGTCGGTGTTGTCACTTTGTCATTGGGCGCGCCGATTGCGTTTGATGCGTATAATGACAACCGCATGACGGGCAGCTTTATCCTGATTGACCGGCATACGAATGCCACAGTCGGTGTCGGCATGCTGGATTATTCCCTTCGCCGCGCCTCTAACGTCGTTTGGCAAGATTTGAACATCACGAAGGCTGAACGCGCCGAAATGAAGAATCAAAAGCCGGCCGTGCTTTGGTTCACCGGTCTGTCAGGCTCAGGTAAGTCTACGATTGCCAATCTGGTTGAAAAACGCCTGTTTGACTTGGGTCGTCATACTTATATTTTGGACGGGGACAATGTACGCCACGGTCTGAACAAAGATTTGGGCTTTACGGATGCTGACCGTGTTGAAAACATCCGCAGGGTCTCGGAGACCGCAAAGCTGATGGCTGACGCCGGTCTGGTGACCCTCGTATCGTTTATCTCTCCATTCCGGGCAGAACGCCAAATCGCGCGCTCTATGATGGATGAGGGCGAGTTTATTGAAGTTTACGTCGATACGCCGCTTGAAGTGGCTGAAAAACGCGATGTCAAAGGCCTTTACGCCAAAGCGCGCGCCGGCGAGATTAAAAACTTCACCGGTATCGACAGTGAATATCAAGCTCCGCTGAATTCAGAACTGACGATTAACACCGTTGAAATGAGTGCAGAGGAAGCCGCCGAACAGATCGTGGCTTACTTGCGCGAAAACGGCTATTTGGGCGGCGTTTAAGTCATGACGTGGTTTACGGTCTTTAACGGCGACGCCGATGGTATTTGTGCTATGGTGCAGTTGCACCGCAGCGCGCCAAACAGTGACGCCGTTATTGTAACGGGCCGTAAGCGTGATATCGCTCTGCTTGACCGTGTAGAGGCAGGCAAGGGCGATACGGTAACTGTGCTGGATATTTCTATGCGCAGTAATGCCGATGATCTGCGCCGTATCCTTAAGGCCGGCGCAGAAGTGTTTTACGTTGATCACCACAATGCCGGCGATATTCCGGATGATGATAACCTGAATGCTGTTATCGATACGTCCCCGGAAATGTGTACGGCCATATTGGTTGATGACATATTGGGCGGGACTTATCGTGCCTGGGCCGTTACAGCGGCTTTTGGAGATAATTTTCCGAGGCTGGCTAAGGCCCGCGCTGAAGGCATGGATTTGCCGCTCGAAACCCTGGAGCGGCTTGGCATCCTGATCAATTATAACGGATACGGGGCAAGCGTTGCTGATCTGCACTTTGATCCTGCAGAGCTTTACAAACATTTACGTGAATTTGATACGCCAATGGAGTTTTTGACTGAAAAACCTGAAATATTCCAAAAGCTTGAGGCCGGGTATGAAAGCGATATGACTGCGGCAAAGTCTGCAAAAGTCGTAGAACAAAGCGAAAGCGGTCTGATTTTAGAACTTGAAGATAATGCAAGTTCGCGCCGCGTCTCCGGCGTTTACGGCAATGCATTGGCGCAAGACTTTCCAAACCGCGCCCACGCGATTTTAACCCGCAAAGAGGACAGCTATGTCGTCTCTGTACGCGCGCCTTTATCAAACCGCACCGGGGCGGATACGCTTTGCCTGAAGTTTGAAACCGGCGGCGGACGCAGCGCAGCGGCCGGCATAAACGTTCTGCCGTTTGATGCCTTGGGCGCGTTTAAGGAAGCCTTTGCCGCAGCCTACCCATAAGCGGCTGCTTTTTTGGGTGACACGGGCCGTAATTTTGCCCATATTTTAACGGACATAAAATTATGCCCGGAGAGTCGCCATGATCACACTTGCACGTATCGCTATTCTGTCCGTTATTGTGGTGGGAGCGGGCGCGTGCGTCACAATGCCGGACTTTGATCAGGTTGAAGGCACGCCTGAAGAATTTAAAGAGGCGCTCGCCAATATTCAGGGTTATCCTGAGGCAAAAAATGTCCCGGCTAAGCCGACAGATGTGCCGAGCGGTAAAGTGTTTGATCGCCGCGCAAGTAGGCTTTTAGCTAAATCCGACGCCTTTGCGGATGTTGACGCTATGTCGGTTCCTGTTGCCTCCGATATGGAAGCTGCCCGCCGGCAATTATTGGCTATGGTCAATGCTTATAAATTAGACGACCCGAAATAATCAGGCGTCCGCGCCTTAAACTTACAAAAGTCAGCGAATAACAATGTCCCAAGAAAAATACGAAGAGTTTTTCCGTATCAAGCGTCTGCCACCTTATGTGTTTGAAAGCGTCAACATTCTTAAAGCGCAATTGCGCAAAGACGGGGCGGACATCATTGATTTCGGCTTCGGTAATCCGGATATGAAGACGCCTCAGCATATTATCGATAAGTTGATTGAGACGGTGCAAAAGCCGCGGACAACGGGTTATTCTGTATCACGCGGCATTTTGGGGCTGCGCCAGGCATGTTCGCGCTATTACAAGCGCCGATTTGACGTGGACTTGGACCCGAAAACGGAAGTCGTAGCAACGATCGGATCCAAAGAAGGCTTTGCGAATCTGGCTCAGGCGATTACGGCCCCCGGCGACGTTATTTACGCGCCGGATCCATCTTATCCGCTGCATGCTTACGGCTTTATAATTGCCGGAGCGACCATTCAGGGCATTCCGGCATTGACCGCCGATGAGTATTTGGCCGGCGTTAAAGCGGCCCTTGAGACCGCCGATAAACCGCCGATGGCCATTGTTGTCTGCTTTCCGTCAAACCCGACCGGGCATATCGCCGATTTATCATTCTATGAGGAAATCGTTGCGCTGGCTAAAAAGCACAAAACGATTGTGCTGTCTGATTTGGCCTACAGCGAAATTTACTTTACTGATGTGCCGCCCTCTATTTTTCAGGTTGAGGGCGCAAAGGATGTCGCCGTTGAGACGATTTCACTCTCCAAGACTTATTCTATGGCCGGCTGGCGCATGGGTTTTGCCGTTGGGTCGCCGCGCTTAATTGCTGCGCTTGCCCGCGTGAAATCTTATTTGGACTATGGGGCGTTCACGCCAATCCAAGTCGCAGCTTGCGCGGCCTTGGACGGCCCGCAGGATTGCGTGGAAATGGCCCGCGCTGTCTATCGTTCTCGGCGCGACGTTATGATCGACAGCTTTGGCCGCGCCGGCTGGGATATGCCTGTACCGGATGGCTCCATGTTTATCTGGGCGCCAATCCCGCCAAAATTTGCCCATCTGGGCTCCGTAGAGTTTTCAAAAATGCTGATGCGCGAAGCGGAAGTGGCCGTGTCGCCCGGCATTGGCTTTGGCGAAAACGGCGAAGGGTATGTCCGTTTGGGACTGGTGGAAAACGAGCAGCGCATCCGCCAAGCCGCCCGCAACATAAAAGCTTTCATGGCGCGGTTTGATGCCGGCGAAGTCAACCTTGATGCCGCGCAGTAAGCGCGTGCTATTGTGACCAATACACCCGCTCTTCTCGGCGTAACACAGTCCGTATGCGGGCAGGCGTGGGTGGCGCGCTGCACGGATCCGGAGCGCTCTAAGGCCATAACGGCCAAGACCGGAGCCTCTCACATTGTGTCAGATTTATTGTGCGGGCGGGGCGTCACGCCGGATGATGCCGATGTCTTTCTGAATCCAACACTGCGCAATTCCA
This sequence comes from uncultured Robiginitomaculum sp., assembly GCA_938015875.1. Taxonomy (GTDB): domain Bacteria; phylum Pseudomonadota; class Alphaproteobacteria; order Caulobacterales; family Maricaulaceae; genus Robiginitomaculum. The sequence goes on along the minus strand of CALLXE010000047.1, from coordinate 26,531 downwards.
TGCCGGATCCGTCAAGTTTTGCCGATATGGACAAAGCGGCCGGGCTTATTCTCGATGCCGTGGATCGGGGCGATAAGATTACAGTTTTCGCCGATTATGATGTGGACGGCGGCACCTCTGCCGCGCAGCTTCTGCGCTTTGGGCGCGCCATGGGGCATTCATTCGGGCTTTATGTACCGGACCGGGTTGCGGAAGGTTACGGCCCGTCAGCTGATGCATTTAAATCTATTCAAGCGGATGGAACCAAGCTGGTAATAACCGTTGATTGCGGCGCTTCTGCAACTGCCGCGCTGCAGGCGGCGGCAGATATTGATCTGCCGGTGATTGTAATTGACCACCATTTAATGGGCGCGCAGCTTCCGCCTTGCGCCGCTTTGGTCAATCCAAATCGCGCTGATGACACATCAGGGCAGGGACATTTGGCAGCGGCCGGGGTTACGTTCATGCTGTTGGCAGCGTTATCACGTGAGGCGAAGCGCCGCGGTCTTAAGAGTGTGCCTGATATCAAAAAATTTCTCGACCTGACGGCAATGGGGACAATTTGCGATGTTGTTTCACTGACCGGCGTTAATCGCGCCTTTGTGCGTCAGGGCCTGAAGGTTCTGTCCGCGCGTCAAAATCCGGGCCTGACTGCGCTTGCTGATGTGGCAGGGGCCGACGGCGACCTTGGAACCTACCACGCCGGCTTTATCCTGGGCCCGCGTATCAATGCCGGCGGCCGCATTGGTAAGGCTGACATGGGCGCGGCTATGCTGGCGTCTGACGACCCTGAGCTTGTAACCCGCAGCGCTGAGCAACTTGATGAGGTGAACCGCGAACGTAAAGCTCTGCAAGCCGATATACTCCGCGAAGCTGAAGCCCGCGCAGCGCGCCTGCCTGAGGATCACGCCGTTACGATTGTGTCTATGGATGGCTGGCACCCCGGCATTATCGGTATTGTCGCCGGACGCCTGAAAGACAGACTTGGCCGGCCTTGCATCGTGATCGGCGTTAATGACGAGGGTGTGGGGAAAGGCTCCGGCCGCTCCATCAAAGGTGTCAATCTTGGCGGCGCAATCACGATGGCCAAAGCTGCCGGCCTGTTAACATCCGGCGGCGGACATGAAATGGCCGGAGGTTTATCGGTTGAGGCCTCCAAAATCCCGGCCTTTGAAACGTTTATCAACGCGCATTTGGAAGCGGATGTCAAAACGGCTCGCGCGGCGCAATCTTTGAAAATTGACGCCGTTATAACGGCAGGTGCGGCGAATATAGCTCTGCTGGACGAAGTCGCCGTTGTAGCACCATTTGGCTCCGGAAACCCGCAGCCTATGTTTGCGTTTGAAAATCTCCGCATCGCCTATGCTGAGCGTTTGCGTGGCGGTTTTGTGAGGGTCAGCTTCGAAGATGCCGCCGGCGGCCGCTTAAAAGCGATTTGTTTTAAGGCCCAAGAGACCGGGATGGATGACGTTCTCCTAAGCCCTGCTGCGCCCCGTGTTCATGTCGCCGGGACCCTTAAAAAGAATGAGTGGAAAGGCCGAGTATCGGTTGATCTCCATATTATGGATATAGCGCTCGCAGAATAGATCATAGGATTTTCCTATAACATCACTGCATAAATAATATTGTATGTATCGAACCCGATCGGGTAGCTAAGACGTATTGTTTATGTGGACACTTTGTCCGCACCTAATCATTGATCTTCTTCTGCCGCTTGCGGCGGGGCAAATAAGGAAAACCAATTTATGCGTTCACTACTCATGACAGTCGCAGCCGGAACTCTGTTTCTCGGCGCATGCGCTACCGAAACAATGACCGGCGAAAAATCCGGCGATATGAAAGCCAAAGCCGCAAGTGCAAGCACAGAGCTTTGCACGACATTCGGCCCGCAAACCCCTCGCGATATCGCAAGCGTCTCCGGTTTGAATATGACCACCTTTGATATGGCACCTGCGGCTTCAGAGATGAACCTCTGTAACATTCACACGCATACGAATGCCGAACATAAAGGCCCGGGCTTCAGCGTCTTCGTCAATGACACAGCCTCCGGCGGTTATGCCTGTAATGATACTGACAGCTTGACTGATATTGAGAAGTTTGATCCGTATATGGGCAAAGGTGCCTATAAAGGTGTTAAGCCGGGTGACACTATCGAAGTGCATTGGGTTCACACCAGTTGTGACGTTGCGCCCGGCGCGGGCCTTGGGTCCTGTTTGACGGATAGCTGTTCCGACCCGCTTCTGCGCGTCGAAGCTCAGGTCTTTCTTGTTGTAAACGATCCTGAAAACGCGCTGGACTTCACCGATATGGCCTATGATGGCAATATGGTGAACGGTAAGCATCAGGCAAAAATGATCCCGTCTGATACAGGTGCTCCTGTACAGTTCCTCGGTTCAACAACCGGACCAAGCTACGATCAATCAACCTGCTCTCCGATGAAAGTCACGTGGAGCGTCCGTCCGTCTTGTGCTCGCGTCGACATTGGCTCGCTGCATCGCTGGGCAGAGCAGGGTAATGTTTTTGAAGAGAGCAAATCTCACGGCGTTCGCCAATTGGTAACAGCGCCGGAGCTGCTGTCTCCGATTAAGTAGGATATGTGAATACACAGATATCCGGGCTTCTCGTGCCCGACACTCCCCGGCCCTGAAAGGCCGGGGTTTTTTGTTTTTAATCTCAGAGGGCTGAAAAGTGCGTTATTTTCGACTTTGCCTTACTTTTCCGCTTGCACGTTTTTTCGGCCTCTACTATATGGCTCTCACCGCTTGAGTGGTCCCTTCGTCTATCGGTTAGGACGCCAGGTTTTCAACCTGGAAAGAGGGGTTCGATTCCCCTAGGGACTGCCAAGCGGTATAATCCACATCAATATTTCATTGGCTTAGTCATTAGATAGAGCCTTTTGATTTGGGGTTAGAACTAAATCGCGTCCTGCTGCCTCTCTCTGCAAGCTTTTTCTTATGCGCTTTCTCAATATATTTCTGCGCAATGTCCATAGTTTCAAAGCCTGCAATTGCCATAAGTTGCTTTGCGCACAGCCATGAGCCAATTCGCGCACCCACAAAGCTTGCGCAGCGATGCAGGCGGGTTCATACCCGGCGTATGGATAATCAATCGCCAAAAGCTGCAAGCCTCGCCGAGGTAAACCTGCCGATACCCCTTTGGGAATTTGTCGGCATGGTAGCGGCCATGCTGGCGCTGAACGCGCTTGCGATTGATTCGATGCTTCCGGCCCTTGATGACATTGCAGAGGCCTTTAATTTGGGCGAGAGCAATGCGCAGCAAAACGTCATTTTTGCTTACATACTTGGCTTTGGCGCGCCGCAGCTTGTCTTTGGGCCGACCTCTGACCGAATTGGCCGTCGTAATTTACTGCGCTTCTGCTTGCTGGGCTATGTGATTACAGGGTTTGCATGCATGGGCGCCGGCAGCTTTGATATGCTTTTGCTGACGCGGTTTATCCAAGGCGTGTTCGCCGCCGGTATCCGCGTCATTGGCGTCTCTATTGTACGGGACCTGATGGCAGGGCGGGCCATGGCTAAAGTCATGTCATTAATTATGACTGTATTTATGATCGTACCGATTATCGCGCCCATGATTGGGGCCGGGATATTACTTGTTGCGTCATGGCAGTGGACGTTCGGCATATTGGGAATAGGCGGTCTGACAACCCTTCTTTGGGTTCAATTGCGCCTGCCGGAAACGCTCCCGCCGGAGCGCCGCAAAACCGAGTCTGCGGCGCGCACAATCGGCGCATATGGGCGCGTTTTAAAAGTCCGTGAAACGTGCGGCTATATGCTGGCCTCCGGGATCATATTCGGGTCGCTGTTCGCCTTCATCGGCGCGTCAGAGCAGATTTTTGCCGATGTATTCGATAAAGAAAGCACATTTGTCTTTTACTTTGCAGGGATTGCCGGTTTGCTGGCTGTCGCTAATTTTTGCAATTCACGGGTGGTCGAACGTATCGGTATGCGCCGGATATCCCACGCCGCATTGTTTGGGTTTATCACGCTGTCTGCGCTCAATATCGCGCTTGCATATATGACCCATAGTTTTTGGACGTTTTATATTTTGTTCACGCTGACATTTGCCTGTTACGGCCTGATTGGCGCGAACTTCTCTGCCATCGCTATGGAGGCCCAAGGCGACAATGCCGGTACGGCCAGCGCAGCCTACGGCTTCGCGACGACAACGCTGGCGGGCTTTCTGGGATGGCTGGTTGCCCGGCAGTTTGACGGAAGTATCATTCCGATCATGGCGGGGTTCGTTGCACTTGGGCTTGCGTCTTTGACGGTGGTATTGATAACCGAAAAAGGCCGCTTGTTTGAGCGCCGTAAGGGGCGGCGGAAGAAGGTTTAGTCCAATAAAAAAGCCGCAAACTTTGCGGCTTTTTTTTCAATTTTGAGGTCGAGGGAAGCGGATGCTGTCCTATCCCTTCGTATACTCGTCTTTGTAAATCTCTTTGAGCTCGCGCTTGAGAATTTTGCCGGTTGCGCCGACCGGCAACTCGTCGCGAAAGACGACGGCATCGGGCAGCCACCATTTGGCACATTTCGCGGTGATGCAGTCCTTGATCTCGTCAATATTCGGAGACTTGCCGAGCATTGGCTGGACAATCAGAAACGGACGCTCCTGCCATTTTTCATGGGTGATGCCGATACAGGCTGCCATGGCAACGTCAGGATGATCCATAGCCGCGTTTTCAACCTCAATGGAAGAAACCCACTCGCCGCCGGACTTGATAACGTCTTTGGAACGGTCAGTAATCTCCATATAGCCGCGCGGGTGAAGTTTGGACACGTCTCCTGTAGCAAACCAACCATCATCGGTGAAGCTGTCTGCGCCGGCGCCTTTAAAGTAGCCGGACGACACCCAAGGGCCGCGAACTTGCAAGTGCCCTTCGGCTTTGCCATCTTGGGCCAGAATAGTGCCTTCGTCATCGACAATGCGCATTTGCATACCGAAAATACGGCGGCCGGCGTAGAGCTTGTCTTGCACCGTGCCTTCATAGTCTGACATGTCCGTGCCGGGGTAGGGGGAGTATGTCGTGCCGAGCGGACTTGTTTCTGTCATGCCCCAGCCCTGTTGCATTTCAATGCCCAAATCCTGCTCATAGGCGCGAAGCAGGCTCTCAGGAAGCGCAGAGCCGCCCACGAGGGCTTTCTTGACTGTCGGTAAGCCGCCGCCGGTCGCTTTGACATGGTTATAGATGCCGAGCCAGACGGTCGGGACGCCGGCCATAAGCGTGACGCCTTCTTGGTTGATCATCTTGGTGAGGTTCGCGCCGTCCATGCCGGGGCCGGGCATAACCAGTTTCGCGCCAACCATAGCGGCAGAGTAGACCAATCCCCATGCGCTGACATGGAACATCGGCACGACGGCCAAGATTGTGTCGTTGGAACCGCCGCCGATTACATCATTAAAACAGCCCGCCATTGCGTGCAAAATAGTGGAGCGATGTGAATACAGAACGCCTTTCGGATCGCCGGTCGTGCCGGATGTATAGCAAAGCGTGCAGGCCGTGTTTTCGTCAAACCGCTCCCACACGATTTGGTCGGACGCGCCGCCGATAAAGCTCTCATAATCGTCGCAATCAACTTTCATCTCGGGCATGCCGGCAGCATCTGTCAGGCAAATCCATTTTTTGACCGTCGGGCACATCGCGCCAACGCCGTTGATGATCGGGGCAAATGTTGTGTCAAACATGAGGAACGTGTCTTCGGCATGATTGACCATCCAGGCGATCTGCTCCGGCTTCAGGCGTGGATTGATTGTGTGCACAACCGCGCCGATAGAGGACACGGCGTAGTAAATCTCAATATGGCGGTAATTATTCCATGCAATAGTCGCAACGCGGTCGCCTTTTTTAATGCCCGCATCCAGCAAGGCATTTGCCAATTGACGGACGCGAACAGCACATTCCGTCCATGTATAGCGGTGTTCAGTCAAATCCGTGTTTAGGGTGTAAATCTCACGGTCACGGTGCACCTCTGCCGCGTGTTCGATCAGATCACTGATCATCATTTCGTGTTTCATCATTAAGCCAAGCATGGAGTTTCCCTTTATTATTGTGCAATTTTTTGCATATTGGAGGGAATAGATAAGCGGGTCAATAAAGAACGGAAATCCCCCATGACAACACACCGTAAAATCACGGCGGACGACGTTCAGGCGGCTGCTGAGAGATTGATAGGGCACGCGGTGAAAACGCCGCTGCTTGAGAGCCGCGTGCTCAACGCCATCGCGGGGCGGCGGGTATTGTGCAAGGCCGAAGTCCTGCAAAAAACCGGATCGTTTAAATACCGCGGGGCTCTGAACCGGCTATCGCAACTCAGCGCGGCGCAGCGAAAAGCGGGCGTCGTGGCTTTCAGCTCCGGCAATCATGCGCAGGGCATTTCGCGGGTGGCCAAAGAATTGGGCATTTCTGCTGTGATTGTTATGCCCGAAGATGCCCCTGCTGTTAAAGTCGCCGGAGTTTTAGCCGATGGCGCGAAGATCGTATCTTACGACCGCGCCGGTCAATCGCGCGAGGCGATTGCTGCGGCGATCAGCGCCCGAGAAGGCCGCGTGATTGTGCCGTCTTATGATGACCCGCACATTATTGCCGGCCAGGGAACTACTGGTCTTGAGATCGCGGCGCAGGCAAAAACTGCCGGGGCAGCGCTGAGCGCGGTCATCATTTGTATGGGCGGCGGAGGACTTTGCGCGGGCTCAAGCCTTGCTTTGGCCCGTCATGCTCCTGCAGCAAAGATATTCGGCGCAGAACCTGCAGATCATGATGACCATCGGCGATCACTGCATTCGGGGCGTCGGCAACGCAATGACGGCGCGCCTGACAGCCTCTGTGATGCGCTGTTAACGCCGACGCCGGGGGATTTAACCTGGCCTATTAATAGCCGTCACTTGACCGATGTCTTCGCAATTACGGATGAAGAGTGCCTTATGACGATGGCGCTGGCTAAGATGCATTTGGATATCACAACAGAGCCGGGCGGCGCTGTGGCGTTGGCGGCAGCCTTGTCAAGGCGATTGCCCGAAAGCGGCGGCGACGTTGCCGTGACGCTCTCCGGCGGAAACGTGGACCCGTCTGTTATGGCCCGCGCTATGGCCCTGATTTAGTAAACAGCTGTTATCCGGTCGACCTCAAGACGAAACGGGCCGTCTTTGCCGTCGGCGATGATAATACCCAGCTCGTCTACCATTGCCGGATCAAACGTGACGCCCGATAGTTTTCGCCCCCATACTGAGGCTTCTGCGCCGTCAAAATTGGCCGTGACGTTTGTCCACTCACCGGCCGGACTGACCGGGATGCCCGCATTAAAGGAAACGGCACGAAACATATTTCTTTTGTCCGTTCGCATTGTAAATTTATAGGCCCGCCCATCGGATTTCACGCGTAATTTTAATCCTGTCGCTCCGGCTAAATCCCCGGGCGATACAGGCGTTCGTACAGAAGAAAATCCGCCGCCATCAGTATTCAAAACCCCTTCAAAAACCAACAGACTTTGATTGATGCTTGACCCGCCTGAGGATTTCCCGCCCATGACGCCGTCATTGACAGCGGACCAGCCGGATGTTGCAGATTTAAAATCAATTTCCATAGGGGTCTCCGGCGCCGGGGCTGCGCTGTCTGTTGCGCTGAGGGTTGCAGGCGCGCAGGCGGCGGTTAACATAAGAGCGGCTGTTATCATTGCGTGTTTCATGGTTTTTATACGCGCAGACTTGTGCTGCGGTTGCCTTGGCGCTGCTCTTTATGCCGTCAGGGCCTAACGAAATGACGAGCCGACGCTAAGGTCTTGCTCAATAAGCAGCGGGGCCTGATTACCGTCCAGCCTTGCGCGGTACACATTTATATTCTCAAGAACGCGCTGGACGTAATTTCGGGTTTCGGAAAACGGAATGTTTTCCGCCCAATCTATCGGGGTGATTTCGCCTTTGCGCGGGTCGCCATAAACCCGGTTCCACTTATTAACCCGCGAAGCCCCGGCATTGTAAGCCGCCGCTGCCATGATGTAAGATCCGTCATAGGTTTTGAGCAGGTCATGTAAATGATGCGCACCAAGTTTTGCCGCGTAGTCTTGATCTGAAGTCAGCCAGCTTTTGCGATATTTCAGGCGATGTTTGCGCGCAGTATAGCGCGCCGTGCCGTCAATCATTTGCATCATGCCGTATGCTTTGGCGGAACTGACAGCGCTTGTATCAAATTCACTTTCCTGACGCGCAATGGCGAGCACGAAGGGCAAGTCAAATTCACTGCCTAAGTCCGTAATCACGTTTGGCGTGGGATAGGACGATTCCGTGAGGATTGTATTGAACCGCCCGGCCTGCTTTGCGGCGCGGACGCCGGGAGAATAAAAACGGTAATCGCGGGACAGGGATGCCAGTAATGACAGCTCTTGCGGGCTTTCTAACTCGTCATCAAGGTGAAACGCCATTTGCCGGAAAATCCGTTCATTGCCGGTTTCCCCGACAAGGCGAAGGCCGCGAATAATCGGGCGGGCTTCAAATTCCGCGCTTTGAAACTGCCCGTCATCCTCAGGCGGCAGAGTAATTGTTGCGCCACTGCCGGCAAGCTCACTTGCGGCCAGTTGACCATAGAACGTATTAATGTGTTGCGCCGCATCGGCGTAGTAAGCCTGCGCGTTAACATCATTAGCCGCCTGCGCGGCCCGGCCCTGCCAATAGGCGCCGCGCGACCGTGATACCGGCGTACTGACATTATCACGCAAAGTTGTGAAATGACGTAAAGCCCGCTGTGGATTATTCATCTGCGTCAGGGCGAGCCAGCCGGAAAAAAATTCTGCCTCGGCAAATTGCGTTCCTCGGGTATAGCCGTGGTTTTGCACTAAATTATAGGCAGTATTGTATTTCCCGCTTTCAAGCTGCCAATAGGCCATCAGTTTTAACTCAAACCACATCCGTTTGCGGCCGGATTCCGTCGAGGCAGGGGCCTTGATTTGTTGGTAGACGGGAAGGGCATAGTCTTTGCTTTTGCGGGTGCGGCGCCATCGCGCCCGTTCAAATAAAAGGCCGGTATCTTTGGCTTGCGCCGGTGTCAGCCTTTTGATTGCGGCATCCATACCCGAACGGTTTGCGCCCACCCGAATTCGGGCGTTCATTAAATTACTGTCAGCGCGGCTCATATGGGGAAGAAGTGCTTCGGCGCTTGAAAAATAAGATTTTCCCAGCCAAATCAAATAGTCAGCGCGCGCCGCATGATCGTCTTTGGACAATCGATCTTTATAACGCGAAAACAAATAGCGCTGCCGGTCGCGGGTCAGCTTGCTTTCGCGCCACGCCAGTTTCAACCATTGATCGCCGCTCGTTTTATTGCCGAGCTTATAATGGGCTACGGCGAGCGCCGCCCGGCCTTCGCCGGAAACAGGCTCCATACCGGCAAACCAGCCTACAGTGTCCGCTGCAGAGAGCGGCGTGTCGTCAAACAGCATTTTTTCGGCTTTGGAACGAATGCGAACCATGCGGGGCCAGTCCGGTTGGTATTGAATAACCCGTGTCAGGTCTTCAAAGCTTGCGCTGCCGTCATCGGCGGCTTTGCGCCACCGCAAAACATCTTTGGCAATCGGATCTTTAAGGGCTGCTATGCGGCGGTCTACATCACTCCAGATGCGGCGATCAGCAGACGCCAATCCAAGGCGAAATTCCCGCGCGTCTGATTTATCCAAAAACTGAGAACTGCTGGGCGCGGCAGGTTTTATGCGCGGCGTCGGAACATTAGTAATGCCTTGCGCTGCGGTCGGCCCTAAAGCCGCCACAGTCAGCGCAATACTGACAGAAAAGATGCGGGCGTAACGCCCGACAAAACGCAATAACATGAAACAAACCTAACGCTTCGCTTGCGCGGAGCAACAAAAGAAAGCTATGACGCCTCTTAAATTTACACATGCCGTCCTGAAATGCCTGATTGCAGTTCGGAACAGCTCAAACGATAAGAAACTGACATGATTAAAGGTTCGCTAACAGCCCTCGTAACGCCCTTTAAAAACGGCACAATTGACGAAAAAGCCTTCTGTGATTTCGTTGAATGGCAAATCGCCTCCGGTATTCACGGATTGGTCCCTTGCGGAACGACCGGCGAATCAGCGACGCTGACCGATAAAGAGCATCAAAGGGTTATCGCCCTGTGCGTAGAAACGGCCGCCGGCCGCGTACCTGTGATCGCCGGCGCAGGGTCAAATGAAACGACCGTTTCGGTAAAATATGCCAAGCACGCCAAAAAGCTCGGCGCGGATGCAGCTTTGGTTGTGACGCCTTATTATAACAAGCCCAGCCAAGACGGTATTTATCAGCATTTCAAAGCGATCAACGACGCTGTCGATATTCCGATCATCGTTTATAATATTCCGGGCCGCAGCGTTGTCGATATTACCAACGACACTATGGGCCGTCTGGCTACGCTGGAGCATGTTATTGGCTGTAAAGATGCGACCGGTGATATAACCCGGGTTACGGGATTGGAAGATCGCTGCGGTTCTGATTTTATACAGTTGTCCGGTGATGATCCGTCATCTTTGGGTTATGCGGCCCAAGGCGGGCATGGCTGCATTTCTGTAGGGTCTAATATTGCGCCGGCGCAATACGCGGCCTTGCATAACGCCATGATTGCGAAAGACTTTGTCAAAGCGTTGGCGATACACAAAACGCTGGACCGCCTTCACAAAGACCTGTTCCTTGACCCCAGCCCTGCGCCTGCAAAATATGCGCTCAGCCTGATGGGGAAAATGGATACATATGTGCGTTTGCCGATGACGCCTTGCCGCGACGAGACAAAAACGGCCGTCAAGGCCGCCATGACCCGCGCCGGAATTGCATACTGATTCAGATGGCGACTAAAAAAAAGAAACCCAATGACAATAATAAAACCATCGCGGAAAATCGCCGCGCGCGGTTTGATTATGCCATTGAAGAAACCTTTGAAGCCGGGATTCAATTGCTGGGTACTGAAGTAAAGTCGCTTCGGGTCGGGCGGATTAATATTGCCGAAAGCTACGCCTCTGTTGAGGGCGGCGAAATTATCCTGATTAACGCCAACATTCCGATCTATGAGCCGGCAAGTCAGTTTAATCATGAGCCGAAACGGCATCGTAAACTGCTGCTGAAACGCAAAGAGATCGGAAAATTGGTTGCGCTGCGCGAACGCAAAGGCCGCACGATTGTGCCGCTTAAAATGTATTTCAACGATAAGGGTATCGCAAAACTATTGCTGGGTGTCGGTACAGGTAAGCGCGAGTTTGAAAAACGTCAGGTCCAAAAAGACCGCGAATGGGGCAAGCAAAAAAGCCGTATATTACGCGACAGCGGCAAATATTAGCCTGTAATCGGCGCTTATCCGACGTCTATCCAATCCTGAATATCTTCTAAGGCGCGCAGGCTGAAATGGCGTTTGCGAAAGCGTACTTTGTCTTTGCCGCGCATGCGTTTGCCATCTTCGGATTTATATACCAAATCCTCAATAGGCGGGAAAATGCCGTAATTGACGTTCATAGGCTGAAACTTAGCCTTCGGCCCATTCATATAACCGCCTGTGACGTGCTCTACCAGTGATCCCATCGCCGTTGTTTTCGGCGGAGCAGGGTACTCGCTGCCCAAAGCCTGCGCTGCCGCCATACGGCCTGCGATCAGGCCCAAAGCTGCGCTTTCAACATAACCTTCGACGCCCATGATCTGTCCGGCGAAGCGCAAATCCGGTCGAGATTTAAGCTGTAACTGGTTGTTTAATAACAAGGGAGAGTTGATAAACGTGTTGCGGTGAATACCGCCAAGGCGGGCAAATTCAGCTTTTTCCAGCCCCGGTATCGTGCGCAGAATCTCTGTCTGCGCGCCGTATTTCATCTTCGTTTGGAAACCGACCATGTTGTAAATCGTGCCCAGCGCGTTGTCTTGGCGAAGTTGCACGATTGCATGTGATTTTACCATCGGGTCATGAGGGTTCGTCAGACCGACCGGCTTCATCGGTCCCCAGCGCAGCGTCTCCGGTCCGCGTGACGCGATCACTTCAATCGGGAGGCAAGCTTCAAAGTAGGGCGTGTTTTTTTCCCAATCCTTAAACTCGGTTTGGTCAGAGTCGATCAGTGCCTGAACGAATGTCTCATATTCTTCTTTATTCATAGGGCAATTAATATAGTCCGCGCCGTCGCCGCCGGGGCCTTTTTTGTCATAACGTGATTGCATCCAGGCAATGTCAAAATTGATGCTGTCTTTATGGATAATCGGCGCAATCGCGTCAAAAAAAGCAAGGCTGTCTTCGCCCGTAACATCTAATATAGCTTGGGCGAGCGGCTCTGATGTGAGCGGTCCTGTGGCGATAATCGTGCTGCCCCAATCTTCCGGCGGCAAGCCGGCAACTTCGCCGATCTCGATCGTAATCAGGGGATGACTTTTAATGTTTTGAGTAACCGCTTTGGAAAACTCGCCTCTGTCAACAGCCAGAGCGCCGCCTGCCGGCAATTTATGGGCGTCAGCGCATTTCATAATCAGCGAGTCTGCGCGCCGCATTTCTTCGTGCAAAAGGCCGACCGCATTACCCATAGCGTCATCGCTGCGAAACGAATTGGAGCAGACCATTTCGGCGAGGCCATCGGTTTCGTGGGCCGCCGTTTTCTTAACGGGGCGCATCTCATGCAAAATAACGGGGACGCCGCGCTGAGCGATTTGCCATGCAGCTTCGGAGCCTGCAAGGCCTCCGCCGATAATGTGAATGGGCTTGTGTGTTTTCGCTGTATCAGTCATGGCGCGGACTTAGCCAATCCCGCGCCCCGCTTCAATAGGAATGAGGGCGACAAATGCGCGAAAAATATCGACCGATAAAGCGGTTTAACGCCTTAAATCTTTCCGCGAAAACCGTTGACCTCTATCTTAAATTTGCGCAAGGTTAATTTAAATTAAGGAGAGAGACAAAATGGATACTATCGAACCGCGTAAGTCCGAGACGGGCTTTAATGTATGGCACGCAATGACCCACAGCTTCCGGGATCAGGGCAGTCTGAAGTTCTCATTGGGTTTCGGGGCCTTGGCCGTCCTTATAATGATCGTCGCTTACATCGCGCTGTTCGCCGTTTTGGCGCTTATTATGGGCGGATCTATGGCCGCGTTGAGTACCGGTGATATGTCCGGTATCGGCCCCGGCGCCATTGGCATGATGATTTTGGCTTATATTCTTTTGATCGTATTTGGGGCCTATATAGCCGCCGTTATCGAGTCCTGCATGCACAGGCGTATGTTGGGTTTGCAATCGGGCGGATTTCCGTTTCGTTTGGGACAGGACGAGAAGAATGTTTTTCTCGCAATTTTAGGCGTTTACGGCATTGTTTTCCTGATCAGTATCGCAGGGGTTATATTGGCGGCTATCGTTGGCAGCATATTGGGAATGATTACGCCGGCTTTGGCCGCGATTCCGATGATCATATTTTACGTTTTCCTCATCGGCTTTATGGTGCGGCTTAGCCCGGCCGGCGCAATGAGTGTTTACGCAAAAAGGCCGGTTGTCTTAGGCGCGCTCAAGGTTTCAAAATACCGCGGATGGTGGATTTTCCTGACATACCTTCTTTTCATTGTTGCGCTCTATGCGATGCTTATCGCTTTGGCATTTATCACAGTCGGTCCTACGGTTTTGATGGGCGGCGCCATGGGTGACCCGACAGCAATTACAGGTCTTGCCGGTGCGAGCGGTATTTTGTTGTTTGCCGGCATGATACTCATCTATCTGTTCTCTATTCCGATGATGCTCGGTATCGGCAGTTACGTCGTGAAAAAATGGGCAGGAGCAACGCCTAATGCTGACGTGTTCAGCTAGGCTTAAGTCCTCATCAAAATCTCTGAGAAACGCGTCCGGCTTACCGGGCGCGTTTTTTTGTTGGACCCGGCTTGGTTGACCCCGTCTTTAATGCCGGTCTATGCAGCAGGTCAAAGCAATATCCGCGCCGTTACAATATCGCGCTTTATTATCGGGAAACCTATCATGCCGCAGACCCCCTCAGGCACGCCGTTCGATTTCGGCAAATCCGTCACTATGCCGTTTCAAACATCGGGCGGGCCGGCTTTTGCCAAACGTCTTTGGTTTTGGACCGCTATTCCTATGGTTTTGGCCCTGTTACTTGCCGTGCCGATAATCGCGCCGCATTACCCGGCGCTGATGGCGTGGCAAACCCAATATGTTGAGGCGATAATGTCCGGGCAAAAACCTGATGATGAGTTGATCCTGTCAGTAGGTGGCTTGATAAGCAATGCGGCGCCCGGATATTTGGTTATGATTTTAGGGCTTTGGATTTCAGCCGTTATGGGTGAGGCGGCGCTTCACCGTAAAGTCCTGCGAGACGTTGAACTGCCGGGGCGACCTGTTCGGTTTGGTGCGGACGAAATTCGGGTAATGCTGACACAGCTTTGTGTTTGGGGACTGATCTTTGGAGTCTATTTGGTTGGCATGATTGGCGCGCTCGCCTTGGGCGGACTGCTGACTGCGGCGCTTGGCGCTATCGGGGGCGCGATTGGCGTTATCGCGCTTTTGGCTGTGCTGTATTTTATGTGTAAAATCGCTGTGCGGCTTATGCCTGCGGCGGCAATGGGTGTCGGATCCGGAAATTTAGTTGTTCGCGAAGCCGCCGATATCACCAAAGGTCGGTTTTGGCCGCTGTTTGGCAGTTTTGTGCTAGTCTATATTGCCGGAACAATCGTGACATCTGTGGTGTCATCAGTGGGGCTCGGGATTGCGTTTGGTGACGCGTTACAATCGGGCGAAAGCGGGATAGCCTCAGGCGTGCTCGATACGGCCGCTATCACCGAAGCGGCGGCGCAGCGCATAAAAAACCCCGTAGTGATCTTCTCCGGTATAATCTGCATCATCGCCTATGGCGCATTAATGTCCCTCTGGTTTTTATGCCTGTCGGGAATTGGCAGTTATGCCGCTTTGTGGGGCGGCGCAGAGCGGTTCAGCAGAACTTTTGAGTAAAAATAACAGCTAACGCACTGCAGAAGCCTTAAGATCCGTTGTCATCAATAAGTTCCTCAGTATTTTCATCCGTCATATCATCCATGACATCGCAGGCCGGATAATTCGGATTCCCCGGATAGCAGGCAAATTCCCCCGCTTCAAACAAATCACCGGGATCTGACGGCCAGTCTAAATCAATCAGCGGGTTTTCATCATCGCCAGTTTCGTGGGGAACACTCGGCGCGTTGCCTGCGATATAGCCGCTGTCAAAACTGAACGGCTTATAAGTCCCGCCGGCCGTAGGCCGCGTGCGAAGCAGGCTGCTGAATTTCTCAAATATCTCCGCAGGTATCTGTTTAATGACAATCGGTGCAGTATTGGCATCAGGGACAAATGCGCCCATGCCTGCATTGCGCAAATCGACTGTGCGCCCGCCCGACGTTACGCTTATCATGCCGCGGCGATCATTGCCGCTATTGGCTTTTCCCGGGCCGCGCAGAATGACCAAAGTTGCGCCCGACAGGTCAACCGGCGTTCCGGCCGTGATAATACCGGCATCGACAGCGTATGCCACGGCGTCCGCCCCGACCAAACCTTCGACTATCGTTCCCCGTATCCCCATCGAGGCTACAGGCGTATCGACCGATACGTTATTTGGGTTCGATTTAGAAACTTTGCCGGACATGAAACGGAACATGCCTTGCTTCACATTCGCAGATATTTGATTGTTGTTTTTTGCAGGATCATACACAAATTTATCGATTGTCAGCGCGCATTGCGGGCCGACCGTAAAGACGCTTTGATCCTTCAGCAGGACTTGCAGCGCGCTTTTCTTTTTGGAATTAACTTCATCACCGAGGAAAACCGGCGCTTTAATCTCGGCCTGTTGCGCCTGCGCGGCGCCGCTTTGAATGGTAACATTACCTTTGACGGCGGCATTGATGCCAACCTGTTCGGTCGCAGAAAACGCGGCGCTTGTCGTGAGCAACACGGCTGTAAATGTCAGCGTAACTTTTGAGAAAACGGACGGAAAAGATATAAGACGGGTCATATTAAAAATCCCAGTTTAGGGACAAAGACGCCCCGACATTATCATAATCAAACACGGCGATATTAGAGCCGCGATCAATCACATCGACCGCACCTTCCAGAAAGACGCTGTCCATCGCGCTGAACATATCTGCGATTGCGCTCAACCTCACGCCATAGGCTGCGCGGGCGTAAATATGCTCGTCCTCGCGGGCAACAGCCGGAGTCACAAACCCGTTCAGCCCGTCATAGGATACGCTGCGGTAAGAGACATTACCGCGAAGATAGTGATCAGCACTGACCGTATGAAAGACATTCGCGCCGACGCGCCATGCATCATAGGCCAAAATGTCGGCTTTGGCGCGTTTGTCATCAAAGCCAAGGCTTGCGCCAATGCGGGTTTTATCGCTCGCTTTATGAGATACAGACCCCATGACGGAGTATTTTTGCCCCGTGCGAAACTGCTCATTGGGCAGGTTCGGGAGAAATTCGTAATCCTGATAAACAGCCGCGCCGCCAAGACGCACCGTTGTCGTATCATTAAGGCTAAAGCCCAAGCCGGCACGCGGGCCTATTTCTGTCAGAAAGTCATCACCATCGAGCCCGACGCTGCGCGCGCCCATCCGGACGTCCCATTCAACTTGCTCGCCGCCGCCAATACCCAGATTGATATGAAGGTTGCTGTAGCTGCGCGACGCGTCTTCGCTCGGAAGGCGAAAATAAGCGCCCGCGTCGCCGAGCAAATCAAGCCCGCCCACTATAGGCGTGCGACCCCCCAGTGACGCCCGCGCAATCAGGGACACATCATCCTGATCAGATGATGGATTGACGACATCTGTTAATGCGTTGGCCCCGTTATCATCAATGCGCACACCGACAGAGGCCCGACCGGAAATTCCGCGTGGGTTTTTGGCCTTTGGGGCGCCGGTCACGACTTGATTAATACGGACCAAATCTGCGCGTTGGCTCGCGGTCAGCGGACGGTTTTCCAGAAGTATCATTTCGCGGCTTGCCGCCTGACGGTCATCAAGTTGCAGTAAAACGTCGGCGTAAAAAATGCGGGCGGAATCCCAGTTCGGCTCCGCATACAGTAAACGCTCCAGAGTCGATGCCGCTTGTAAAAGATTACCGGCAGCCGCTTCCTGCTTGGCATATTCCAAATTCAGCTGCGGATTGTCAGGGTTTTCGAAAACCTGCTCAAATGTGATTTGCGCAGATGCCGGCAGGGCGAAGAGCCCTGTCAACGGCAGCGATGCCGCGATAAAAGCCAGACGCAACCCTGCGCCGGCTTTCTTAAAACCTGGTTTGGTCATCAAAGAGCCCTTTTCGAAAAACCGAATAAGGGACGTCAATAAAGTAAAATGGTGCGCCCCGTCCGTGACGACGGTCACGTGCAATCTTTATACGCACGCCTGATTCGTTTGCAAATCCCATAAATTAGGGACGCCGCCTGCTACGGTTTCAGGCGGGCCTTTGCGCGATCTGCATCGCGCTTTAAAAGCGGTTTCAGATAACGCCCGGTCCAGCTCTCCTTGACCTTAGCAACATCTTGGGGCGTTCCGGCCGCCACAATTTCGCCGCCGCCGTCGCCGCCCTCGGGCCCTATATCAATGATCCAGTCGGCGGTTTTAACAACGTCAAGATTATGCTCAATCACGATCATAGTATTACCGGTTTCAACCAGTTCCTGCAGCACTTCGAGCAGTTTATTCACGTCTTCGAAATGTAGCCCTGTTGTCGGCTCGTCAAGAATATAGAGCGTGCGGCCGGTTGCGCGTTTCGATAATTCTTTGGCCAGTTTAACCCGCTGCGCTTCGCCGCCCGATAATGTCGTGGCTTGCTGCCCCACTTTCAAATAGCCAAGTCCGACCCGTTCCAACGTAACCAGTTTGTCGCGAATGGTCGGCACAGCTTTAAAAAACGCAGCCGCTTCTTCGACGTTCATATCAAGGACATCCGCGATGTTCTTGCCTTTGAATCTGATCTCTAAGGTCTCGCGGTTATAGCGTGCGCCTTTGCAGGTATCGCACTCAACATAAACGTCCGGAAGGAAGTGCATTTCGATCTTTATGACGCCGCCGCCTTGGCACGCCTCACAGCGCCCGCCTTTGACGTTGAAACTAAACCGGCCGGATTTATAGCCCCGTGTTTTAGCTTCGGGCAGGCCGGCGAACCAATCGCGAATGGGCGTAAACGCGCCGGTGTAAGTGGCCGGGTTAGAGCGCGGCGTGCGGCCGATGGCCGATTGGTTGATGTCGATGACCTTGTCCATGCGCTCAAACACTTCGGCGCTGTCAAACGGCATGGCTTTGTTTGAGTTATTGTTCAGCGCGCGGGCAGCGGCCTTATAAAGCGTCTCAATAACCAAAGTTGATTTCCCTCCGCCGGAGACTCCGGTCACGCAGGTCATCAGGCCGATGGGAAATTCTGCGGTAATATTTTTCAGATTATTGCCCCGCGCGCCTCGGATAACGATATTTTTTTTCGGGTCACGTTCACGGCGTTTTTGGTTGAGGCCAATTTCCTTTTTTCCGGTCAAATATTGCCCGGTCAGGGATTTGCGTGATTTTTTAATCTTATCCGGCGTGCCGGCCGCAATAACTTCGCCGCCGTGAACGCCGGCCTTGGGGCCCATATCAACAACATAATCCGCCGTAAGGATGGCGTCTTCATCATGCTCAACCACGATGACGGTATTTCCCAGATCGCGCAGATTTTGCAGCGTTTCCAAAAGCCGTGCATTGTCCCGCTGATGCAAACCGATGCTCGGCTCATCAAGAACATAAAGCACGCCCGTCAGGCCCGAACCGATTTGGCTGGCAAGGCGAATACGTTGACTTTCACCACCGGACAAAGAGCCCGAGCCGCGCCCAAGGGTCAGATAATCCAGCCCGACAGCGTTCAAGAATGACAGCCGCTCGCGAATCTCTTTTAAAATCCGCTCGGCGATTTCCATGTCTTTTTTGGAGAGGTCCTCACCAAGTTTCACAAACCGCGCCAGCGCGTCTTTAATGGACATGTCCCCGGTTTGCGTAATATCCATACCGTCAATTTTCACGCATAATGTCTCCGGGCGCAGACGTTTTCCGTCGCAGACTGTACACGTCGCGTCGGATTGATATTTGCCAAGTTCGTCGCGCATCCAAGTACTGTCCGTATCGCGAAAACGGCGCTCTAAATTGGGGATGACACCTTCAAACGGCTTGGTCGTTTCGTATTTGCGGCCTTCATCCTTATAGACAAATTTGATCTTCGCGCCGCGCGTTCCGTAAAGCACGACGTCCTGCGCGCCTTCCGACAGGTCTTTCCATTTTGTATCCAGCGAAAACTTATAGGCATCGGAGAGAGCCTTAAGCGTCTGCATATAAAGCCCGCTGGCTTTGTTCGGCCACGCCGCAATGGCCCCGCCGGCCATAGATTTACTCATATCGGGAACAACCAGCGCCGGATCAAATTGCAGTTCTTTACCAAGACCGTCACAGGCCGGACACGCGCCGTGCGGGTTGTTAAACGAGAACATGCGCGGCTCAATCTCGCTGATCGTAAAGCCGGACACAGGGCAGGCGAATTTTTCTGAAAACAGCACGCGCTCATCAGGATTATCGGCATATTCTGCCACCGCCAGACCGTCTGCCAATCGCAGGGCTGTCTCAAAACTGTCCGCCAGACGCGTTTCCAAATCCGGCTTGATCACCACCCGGTCAACAACAACATCAATATTATGCTTTAATTTCTTATCGAGCGCCGGCGCGTCTTCGATACGGTGAAACTGCCCGTCGATTTTTACGCGCTGAAATCCGTCTTTCATAAATTGCGCGAACTCTTTGCGGTACTCACCCTTACGGCCACGCACAATCGGTGCGAGGATGTAGAGCTTTGTCCCTTCAGGCAGACCCATCGTAATGTCGACCATTTGCGCAACGCTTTGACTCTCAATCGGCAGGCCGGTTGCCGGCGAGTAGGGAACGCCGACCCGTGCCCACAAAAGGCGCATATAATCGTAAATTTCTGTGACGGTACCGACGGTTGACCGCGGGTTCTTTGACGTTGTCTTTTGCTCAATAGAAATCGCCGGTGACAGGCCTTCAATGGAATCAACATCCGGTTTGGATTGCAGCTCCAAAAACTGCCGCGCATAGGCTGACAGACTCTCAACATAGCGGCGCTGTCCTTCGGCGTAGATTGTATCAAAAGCCAGCGACGACTTACCGGAACCCGAAAGGCCCGTAATCACAATCAGCTTGTCGCGTGGCAGGTCAACATTGACGCCTTTAAGGTTATGCTCACGCGCGCCGCGCACTTGGATGGATTTAAGATGCGCCATAGCGGGGCTTTCAGTTGATTACAGTTACGGGATAATACGGGCGAAGGCGGGCAGGGTTTTAAATGACCGCACTCAAATCAAATAGAACAGCGGCGGGGCAGGTTCAAGGACGCGTATACAATAAGCTATCCACAACATATCCCGTCTTCCTGCCTCGGCGCGACTCGACATTGGCGCGTCTTTTGACCAATGTTCGCGCAAACCAACCGCGCACTTGATTTCAGAACAAATAAAGAACATAATGCGCGCAGTCAAATATAAGGTGAATGAATATGGCAGGTTCAGTAAATAAAGTGATCTTGGTCGGCAATGTCGGCAATGATCCGGAGGTGCGCAGTTTTAATAATGGCGGCAAAGTGTGTAATTTCTCTCTCGCCACATCCGAGAGTTGGAAAGACAAACAGTCCGGCGAGAAGCGAGAAAAGACAGAATGGCATCGCGTGTCTATTTTTAATGAAGGCCTTGTCGGCATCGTAGAACGCTACGTTAAAAAAGGCTCCAAGCTTTATATCGAAGGCAAGCTGCAAACCCGTAAATGGCAAAACCGCGACGGCAATGACCAATATACAACCGAAGTCGTGCTGCAGGGCTATGACGGCAACCTGACCTTGCTCGACAGCCGCAACTCCGGCGGCGGCGGGAACATGGGCGGCGGCGGTTATGGCGGCGGCAATATGGACCGGGATCGCGGCGGATATGGCGGCGGTCAAGGCGGCAGTTCAACCCAAGGCGGCGGCTCTCGCAGCGCGTCCGCTATGGAAGGCCCGAAGCAAGACTTTGATCTGGATGATGACATCCCGTTCTAGGCCAAGGCCCGAAAAAAATTTGAGAGGGGCGCGAGATTCGCGCCTTTTTTGATTCTCATAGTTGACGTTGATTTGACTGTGCGGCGCAGCGCGGCAGTCTGCTATATTGGCCCGAATCAAAGGCGAGACATATGACCAAGACCCCCATAGACGAGAGCAACCCCATCGGTGGCCGCATCATTGAAGAGAGCATTGATGACGCCCTGTCGTCGCGCTATTTGGCCTATGCGCTATCGACGATTACGCAGCGCGCTTTGCCGGACGTTCGTGACGGATTAAAACCGGTTCATCGGCGGTTGCTCTTTGCGATGCGCGAGCTGAAACTGAACCCCGAAACTGCTCATAAGAAATGCGCGCGGATTGTCGGTGAAGTCATGGGCCGCTTTCACCCTCATGGTGATGCATCGATTTATGACGCCCTTGTGAAATTATCCCAAAGCTTCTCGGCGCGCTATCCACTTGTCGACGGGCAGGGGAATTTCGGCAATATTGACGGCGATAGCGCGGCGGCCATGCGTTACACAGAAGCCCGCATGACGCCGGCGGGCCGATCCTTGCTTGAGGGGATCGACGAGGATGCGGTTGATTTTAAACCGACCTATAACGAAGAAGATGACGAGCCTGAAGTTCTTCCGGCCGGCTTTCCTAATTTGCTGGCCAATGGTTCTACCGGGATTGCCGTTGGCATGGCGACGTCCGTACCGCCCCACAACGCTGCGGAGCTTTGCAATGCCGCGCTGCATTTGATTGGGGCGCCCGGAGCGAGCATTAAAACCCTGATGAATTATGTGCAGGGTCCCGATTACCCGACCGGCGGCATTTGCATTGAGAATAAAGACGACATGATCGAGGCTTACGCCACCGGTAAGGGCGGGTTTCGCACCCGCGCGCGGTGGAGCGTCGAGCAACTGGATCGCGGCATGTATCAGATCGTGGTGACAGAAATTCCGTATCAGGTGCAGAAATCCCGCCTGATCGAAAAATTGGCCGAAATTATTGAAACGAAAAAGGCCCCGTGGTTGGCCGACATTCGCGACGAGAGCGCCGAAGATATCCGTATCGTTTTGGAGCCGAAGTCCAAGAATATCGATGCAGACCTGCTCATGGAAAGCCTGTTTAAGATTTCTGATTTGGAAAACCGGTTTTCTATGAACCTGAATGTTCTGGACGCGACCGGCACGCCGCGCGTCATGAATTTGCGCGAATGTTTACAGGCGTTTTTGGATCACCGCCGGGTCGTGCTTCAGCGCCGCTCCGCGCAGCGCTTGGGTAAGATTGATGCCCGCATGGAAATCCTTGACGGGCTTTTGATTGCTTATCTGAATATTGATGAGGTTATCCGCATTGTTCGGTTTGAAGATCACCCGAAAGAAGAGCTGATTAAGGCGTTTAACCTGACCGAGCGACAGGCTGATGCCATTTTAAACATGCGTTTGCGCGCGCTTAACAAGCTCCAAGAAGTCGAAATTCAGGGTGAACGCGATATGCTCGCGGCTGAAAAAGCTGAGATCGAAGCGCTACTCGGTTCTGATGACAAGCAGTGGAAAGTTATATCTGAACAAGTCCGTGAAGCGCGCGATTTATACGGCCCGAAAACAGAACTGGGCGCGCGGCGTACGACGTTCATGGACGCGCCGGACATTGAGATTGATCTGGCAACGGCGTTCATCACCAAGGAACCGATTACCGTTGTCTTGTCCAAAAAAGGTTGGATTCGGGCTTTGAAGGGGCGGGTGGATGATGTTGATTCTATTAAATATAAAGACGGCGACGAAGCCGAATTTATCATTCCGTGCGAAACAACAGACAAGCTCATCATGTTTGCGTCTAACGGGAAATTTTACACCCTTGGCGCAGATAAACTGCCCGGCGGGCGCGGTAATGGCGAACCGGTACGCCTGATGGTTGATTTAGAGAACGATCATTTGCCGATCGGCTTGTTTGTGCATAATCCCGAACGGCAGCTCATTATTGCCAGCAGTGCCGGTTATGGTTTCCGGGTTGTAGAGGCCGACATTGTGGCGTCTACGCGAGGCGGTAAGCAAACCCTGAACGTGAAGGGTGATGTTGAGGCTGTGCGCTGTATTGAGGCAAACGGTGATCACATTGCCACGATAGGGGAGAATCGTAAAATCCTCGTCTTCCCGACGGAGGAATTGCCTGTGATGACACGGGGTAAGGGCGTGAAGCTTCAAAACTATAAAGATGGCGGTTTGGCCGATATTACCTGTTTTGATAAAGCCGAGGGGCTGTCTTATATCGACAGCGCCGGTCGCCGAAATTCCGTTTCCGATTGGGACGTGCACTTAGGCAAGCGCGCCGGCGCCGGCCGTATGGCCCCGCGCGGGTTTTCGCGAAGCAATGCTTTCGCCCCCGACAAGAGATTGGATTAAGTCTTTGAGTGTTATAAAGTATTTGACTTTGGTCGGCGGCCTTATGGTCATGTTTTACGCCGGCACGCATGCTGAAACATGGCGGCACGCCCAACATGACCGCTACAGTCAGGATGATCTTAAGGCTGAAATTTCAAGGACTCTCAGCGCGCAGGGTGACGCTTGGAACGCCGGGGACATTGACGCCTTTATGGGGGACTATATTAAATCCGGAGATTTGCGGTTTGCCTCCGGCGGTAAGATCAATCGGGGATGGCAGGTAACCCGAGACGGATATGTCGCGCGATACCCTGACCGGGCGACCATGGGAAGCTTGGCCTTCACGGATTTAGAGATTGAAATTCTGTCAAAGCGAGACGCGGTTGTTTTCGGTAAGTGGCGGCTGACCCGCGCTGCCGACACGCCGGGCGGTCTGTTTACGCTGCAAATGCGCAAAGACAATGGCGCGTGGAAGATTGTATCAGACCATACATCAAGCGAGTAGGGCGGGGCGGGCATTTAGGCCGGTGGTGACATCCGCATAAGATAATTTGATCAGGGGGCCTGTAAGCCGGGTTCTGTCCTTTGCTGTAAACAGCAAAGCGGCGACCATTCCTCTGCGATACGCCTTGCGACGCACCTGACGCGACCGACCCGGACGACGAGGATAAAGCACCTCATAATGTCGTCCCTATTTGGTCTTGCTCCGGATGGGGTTTACCTTGCCCGCGCGGTTACCCTTGCGGCGGTGCGCTCTTACCGCACCCTTTCATCCTTACCCGGCTTTAATCGTGAGATTGCAGCAAGGCGGTTTACTTTCTGTGGCACGTTCCCTCGGATTGCTCCGGCCGGGCGTTACCCGGCATCCTGCTTTCTCGGAGCCCGGACTTTCCTCGGCAATCAGGTTTACATGTAAACTGAATGCCGCGGCCGCCCGGCCCCCTGATCAGCTTGGGTTAAAGCCTTTCGTGTCGTCAGGGTCAAGTGGGCGTTGCTGATATGATCATGCAACCCCGGAATGCACCGCTTTACGACCACAATCACTTCACAGTGATAATGGGGGTGAATGTGTAATTTTATGCTGTTCAGGCCTTTACGCCGGCGTCAGAGTTGTTAAGTGGGCATCGGAATTGTTTGAGTGTCTTTCATGAGTCTGCTCAAGCATAGGGCGCGCAACGCCGATAAAGTTGCCCCACATCGCTTATTGGTCTGCGTGTCCGTCCACTTTAATTAAATATTCGCCTTATTGCGCTAAACGCTGCCCTCAAACGGGAAGGCATGCCTGCAATATGATTAAATCGACGACAAAACCTGCGCCGGAGTACTTTGGCGCGCTGGACGGCTTTCGCGGGGCTTTGGCACTGTTAATTGCTGTTTACCACACGATTTGGCTGACCCACATTAATACGTCGGCGTTTTTGAATAACGGGCAGGTTCTTGTTGACTTGTTTTTCGTGTTCTCAGGGTTTTTGATGTTTCTGCTGTATAACGGAAAGCTTGGGACAGCGCGGCAGGGTTTTGATTTTATTAAGCGACGGGTCGCGCGAATCTATCCGCTGCATTTCGTCATGCTGATAATCTTTGTCAGCTTTCAGGCCATGCGGGTCGTGTCCCACAAGATCGGTTTATCGGTGGTTGAACCCGGCGAAATCATGCCCTTTACGCAGAGCGCGCCGGAAACTCTGGCCAGTTTTCTCGCAAATTTGACTCTGACGCAGTCTATGGGGCTGTTTGACAGCCTGACTTATAATCCGCCTGCTTGGACGGTCAGCGTTGAGTTCTATACCTATTTTGTCTTTCTGGCGATGATGGCATTTTTCCCGCCGCGAAAGCGCATACATTTTGCGATCATCGCGGTGATGATAGCGACGCTCTATTTCCGCTTATCACAGCTTAAACCTGATATGGATTTTCATTATGATTATGGGTTTTGGCGCTGCTTGGCCGGTTTCTATTGCGGCATTTTGGCCGCTTGGATTTATCGCGGACTAAAGCCGCACCTCGCGCGCATAAAGTCCCCTTCCGCATTTCACGCGCTTGAAATTGCGACATTGGTTGTTCTGTACATTTTTATTGTGACGTTTACGGGCCGCCTGCAATTTTTGTTTGGCCCGATTGCGATATTATTTGTCCTGACTTTTGCCATTGGACGGGGCGTTATTTCTTCGATCATGACGACGAAACCTCTGCTGTATTTGGGTAAAATATCTTACTCTATTTATTTAGTGCATGTCCTGATCTCAATCGGGTTCACAGTGTTTGCAGAGCGTATTTTACCGGGCATTGCCGGGCCGGATTGGAATGCAAACGGGTATGGAGGGGACTTGCTGCTCGTTCCTTATCTCTGCCTTGTAATCTTTGTGTCGCACTACACGTATAAATATGTTGAGCGGCCCGGGCAGAAAGCCATTTTAAGCTATCGAGGGTCAAACCGCGTGCGCTCTTGGGTCGGAAAGCCGCCCATTCCTGCACCCTAGATTTTAGGCTGCAGCAGTTTGTGACATAGGCTATAGCGGGGCATGAGTTCTTTCAGAAACCGCATTGCCATTCGGGCTATCCCTATGCTCGGCGCAGATAAATTAATGCCGCGGGCTTTGGCTGCCGGTAAAGCGCCGTCGCAGGCCCCGGGTAAACGGCTTGCCCGCCGTAACCGGATCACGGCGTCTGAATTTAACGGACGGGATGTTTGGAAAATCCTGCCAAAAAAAGCCGTTACATCGAAAACCGTTCTTTACCATATTCACGGCGGCGGTTTTGTTGTCGGCATGGCGCGGGCCTTTTACCCGGCTTATGCACGGCTTGCGGATTTGACGGGATGCCGCGTCATTGCGCCCGATTACCCGCTGCCGCCACAATCAACCGGTACAGGCATACGAACATGGAGCAGGGCGCATTATGATCAGGCCTGCGAAACTTACGGCGCTGATAATATCGTTCTGAGCGGTGACAGCGCCGGGGCCAATCTGGCTCTGATGCTGTCGCAAACGGCGCAAACACCCGCCCGCTTGCTGCTGTGGAGCCCTTGGGCGGATCTGACCCATTTTGACGCCGCGCAAGACGCGATCATCACAGAGCCTCTGATT
>CALLXE010000046.1 GCA_938015875.1 uncultured Robiginitomaculum sp. | reverse complement strand
CGTGCCGTCAACGCTGCCGCCCAGATCATTGACGACAACTTTGACGCCGCGCGCTGCCAACGCGAGCGCGTGGCTGCGGCCCAAACCGCCGCCGGCGCCGGTGACGATTGCAACGCGGTCTTTAAATTCGATAGTGCTCATGTATTTTCTCTATGTTTTGTATCTTTAATAGCTTTGGGGACCGCGAGCGTGGCTCGCGGTTGCTTTGTTAAAATTGATTATCAATCAATTTTTCCACGCAAAGAGCGCAGACCTCTACGCAACCTCAAAAAGCCCCGCAGCGCCCATGCCGCCGCCAACGCACATTGTGCTGACAACATATTTCGCGCCGCGGCGTTTGCCTTCAATCAGAGCGTGAGCGACCATGCGCGCGCCGGACATGCCATAAGGATGCCCCACGGAAATCGCGCCGCCATTAACGTTCATGTTTTCCATCGGAATACCTAACGTGTCGCGGCAATAAATAACCTGCACAGCAAACGCCTCATTAAGTTCCCAAAGGTCGATATCCTCCATTTTAAGGCCGTTGGCTTTCAGCAGTTTCGGGATCGCAAAAACCGGGCCAATGCCCATTTCTTCCGGCTCCAAACCGGCGACCGCCATGCCGCGATAGATACCCAAAGGCGACAGCCCCCGGCGCTCGGCCTCTTTGCCTTCCATCAGGACAGACACAGACGCGCCATCAGAGAGCTGTGAGGCGTTACCGGCCGTGATAAACGCGCCTTCACCGCGAACAGCCTTGAGCGATTGCAGGCCTTCGAGTGTGGTGGACGGACGATTGCCTTCGTCTTTCGCGAGTGTGACGTCCTGCTCGGATACTTCTTTGGTTTCCTTGTTCATCACTTTCATGGTGGATTTCATCGGGACGATTTCATCATCAAAGCGGCCGGCCTCTTGGGCGGCGTGGGTACGCTGCTGGCTGATCAGGGCATATTCGTCCATAGCATCGCGCGACACGCCGTAACGCTTGGCGACGATTTCCGCCGTATCGATCATCTGGATGTAAGCCTTAGGGTGTTTGGCAATCACGTTCATATCCGGCGCAACGCGCATTTCAGCGGTTTGGACCATAGAGATAGACTCAACCCCGCCGCCAATAGCGATGGTGTGGTTATCAACGATAATCTGTTTCGCTGCGATACCGATGGCCATCATGCCCGAGCTGCACTGACGATCAATCGTTTGCGCCGACACTGTGACGGGAAGGTTCGATGCCAAGACAGCGTTACGGCCCACAGTGACCTGTACGCCTTGCTGCATCGCGCAGCCCATAATGACGTCGTCAACCTCTGCGCCGTCAATGCCGGCGCGTTTAACGGCGGCATCGATAGCGTGACCGGCTAATGTCGGCGACGGCGTATTGTTAAAGGCGCCGCGATAGGCGCGGCCGATAGGGGTGCGGGCGGTTGATACGATTACGGCGTCTCTCATGGGGATCTCCTGATTATTGTTTAAGATAACCCTATATGCATATAGTTGCATATTCAAGGCCGTTTATTCCGCCGACGCCGTTTGATGCGGCCTGCTTAATCACATATACAGGCCGCGCAATTGATTGACTTAAGTCGGCTTGCCTATACAGGTGCGCACTTAACACAAGAAAGACGATATTTTGACCTTTAAATCATTGGGCCTGTCCCCTGCACTGCTCGCTAACCTGGACGCGCAAGGGTATGACACGCCAACCCCTATTCAAGCCAAAGCCATTCCCGCCGTGATAAACGGACGGGACGTTATCGGATTGGCGCAAACCGGTACCGGCAAGACCGCAGCGTTTTCGCTGCCGATCTTGCATAACCTTACGACTGCGGGCGAGCGTCCACAGGGTAAAAACCATAACAGCTTTCGCCCCGTTCGCTGCCTGATCCTATCGCCGACCCGCGAGCTTGCCTCGCAAATTGAAACAGCGATTAAGACATATTCCAAAGGCCTGCCCCTGCGCACAACCTGCGTTGTCGGCGGCGTTTCCATTAAGCGTCAACAAGATCGCCTGCGCCAAGGCGTGGACATTCTTGTCGCGACTCCGGGCCGCCTCGAAGATTTGATGCAGCAAAAAAGCCTCAAGCTGAACGAAGTCACCACGGTGATTTTGGATGAAGCCGACCAAATGCTTGATATCGGGTTTATGCCCGCCATTCGCCGCATCCTGAAAGCCACGCCGCGGCAGCGCCAAACCCTGCTTTTTTCTGCGACCATGCCCAAAGAAATCCGCAAACTGTCTGATGATCACCTGACGGATCCCCTTGAAGTGTCCGTTGCGCCCGTATCGGCAACGGCGGACCGGATTGACCAAAAAATTATCCATTTGGACGCAGGGCAAAAACTTGATCAACTGGCGACTATCGTCAAAGGTTATCCTGCGCAGCGGGTCATTGTCTTTACCCGCACTAAGCGCGGCGCAGATCGGGTGGCCAAACGCCTGAACCAAGATAAGCTGCAAGCGGTCGCCATTCACGGCAATAAATCTCAAAACCAGCGGGTTCGCGCACTGGACGCCTTTACGCGCGGCGAAGCCTTCGTCATGGTTGCCACCGATATTGCGGCGCGTGGTATTGACGTGCGCGAGGTTGAATTGGTCGTGAATTATGAAATGCCGGACGTCCCGGAGAGCTATGTTCACCGTATTGGCCGGACGGCCCGCGCGGGCGCAGAAGGCTGCGCCATATCGCTTGTCTGTCCTTACGAAATTCAAAGCCTGAAAGGCATTGAAAAACTGACAAAGCAATCCATTCCGGCCGAAGACAGGGCAGGCAATCCGATCACCCGCATGCCGGCTTATGACCCGACCGATAAGCCGGTTCAAGGCGGACGCGGCGGTGGCGGCGGAAAAGGCGGCGGCGGGCGTGGGCGCTCCGGCGGCGGCCGGGGTAAACCGGGCGGCGGATCCAAATCAGGCGGCGGCGGAAATGCCCGCCGCAAAAAACCGGGCGGCGGAGGGGCTAACGCCGGCGCTTCATCCGGATCCCAATCCGGCAATGCAGCAAAACCCGCCGGCGGAGGCAATCGTCGCCCGACCCGTCAGCGCAGCACAAAGCCTGCGCCGGGACGGTAATCTGAAAATGACAATAATAAAAAAGCCCGGGGAATTTCCCCGGGCTTTTTTATGCTTTGCAGATCAAACGCTTTACTGCGTTCGGAATGTAATACGGCTGTTATGACCCGTCGATGCAACGGGCTCTCCATTCACGGTCTTAGGCGCGAACTTTTGTCCGCTGACCGCTTTCAAACCGGCTTTTTCAAATTCTGCAGCATAGCGGCGGGGCGTGGGTTCAAGCGCTGAGATTTTTGCGTTGATGACCTCGCCTTTCGGTGACACATCGTAATTAATCGACACAGCGATTGTGTCGTAAAATCCGCGTTGAATCGCCCGTTTCGGATAGGCCCCGGCAATGCCCTTCAGCCGTTTGGCATCAATAATCGTATCGACAGGCGCGGCGACGGGCGCAGGCGCAATAGGCTCTAAGCTCGCAACCTGCACCGGCGTTGACGGCTCAGGCGTTATAACAGGCGCGGCAATTACAGGAGCCGTAATCTGAGGCGCAGGCGCCGTATCAACAGGCTCTGCTGTCGAGGCCTGCACGGCAACATATATCGGCTCCGGTGCAGAATAGACAGGCGCAGGCATCACTACCGCCGGCTCTGATTTGGCTTGCTGATCTGCGGCGGACGCCGATTTGAGCGCGTTCAGAAACGCGCCTGATATGGCGCTGTTCTGCGGCAGACCAAACAAAGTTTTAAACTCTATGACCGCTCTGTCCGTACGCCCCCCGGCGAGACCATCAATCTCGCCTGTATAAAAGCCAAGATCAGACAGGCGCGTTTGCACGTCTTTCCTGACCTCCAGGAAGGCTCTTGTTTGCTCCGGCGCCGGGGGTTTAGGCTTGGCGACCGCTTTCGCAGGCGCTTTAACCGCCGCCGGCTTGGGCTTAGGCGCAATTACGGCTGCTGTTTTGTCAGTTTTGACCGCTTTTCGCGCAGGAGCCGGTTTTGTTGCAGCTGCAAGCTTGACGGCCGCAGCTGCCTTGGCGTTTTTCAACGCGCCGCCTGTGGGAACCAGTCCGGGAATTGCAGGTATAACGGCGGCGGCGGCGGCTTTGGGCTCTGCAACCTTATTCTTCATCTCAGGCTCAGGCGCAATAATCGGCGCAGCCGGCGCGATGACTATCGCCTCTTCAAGCGCAGGCGCGTCTGTTACAGGCGCCGGCGTCAGCGTTTCTACATTAACCGTTACTTCAGGAGCCTGCGCAATTTGCGGGGCCGTTTTTGCCGGAATTTCAGCCGAGGCCGTCCACATTTTAGAGACGCCGAATCCGGTAATCCCAACCACAGCAATCGCAGCAACACCGGCATATAGCGCGCGGCGTAAGTCGTGGCTGCTGTCTTCGTCATTGGCAAAAGCAATGGCCGTCGATGCAGGTTTGGAATCCGAAGCAGGTTCAAGAGCAACGCCATCAGCTTCAGCATCAACATCTGTCTCGCCGGCAGTTAAAACTGCCGAAGGCGTTGCAGCCAAAGCAGCGGCGCGGCGGCGAATTTTAAAGCGCTTACGGCTTACCCCGGCGGTCGGCGGCGGGCTTTGCGGCTCTGCAGGCGCGCGATCAATATCTGCATCAGCAGTTTTAAGCGCAGCATTCACGGCGTCTTGGTCACCACCGGCGTCAATAATGCTGATGGCTTTTTGCGCCGCAACTTTGCGGGCCTTTGCCGCAGACACTTGCGCTTGGGCGTGTGCGAGACGCCCCCGAATATCGGTTTGGCGAGCGCGAACGCCCTGATCGGCCTCAGATGTTTTCAGAAGCTCGGCTTCCAGATCACTGACCTTACGGCTCGCCGCGTTGAACCGGAGTTCGGCCTCTTGCCCGGCTTTCTGCGCAGCGTTGAGCGCTGTTGCAACGGCTTGATGCTCTTGATTGGCAGCCTCTGTCTGCGCCTGTATATCGTCACGGGCCGCTTCCGCCTGCTTGGCAGCCTTCTTCAGGCCTGCAGCGCGCGCTGCAGCCTCCTCAGCGATACGCTGCGCCTCTTGCCATTCATTTTGGGCTTTGTCAGCGGCGTCAGTCAAAACGCCTGCACGGCGTCTGAAATCATCGATATAGGCTTGTGCGGCTTTCGCTTTACCGGCCAGCGCGTCCGTCTCACTTTGCGCCGTCGCCAAACTGCGTTGCAATTCCAACCGGTTTTTAGACTCTTCTGCCGCATTGTCTTCGATAGTTTTATACTGCGCCGCAATTGTGTCGGCCTCATCGGTAACGGCGCTGAGCGTGGCAACCAATTGCGCTTCTTGGTCTTTGGCGGCGCGGGCCTCGGCTTTAATATCATCCATTGACGCGGCCAAAGCGGCGCGCTGTTCGCGAAGGGCGGCTTGCTGCGCGCGGGCCTGCTCTAATTTACGGGCCTCCTCGGCCAATCGGGCCTCCTCGGCGCGGATTGCCGCTTCCGCGCGACGCGCTTCTTCGATCTCGCGAAGCTCGGCGCGGCGGCTTTCTTCTGCAGCTTTGAGCGCTTGTTTGGCCTGCTCCATTTCCGCAATGCGCGCATCTTCGGCTTTACGGGCTTCTTCGGCCTGACGGGCCATGTCCAGCGCGCGCTGATGCGCCTTTTCCTGCGCAACTTTGGCCGTCTCAACGCGGGCACGAATTTCATCGGCCTCACGTTGCAGCTCTGCCGCGCGTTTCGCGCTGTCCGACATCGGTTCAGCGATTGGCGTCGCCGCTTTCGGCGCGCGAAGGCGGCCCAGCAGCGCGCCCACACCACCGGCAGCAGCAACCTCAACTTCCGGAGCAGCCCAGACGATGTCTTGCTCAAATTCAAGTTCATAACAGCTGATATGCAGTTCATCGCCGGCGGAAATCTGCGCCGCATAATCGTCGGGTATAAGAATTTCTGTCTGCTCCGCCGCAGGACGGCAATCAAGGAGTGTGCCCTTTTGCCCGTCAACCCAGCCAACAGGTGACAGCCACTGTTTGCCGTTACGGCAGACCGTAACCAAGATTTGAGAACGATCGCAAAGGCGATCCAGAATAAAGGCCGGTTTTCCGGCCGCTTGTGTCAGTGTAAGCTTAGAATCAGTCATGGCAGTCCCCCGATTAAGGGGTTTACCGCTAAGCAGATTCACCATGTCCAACAAGCATAAATCGTTAACAAACTGTTAATAAACCGGCCTTTTGAAAGCAAAAGACGCCATATCCGCGCGTAATTTGTGTCATTACCGGTTTACATCGCAGCTTTGATGCGTCCGTAAACATTGATGGCCACGCCCAGAAGGAACAGCCCGCCCATAGCCGCAACCCAATGCATATCAGCGTTAAAACCGCACACGCCATCACCTGCAAGGTCACCGTCAAGAGGCGTCATATAAGCGTCGCCGCAGCGCAATTTGGCCACGCCCTCCCCGAGCTTACCGCCGGACATACGATTGACCGCCATGCCGGCAATTCCGGCGAACATCACAACTGTACCGATCACCATAATTTTAATACTCATCCCTGTCTCCTCATGCGGGACTATAAGGCAAAAAAAAGCGGACCGTGAAGGCCCGCTTTTCGTTTATTTCTAAAGCGTGAGCTTAGAAGCTCTTACGCAGGTTAAGACCGTATGTGCGTGGCTCGCTCGGATATCCGTTAACGATGCCGGATTGCGCAGGAACCGCAAAATAGGTCGTAATATATTCGTCTTCGGTCGCATTACGAACCCAGAGTTGAAGTTCCAGATCGTTACCGAAGTCCAGACCGGCGCTGAGATCCAGAGATTTAATCTCACGTTCCGGCTGTGCACCGACAATCGTCGGAATTGGTTCACTGACCTGAACGTTGGATTCAAAGAGGAATGTTCCGCGAAGATAATACCCCCAACCGTTTTCCAATTCATTGGTGAAAGTTGCACCGGCGACTAAACTGACCGGAGATACGCCGGCCACAGACTCGCCCGTAAGGTCAAGTTCGTTTGCACCAATGGCAGGTGAAGCGGGATCAATAGCGATACCTGTATTAACGAAGCTATCATATTTCGCATCAAGAAGCGTACCCGCCAGCGTCAGATCAAGAGAGTCAATCGGGCTGTAAGTCGCATCAAACTCTAAACCTTGGGTTATCTGTTTACCGGAATTGGCAAGACCGAACCCTGTGCCCAAAAAGACGTTAGACTGGAATCCCTCAATCTGTTGGTCAAAAACTGCAACGTTAAGCGCGCCGCGCTCAAAGCGCATTTTCGCCCCAAGCTCGATGACTTTCGCGTCTTCCGGCTCCGCAAAACGCGTGCCTGAATTACGACCATCCTGGAAGTTGTTCGGATCAGTCGCTGTTGGTGCGAAAATAAAATTGTTCGGGAGTAAAGAGTTAGCGTTAAGCTGCGCGAAGTCGGACAGGAACGGACGCGAATCGCGAGACAGGTTCCAAGATGACGACTTAAAGCCCGTCGCATAACTTGCGTAGAGATTCAGGTTATCATTGACTTCATAGGCCCCGCGAACGGTGTAAGTGAACTTGCTGTCATCAGACTTGCCGCTCTCAACGTCATTAGGGAATTGCAGAAATTGCGGCTGGAATTGCGTAGCTGACAAACCTGTTACAACTGATCCCTGAACATTAGCAATAAACGGAGCCAAGAGCGGGTTGCTCAATCCGCCGGGAATGAAGCCGACAGTCGTCGCATTCAGTTGCAGACCATTCAGCCCACCCGGGAGGTTAGGCGCAACGGCGGCTGCCCAGCCCTGATAAATCGGGCTCGCTGTATCGCCATAGGCTCCCATGATCGCCAGATTGGTAAATCCGCCAACCGCCGGGTTGGAATTCAAATCGATATTGGAAAATTGATCGCCATTGACTGTTCTGCCCGTGACCTCTTTCTTATCCTGCGTGTAGTTGCCGCCAAAGGTCAAAGTCAGGCGGTCATTTACGTCATAATCGATTGTGCCGAACGCGGACAGGGCCGTGTTATCCTGAGTGAAGAACTCATTGATATCTGTGCCGGAAGCAAAAGACGATCCGACGCCGTTACCGGCTGTGGCTTCAATCGCGGTCAAAATCGGGCTTGCGCCACCCAAGGCGGCACCCAGAGCCGGAAGGTTTCCGGGCTGCAAAGCATTCGTCAGGCCGGCTTCAATGAAGCTGCGTATATTTGCACCGTAAGTGATACCTGAATTAGCTTTCACATCTTCTTTGAAGATATAACCGCCGACCATCCACTGGAGCGGGCTGTCAGACGTTGATGTCAGACGCAATTCCTGTGTCAGCGTATCAATCTCTTGGTCACTATCAACGCCGCGAAGCAATTCTGCGGTTCCGAAATCAGCATCGCTGTCAAATGTCGCATCATTGCTGCGGAAAGCAGAAATTGAAGTCAGATTCGCCCATCCCAAATCGTGATTGATTTCAGCTGAGACGCCATAATCATCGACAGTGTTTCCAGAATTTTTGTTCTGAAAATTCGTGTAAGAGAACGTTTCACCTGTTGTGACCTGTCCGCCCAAACCGGCGACAACGGCGCCCGCGCCCAGGTTTTGGAAGTTAGCCGTACCGCAACAGTTTTCATCAATATTGGAATAATCCATAATAATACGGGCTGTTGTTTTGTCTGTTGGCTCGAGCAATAGCTGTCCGCGAATATTCATACGGTCGCGGCTGTTGTTTTTATCCACACCTGCAACGGTCTGATCAAAGTAACCGTCACGTTTATTAATGCCGCCACCGATAGAGAACGCAGCGTTGTCGTCAATTGCGTTCGTATAATAGCCCTTAGCTGTGTAGCCGCCGAAGTTGGAGATGCCGCCTTCGACATAACCTTCTTGTTCAAATTTCGGTTTGGCTGTGACAACGCTGATAACGCCGGCTGAGGCGTTTTTGCCAAAGAGTGTCGATTGCGGGCCGCGAAGAACTTCAACGCGCTCAAGGATTGGCAGATCGCTGATTTGCGCAGCAGAGCGGGAACGATAAACGCCATCGACAAAAACGCCGACGGAAGGCTCGATACCGGCATTGTTCGCGCCGTTACCGAAACCGCGAATAACGAAGTTCGTATTTTGCGAGTTTTGCAATTGGTTCACGCGCAGGGACGGAACAACAGATTGCAAATCTTTGATATCAAGAATGCGGGATTTCTCAATCACGTCTGAATTGACGACGGAAACCGCAACAGGTGTTTCCTGCAGTGTCGTTTGACGCTTTGTAGATGTAGTGATGACTTCGTCCATTTGCG
This sequence comes from uncultured Robiginitomaculum sp., assembly GCA_938015875.1. Lineage (GTDB taxonomy): Bacteria > Pseudomonadota > Alphaproteobacteria > Caulobacterales > Maricaulaceae > Robiginitomaculum. The sequence goes on along the minus strand of CALLXE010000046.1, from coordinate 13,593 downwards.
CGTAAGCGGGTGTGGAGAGTGCGATTGCCAGAACGGCAGATGACGCAAGAAGAGTGGATTTATTAAACATTAAATATCCCCGGGGGCTGTGAGTGGTGGCATTTCGCCTATTTTTTATTTCGAAACTGTGGTCGCGCTTCGTTTACTATGGGGTTTATATGCAACGAATTGCACAGGGGCGCAATGCGGATATGTATACCGACATGTCAAATATGAATTGATGTGATATTATTAACACAGTGCGGCGCGCCTCAAATCAATTGATCCGCCTTCACCCACCCGCCGATCAGATTATCCCGAACAGCCGATTCAATATTCCAATGTGGCAGCATTTGCGTCAGAACGGGCGTGCTTTGCGCCGTCAACTCCGGACTGTCTTTAAGCAATTGATTTAAAGCGTCCGTATCCTCCAACCGGCCCAGCGCCGATTTAATCAGAGCTTGTCCCCAGACGAAATCTCTGTCCAAGCGCTCTGAAACGGTACTGACCAAATCAGCATAGGCCCCGGCCCGTAACATCTGAATAAATAGCGGAAATTTATACCAATCAGGCGGGTTTAAATTATGTTCGAGCGCCTTTGTCATAAAGTCCAGTGCCGCCTCGGTTTCTCCGAGGCACGCCAAAGTCACGCCATAAAACCCCAAGAGATGATCATCATTGGGGTTAAGTTTAAGCGCGCTGGCGGCCGCTATCTCATAACCTTCAATGTCCCCCAAATGAAACTGCACTGAAAACAGAGCCAGGAAAGCGAGGCTGTCATGACTGTCAATTTCAACCGCTTTTTTGGCATGATTAAGCGCCCGCGCAAACACGGCGGCGCGATCCGTGACCTGCGGATTTTGGCTCGCCTGAAAACTGTCGAGCAATGATAAAGCCGCCCAACCTGCAGAATATTCAGGATGGCGGCGGGTCACAGCTGACAATTGATTAAAGATTGCCTCGTAATTGTCAGGATTTCCGCAGCGCACAAAAGCGTAGAAGTTTAAAATCGCTTCGTAATTTGCCAAAGTCATCGCCTTGCTCGCCGCGCGGGCTCGGGTCACTCTGTTGACCACGCCATAAGGCGCGCCGACTGCCGCGGCGATATAGGAGGAAATATCCTCATGAAGCTCCAGCAGACTGTCGAGCGTATAGTCGCGATCATAGCGCCGCGAGAAAACATGGGCACCGGTCTGCACATCAATCAGGCGGGCAGTGACTCGCACAACATTATCAACGCGGCGTACGGATCCTTTTAAAACAAAGCCGAATTCAGGCTCCGGATTGTGGGGGCGCGCCGTATCGACGGCGCGGCTGTCGCCGGAATAGACGACGCTTAAATAGCGAAAATGTGTCAGCGCATTCATGATCTCAGCCGTCAGCCCCCGTGCAAATGCAATATCATCTGCACTGCCGCCAATGGATTCCAAATCTGTCACAACAATCTGCGGGCCTACAGGCTTCTGTAAAGCCGCCGCGCGCATCCGAACAATATCGCCCGTACGGCTTTCCCCGGATACAGTTAATCCGGCCGTGTCCCCGGCGCTGCCCCGGATTTCAAAGAGCGGGATGTAATGACCTTTCGGCACCATAATGCGCACGGCATCTTCTTTACCGTTGCCCGCATAATACCGATCAAGCCGACGCCGAAGCTGCCCGGCCTGTACGCGGACAATCGTATCAAGCTGCGGATCAAAACTGTCGGGGCGATCAAAGACTTCCAGTCCGATAGAATAGCCTTTCAGCCGCCGGGATCGACCGGCAAGCGTTTCATCAACAATATATTTCAAAAACCGCTTCATGCGGGTCGTTTCGGAAAACAGCTTATGCGCTAAAATCAGCTCAAGCTGCGCCTGCACAGCAGCAATCGTGCTGCTGTCCGGCTTTGGCGCGTCACTGCGCCTGTCATTTGGTTCCACATTTGTCATAGCGCGCCCTGACCATCATGCTCCATATTTGAACGTGATGAACATCATGAATATATCTATACATGAATATATCTATATACGTCGCTTAAGCAAATCCGGGTTTGAAATGCAAAACCCCCTGCGCCTTCTTTTTTGTGTCGTCATATGGTAACGCAGTTTCAAAAGGGAATTTGTATGACACTTAAATCAATCTTTATCGCTGCTATATTGACCGCCGGTGCCGCGGCTCTGCCCGGATGTGCGACCTCTCCGGACCCGGCGGAAGTCTGCACGGCAGAATGGATAGAGCCCCGCGCCGCCCGCGCCGTCAAAGAGCTGCGCAGGGATACAGGCCGAACAATAAAGTCTTTGCGTAAAAACGCAGAAAAGCTTCAAAACGGCGGCAGCTTTTCTGCCCTGCGCGCTGCGAGCATGATCAACTCCGTACAAAAATTGGTAACCAAAATTGAGCGCGGACGCGGCGTCAAAGACCTGAAAACCTTGGCCGCAACCTGTGATGATCCGGCTATTTTTAAGGACGGCCTTGTCGGGTATTTGGACGACATGAAAGCGCCCAAGGCTTTGATGGATATTATTCGCGGCTTTGACTTTGACAAATTGACCGATGAGGCCAAAGCCATGACCGTCATTCCTGAAACTTAGGCATACCGGCGCAGTTAAGCCTTCACTTATCATGCCCGGTTTTGTATTGACCGCGCCATGACTTATTGTGTTGCCGCCCTGTATCAATTCGCATCCTTGCCGGATTACGTAAATCTGCGCGCGCCGCTTCAGGATATGTGTGACCTCCTGGAGATTAAAGGCACGATCCTGCTGGCGGCAGAAGGTATAAACGGAACGATTGCCGGGCAGGATGAAAACATTGCGGCTTTGCTGAAATTTCTGCGCGCCGATCCCCGCCTTGCTGCTCTGGAACATAAAGAATCGCGGGCCGAAATTATGCCGTTTTACCGCATGAAAGTGCGGCTGAAAAAAGAAATTGTGACTATGGGCGTAGCCGGTGTTGACCCCAATGAAACTGTCGGCACCTATGTTGACCCGACCGATTGGAACGCACTGATTTCTGATCCTGACGTGGTTCTGATCGATACCCGTAATGATTATGAAGTCGAGATCGGCAGTTTCGAAGGCGCGCTCAATCCGAACACGCAGACCTTTCGCGAGTTTCCGGCGTGGGTCGAGGCCAATAAAGACAAGCTGAACAAGCCCAAAGTTGCGATGTTTTGCACAGGCGGCATACGCTGCGAGAAAGCCAGCTCTTATATGAAATCAATCGGTTATGATGATGTTTATCACCTGAAGGGCGGGATTTTAAAATATCTGGAAACGGTCAAAGAAACATCCGGTAAATGGAACGGCGATTGTTTTGTTTTTGATCAGCGCGTAGCCGTCAAATATGGCCTTGCCGAGTCTGATTATGACCAATGCTTTGCCTGCCGCTATCCGATTACCGAAGCCGATAAAGACGACCCGAAATATCTTCAAGGCATTTCCTGCCACCGCTGTTACGGCAATATGACGGACGCCCGGCGCGACCGATTTGCAGAGCGGCAAAAACAAATCGCGCTGGCAAAGTCGCGCGGCGAAGATCACTTGGGCCGCAAGGCAGACCGCAAAGTTGGCACGACAGACCAACATGAATAACATTCTCTATTCGTTTCGCCGCTGTCCTTATGCCATGCGGGCACGTTTGGCCCTGCGGGTTTCCGAAATTGAATATGAGCACCGGGAAATAATTCTTCGCGATAAACCGGCTTCGATGCTGGACCGCTCCCCGAAAGGCACGGTCCCCGTATTCGTCGCTTCCGGAGACGTCATTGATGAGAGCCTTGATTTAATGTTGTGGGCCTTATCGCAAAATGATCCTGATGATTGGCTCGCGCCGGACCGGACGGATATGCTTAATGTAATCGCCGGCAATGACGGGCCGTTTAAGCACCATCTGGACCGCTATAAATATCCGAGCCGATACAGCGACGCCCCGCGCAGCGCTACCGACCCGGAGCACCGGAATGCCGCCTGCGAAATAATTTCAGGATATGAGCAAAGGCTCACCGCGCATAAAAACCTGATGTCAGAGGCGGCGTCTTTGGCGGATATGGCAATATTCCCGTTCATGCGCCAATTTGCTAATACGGATCGGGAATGGTGGGACAGCGCGCCCTACCCCGGGACCCGCGCTTGGCTTGAGCGGCATTTGGAAAGCCCGATTTTCAAAGTCGTCATGAAGAAACATCCGCTTTGGTCTGATTAAATTGCCCCTTTACCACAGGCGCCTGCTTAATATATGCATATAAGTGCATATGAGCCGCAAAAGCGGCGCGCAATAAAGAGGGACTATACTTATGGCACTCCACGACGCCCCAAATCTTACCGACATCTTGGCCGCGCAGCGCGCCGCATTTAATGCCGCGCCGAATCCTGACTACGCGACGCGTAAAGCAAATTTGCAAAAACTGGCAAGAATTATTGAGGACAATGAGCAAGCGTTCAAAGACGCCATATCCGCAGATTTCGGCAACCGGTCAGAGGTAGAAACGGTTTTGGCCGAAATGATGGTCATCAGCGCCGGCATCAAGCACCAGATTAAGCATGTAAGAAAATGGATGCGCGTGCGCAAAGCCCCGACGGCCATGACATATAAACCGTCCCATAATCGCGTTATCCCGCAGCCCCTGGGCGTGATCGGTATTATCAGCCCGTGGAACTATCCGCTTCAACTGGCCATTATGCCTTTGGTCGGCGCGCTCGGTGCGGGCAATCGCGCGATGATTAAGCCGAGCGAATTTACGCCGCAGTTTTCCGATTTGCTGAAAAAAGTGCTGTCCGAAGCTTTCTCTGATGATGAAGTCTATGTCGCCGTTGGCGGCGTAGAAGTCGCGCAGGAATTCTCCGGCCTTGCCTATGACCATCTTGTCTTTACCGGCAGCACCAAAGTCGGGACGATTGTGGCCCAAGCCGCCGCGAAAAACCTTGTCCCCTGCACGCTGGAACTGGGCGGAAAGTCGCCGACCATTATCGACGACAGCGCCGATATGAAACTGACGACCCAGCGCATCTTAAACGGTAAAGCCCTTAACGCCGGCCAGACTTGCGTGGCGCCGGATTATGTTCTGATGCCAAAAAGCAAAATTGAAAAGTTTGCAGATGATTTCATCAAGCGCGCTGAAGAATTTTACCCGACATTTGCCGGCAATCCTGACTACACATCCATCGTTGCCGACAGCCATTATTCCCGACTCCAAGACCTTTTGGAAGACGCGGAAAACAAAGGCGCGCGCATTCGCGTCGCCGGCAATGATGACAAGCAGCAGCTTGCCAAAGAGCGCCGCGTCCCGGTTACAGTCGTGACCGATACAACGCCCGATATGAAGATTATGCAGGAAGAAATTTTCGGCCCGCTTCTCCCGATTGTGGCATCTGAAGATTTGGAAGAAAGCCTTGATTATATTCAAAAGCGCGACCGCCCGCTGGCGCTTTATTGGTTTGGCACAGACAAGGCCAAACGTGAAAAAGTGCTGCATCAATCTATCTCCGGCGGCGTCACGATCAATGATTGCGCGTGGCACGTGATCCAAGAAGATATTCCGTTTGGCGGCGTCGGCCCCTCCGGCATGGGCGCCTATCATGGCGAGGACGGGTTTCGGTCCTTCTCGCATATGAAAGGCGTATTTTTCCAAAGCAGGTTCAGCTCCGGCCACAGACTCTATCCGCCCTATTCAGAGAAAACGGCTAAGCTGCTTAATTTAATTAAGAAAATATCATAAATGATTGATAGGTTTGACTATGTTATCGTCGGCGGTGGATCAGCAGGCGCAACATTGGCAGCAAGATTAACCGAAGATCCGAATGTCTCAGCCTGCCTTTTAGAGGCCGGTGGCAGCCATAAACATTGGAGTGTATTTACGCCGGGGGCAACGCTTTGGAATATGGTATTGGGCAAGCGCAATTGGCGCTTTGAAACCGAGCCGCAAGCGAGCCTGAATGGCCGCAAAGGTTATCAACCGCGCGGTAAAGTTCTGGGTGGCTCATCTTCCATTAATGCCATGATTTATATTCGCGGTGACAAGGCCGACTATGATGAATGGGCCCGGCTGGGAAATAAGAATTGGTCTTATAAAGACGTCCTTCCTTATTTCAAAAAAAGCGAAAACCGCTCCGCCGGCGCGAATGAATTTCACGGTCAAGACGGTCCGCTGCACGTACAGCCTGTTCGCAGTCCCGGCTCAATCAGCGAGGTCTTTTTTGAGGCCGGACGCCAAAACCAAATTCCGATGAATGATGACTTTAACGGCGAAAGCCAAGAAGGCATCGGCATGTATGAAGTCACCCATAAAGACGGCGAACGGTGGAATACGGCCCGCGCCTTTCTGGACGATAATATGGACCGCCCGAACCTGACGGTTGTGACCGGCGCTATGGCGGAGAAAGTCATAATTGAGGCCGGCCGGGCAACAGGTGTAAACTGTAAAATCAACGGCAAACCGCAGACTGTCTTTGCAAGCCGAGAAGTCATATTATCCGGCGGCGCATTTGGTTCACCCCAATTATTATTGCTGTCCGGTATTGGCGCAAAAGATAAGCTCACGCCTCATGGCATCGCCCAAGTGCACGACCTGCCGGGCGTAGGCGAAAACCTGCAAGACCATATTGATTACGTCATGTCTTATGACGGCAATGTAAAAGATAATTTGGGTTTTTCCTTCACGGGAACCTTCCGAACAATCGGTCAAATTTTCAAATATATTAAAAGCCGCGACGGCATGTTTTCCGGCAATCTGGCCGAAAGCGGCGGCTTTCTTTATACCGACAGATCAGAGCCCTCCCCTGATGTGTCACTGGTGATGGTCAGAGCGGTTGTGGATGACCATGGGCGTAAATTGCATATGGGCCACGGCTATAGCTGTCATGTCTGCGTGCTGCGGCCGAAAAGCCGGGGCGCTGTTTGGCTCAAATCAGCCGATCCGACCGCGCCGCCTGCAATTGACCCGGCCTTTTTACGCGATGAGCGCGATATGGACACATTGGTGCGCGGTGCAAAAATCATGACTCAAATCTTGGAAGCTCCGGCCTTTGACGCGGTTCGCGGTAAACCGAAATATATCGCCGGGGAAACTGACACAGACGCGCTTAAGGCTGATATTCGCGCCCGCGCGGATACGCAATATCACCCGGTCGGCACGTGCAAAATGGGGCATGATGATATGGCCGTTGTCGATGACCGCCTGCGCGTGCATGGTCTGGCCGGCCTTCGCGTTGTCGATGCCTCGATTATGCCAAACCTGATTTCAGGGAACACAAATGCGCCGACCATCATGATTGCGGAAAAAGCGGCAGATATGATCAAAGAAGATGCGGTCAAGGACGTGGCTGTCGCGGCGCAATAGTCCGGAAATGCCTGTAACCGGGACGATCAAACGTCCAAACCGTGCCGTCTCTGCCTGTGCAAGTGACGCCCTGCCCGTCTGTGACTTTACCGATGACTGTGACGGAAACGCCGGCGTCTTTTGCGGCTGCGACCACTGTATTTTCGTCGCTCGCGGTGAATAAAATCTCGTAATCATCACCGCCGGTTAAAAGCCGCGAGAGCGCCGCTTTGCGGTCGACTTGCGCCGCAAGCCACAACCGGGTGGCTGCACGCAGCGGCACATCATCAACATTTATCGACAGGCCGTTCCCCGAGGCTTTGGCCAAATGCCCGGCGTCGGCAATTAAGCCATCGGACACATCCAGCGCCGCGCTTGCGTGCGCTCTCAACAGATGCCGCAGGTCGAGCCGCGGTTGTGGCCGATAATAAGCGTTTTCCCACGCCCAAAGCGCCTCTCCGCTCGCCGCGCTTATTTTGCGATTAAGCGCCACATCAAGGCCGAGAACGGCGTCGCCGACAGAGCCTGAGACAAATACACTGTCCCCCGGCTTTGCGCCGCTGCGGGTAACCATACGGCCGGACGGTACGCTGCCGATAAGCGTTGCAGATACGGTCAGCGGCCCGGGCGTTGACGTGGTGTCCCCGCCCCAAAGGCTAAACCCAAATTCATCCTGCATGGCTTTCAAGCCCAAAGCAAAAGCCTTGCCCCATTTCATGTCAAAGCCTTCAGGGAGGGATAATGAGAGCAGGTATCCGCGCGGCGTTGCGCCTTTGGCGGCCAAGTCGGACAGGTTCACACGCAGTAATTTCTCCGCCGTGTCCGCGCCCCAATGCCCTGACGGGAAATGGACGCCTTCCACCATCGTGTCTTTAGTTAAAACCAGATCACGTCCGGCTGCAGGCGTGTAGAGCGCCGCATCATCAAGCAGTCCCAAACCTTGCGGCCCGGCGAGCGGAGCGAGGCAGTCGGCGATGAAATCAAACTCGCCCATCGCCGCTATCAGGCCGGCTTAAATTCGTGTGCGCGCAGTTTACGGGCTAATTTATCGAGCGATCCGTTGACAAATCCCGGCTCTCCGCCGTCATAAAAATCCATCGCAATGGTCACATATTGGTCAATCACGACTTTCGCCGGAATATCAGGTCGCAGCATAAGCTCTGATGTGGCAGCGCGCAGCAAGGCCCGCAAGGTCACATCAAGGCGAGAAAGTTTCCATTTCTCGGACAGGCGCGTTTTGATTTGCGCGTCAATATCGTCTTGGTTATCAACGACGCCGCGCACTAAATCTTCAAACAGTTCTTCATCGGCGGCGACAAAGCCGTCTTCGCCGTCATAGCCAAATTCGTGATTACGAAACTGCATAATAACTGCATTCGCGCCCAGTCCGGACAGCTCCATTTGATAGAGCGCCTGAACCGCAGCGAGCCGCGCCGCGCCGCGCAGTTCGGGCATGTTATCAGAGGTCATGACCGGTGGATGATCGTCCATTACTGAGCCGCCGTTTCTAAATTATCGCGAATTTTGATCATCTTCAGACAGGCATTGGCTGCAAACCCACCTTTGTCTTTCTTGTCTTTCGACGCCCGCGCGACGGCTTGGTCTTGGTTTTCGACGGTAATGATCCCGTTCCCGATGGCGAGTTGTTGATTAACCGCCAAATCCATAATCGCCCGCGCGCTCTCGCCGCAAACATAGTCGTAATGAGTTGTCTCGCCGCGAATGACCGCACCCAGTGCGACATAGCCGTCAAAACCGCTGCCTTTACCTTTATTGGCCGCTTCGGCCATGGAAATGACATGCGGAATCTCAAGGGCGCCGGGAACCGTAACTTTTACGATTTCTGCTTTCGCAGCCTGAAGCGCATTGACCGCACCCTCAAGCAACATATCAGAGAGGTCTTCGTAAAACCGCGCTTCAATAACCAGTATTTTTGCCATGTCGGACTTTCTTAAATTTCATAAATTGAGTTAGGTATATTTTTTTGCGGCCAGCGGCGTAATGCCGGCAATCTCCAGATCATAGGCCTCAAGACCGATGATTTTAGGCATTTTTTCGGTAATCAACGTCATTTTCTTAACGCCCAAATCCATCAGCATTTGCGCGCCGACGCCGTATTCACGAATGGCCTGATCTTTCGGCGAGACTTTGGCCTCTTTAATCTTCGGCGCGCCCAAACGCTCAAGTAATGTATCGATACTGCCTTCTCGGATCAGCACCAAAACGGCGTGACCGTCATGGGCCGCGAGTTGCTTCATTGCGTCCCAAATCAAGCCGGCGCGCTTGCTTTTTTCATAGAGCACATCGCCGGCAAAATCTATTTTGTGAACCCGAACCAATGTTGGCGTCTCATCAGACGGCTCACCTTTTGACAGGGCAACATGCTCGCTGTCATCGAGGAAATTACGGTAAACATGCAGATCAAATTTATCGCCGCGCTGGCTTGTAAACTCACTGCTGGCAACTTTGCGAACGAAGTGATCTCGTTTTAGGCGGTGTTCAACCAAGCTCTCAATTGTACCGATGTTCAGACCATGAAATTTGGCATATTTAATCAAATCGGGCAGGCGGGCCATAGTCCCGTCATCATTCATGATTTCGCAAATAACCGCAGCGGGGTTTAATCCGGCGAGGCGCGAAATATCCACGGATGCTTCGGTATGCCCGGTGCGCACTAAAACGCCGCCTTCTTTAGCAATAATCGGAAACATATGACCGGGCGAAACGATGTCGCGCTCTGTCATTTGAGAATTAATGGCAACAGAAACCGTTTTCGCGCGGTCAGCCGCAGAAATACCGGTTGTAATGCCTTCGCGGGCTTCAATGGATTGGGTGAACGCCGTTTCAAATCGGGCACGGTTATCGACAGTCATGTTTTTGAGACCGAGCTGATTTGCCCGTTCTTTATCCAGAGTCAAACAAATTAACCCGCGTCCGAATTTCGACATGAAATTTATGGCGGCAGCGTCGGCAAACTCCGCCGGGATGATCAAATCCCCTTCATTTTCGCGGTCTTCCGCGTCCACAAGGATATACATGCGGCCATTGCGGGCATCATCAATGATCTGCTCCGGCGTTGCGAGCTTGAAATTGTCATCCTTATCGGCGGCTATAATGCTGTCAGTCATGGGCGCGGGCTTTCATATGCTCTGTGTAGCGGGCGACATAGCGCGCGATGGTATCAATTTCCAGATTTATCTCATCACCTGCGCGCAAACTGCCCAATGTTGTGACCTGCGCCGTGTGCGGAATGACATTGACCGTAAATGACGTCTTGCCGACCTCATTGACGGTCAAAGATACGCCGTTCAGCGTGACTGATCCTTTGGGGGCAATGCCGAACATTAAATCGTCCGGCGCGTCAAAGGTGAACTTCAGCGAGCCGGCAATCGGCTCTATGCTTTTAACACGCGCGCGGGCGTCGACATGACCGGAGACCATGTGCCCGCCATATTCATCACCGACCTTCATGGCGCGTTCCAAATTCATGCGCGCGCCTTGCTCCCATGACGCAAGGGTCGTTTTATCAAGGCTCTCATCAGAGACCTCAACCGCGAACATGCAGCCCTCATCCGTCGCGGTTAATTCGATAACGGTCATGCAAGCGCCCGCCAATGCAATGGACGCACCGATATCGATAGTCGCAGGATCATAACGGCAAGACACTTCAAACCGTGTGTCCCCCCATTCCCCGCCGGTACCCCGGGATATTTTTGTCAGCGTGCCGACGTCTGTGATAATTCCTGTAAACATTCAGGGCTCAATTCTTGTATAAATTTCTAAAATATCTGCGCCGACTTCCGTGACGCTTACCCGTGTATACGTTCGGGCCTCGCCAAGCGTTTCAAGTCCGAGGTCAGCAATGCCGCTGCGCCCGTCGCCGCCCAAAATAATCGGCGCGCGAAACCAGTGTATGTCATCAACAAAACCGGCCTTAACAAAGCTCGCCGCGAGTTTTCCGCCACCTTCGACCAATAAAGAATTGATGTTTTGGCGATGCAGAATACTCAGGGCCTGTTCGATATTCAACCCCGTGCTTCCGGATGAAATCGGGAGAACAGAAACCCCTAAAGCCTTAATTTCACTTGCATAATTCTCTGCGCCCGTTTGGCAAAACAGTAAAACCGGAATGTCCATCGCGGTCTGCGCCAGATTGGATTTGGGTGAGAGCATCGCCCCGCTGTCAAAAACAATCCGCGCAGGGTCCGGGCGGCCGGCAATGCGCGTCGTCAGTTGCGGGTTATCAAGTCGCGCCGTATTTGAGCCAACGGCAATGGCGTCATGCATGGCGCGCAGCTTACGTCCGGCGGCCCGCGCCGCCTCACCCGTAATCCATTCCGACGCGCCGTTTGCAAGCGCAATTTTCCCGTCAAGTGACGTCGCCAATTTCAGGGTTATACGGGGCCGGGCCACAGATCAGTGATCAAGTTTTTCGTCGCCGATAAAGGCTTCGAAATCTTTGGTTTCTTTAAAGTCTTTATAGACAGAGGCATAGCGCACATAAGCGACGCTATCAAGATTGGCGAGGCCCTCCATCAGCATTTGGCCGATAGTATCAGAGCTCACTTCAAGCTCGCCCATGCTCTCTAAGCGGCGCACAATCCCGCTGAGCATTTGTTCAATTTGGTCGGCGGTGATGGGCCGCTTTTGCATGGCGATCATAATTGAGCGCATCATCTTTTCGCGGTCAAACGGCGCGCGGCGGCCGGATTTTTTCACCACTGTCAGCTCGCGTAATTGCACACGCTCAAATGTTGTAAATCGGGCCGCGCAGGAACCGCATTGGCGCCGGCGGCGAATGGCATTGCCGTCCTCGGCCGAGCGGCTGTCTTTAACTTGGGTATCTTCGGAAGAGCAAAACGGGCAACGCATAGACGGCTTTCAGTAAATCAATATGCCTTAGGATAGCACGCCGGCCCGCCTTAATGAAAGCCCGCAGGGCGCATGACCGCGCGTCATATTTAAACAAGCACTTTCAGGCGAATATCAACACTGTCGCCCTCTCCAAAAGCCTCGGCTTTGCGTATGGCCGCTTTGACGGGGAGCAAGTAGAGACCGGTCTCTTTGCTCGGAAATATTGAGGTTCGCCATTTGGAGGTGCCGATATTGACTTCGACCCGAACCGCGCCAAAACCGGGGCCGCGCCGGGGACAGAAAAATTTGATCTCTTGGGACATGTCTTCGGGCAGGCTGAGAAAATACCACGCCGTGGCCGTTTCGCTCTGCCATTTCCAAAGCGTGGTCGTGAAATCGAAATGCTCTGATAACATGCTCTGAGGGTACGGGATTAGCGGGTAAAAGAAAAGCGGCCTCTGAGTGAGACCGCTTTGTCATGAGTAAAGATTGCACGCGTTTGACAGATGGAAGTTTTGCGCCGAAGCGCTTCGCGGTAGCACCCGAAAACCGCTCCCCCGGAGCGATTTTTTGCCGGTGCTACATCTGCATTGCCCAATTCTCGACGTCCATGGCCGCCTGACGGACGGCTTCGGCAATGGTCGGGTGGGCGTGGCAGGTGCGGGCAATGTCCTCAGACGCGGCCTTAAACTCCATAGCGAGGCAGACTTCGGCAATTAAATCACCGACATTCACACCGATCATATGCGCGCCCAAAATTTCGTCCGTTTCGGCGTGGGCAAGGATTTTAACAAAGCCGTCCGTTTCGTGGTTACACCGCGCGCGGCTATTGGCTTGGAACGGGAACTTACCCTTTTTATACGGGATGCCCGCCTCTTTCAGATCTTCTTCGGTCTTGCCGACAGAGGCGATTTCAGGCTTGGTATAGACCACGCCCGGGATGACATCGTAATTGACATGACCGGCCTTGCCCGCAATCAATTCTGCCACGGCAGTGCCTTCATCTTCGGCTTTATGGGCCAGCATGGGGCCGTGCGTACAATCGCCGACCGCCCAAATCCCCGCCACATTGGTTTTGAAATGATCGGTCAGGATAAAGCCGCGCTTGTCCGTCTCAATCCCGACACTGTCCATGCCCAGCTTATCCGTATGCGGGCGGCGGCCGATACACACTAAAACCACATCCGCATCAATCTCTTTGCCCTTACCGCCGGCAGAGGCCTCGGTCGCGACTTTAACGCCGGATTTTGCTTTGGTCACGCCGGTCACTTTACGGCCGAGTTCAAATTTCACACCTTGCTTTTTAAATATCCGTGCGGCCTGTTTTTGGACTTCGCCGTCCATGCCGGGCAGGATGTGATCCAAATATTCGACAACAGTGACTTTCGCGCCAAGGCGGCGCCAAACTGAGCCAAGCTCAAGCCCGATAACGCCGGCGCCGATGACGAGCATATGCTCCGGCACTT
>CALLXE010000045.1 GCA_938015875.1 uncultured Robiginitomaculum sp. | reverse complement strand
CACGCCGGAGAGCATTCGCATCCGCAAAAAGCACCTGTCCGAAACCGACCGTAAAAAATGGTCGCGCAAACAGGAAGCGCTGGATGCAGAGACTGAGGCCCGCGGTTAAGACGCGGAACAAGATTTAAAGAAAAAGCCCCGTCCGATATTCATTTATCGGGCGGGCTTTTTTATGCCTGACCTGAATGAAAGGCTTGACGTTGTATATGCAGACTTTAACCTAAATGAATATCAGGGCGTCATGCCTCATTTTAAAGAGGCATTATGACCATCTCATACTCGAAATTTTTTAAAGCGGCTTTGCTCGGCGGGCTGCTGTGCTTGCCGGCGACGGCACATGCCGAATGGATTAAATTAGAGCACGAGAAATTTACTGTTTACAGTGACGCGTCCAAGCGGCACAGCCGGGCGGCATTGGTAGAGATGATTTACGCCGATTATTCCCTGAGAGCTTTGACGGGAACGCCCGATGGCAGGCAAGAAGCTGCACCTTTGAAAATGATAATGCTGGAAGATCAGGGCGATCTGGCAAAGATTTATAATGTGATGGCAAGAAGCAATAGCGGACGTGATGTGGCCGGTTTTTACATGCCGACCCCGTATGAGATCATTTCATTGTCTTCAAATATTGGCAGTAAAGATCGGAGGAAGTTCTTTCATTCCGTAGAAATAACCAAACACGAATTTACCCATCACTTTCAAGTTCAATATTTTTCTGACGCTTACCCAACGTGGTTTGTGGAAGGGTTCGCATCTTATGTCGGCGCGATAGACACTGAAGACGACGTTATAAAGATTGGTTGGCCAGCACGCGAGCGCGTTAAAGGGTTGTCACGATCAAAATGGCTTCCTCTCGACACCTTGTTAAATGTGAAGGGATATGCCTTGCCGCGAGACGAGGTTCATAAAGTTTATGACCTGGGCTGGCTTCTGACGCATTACCTTATGTCTACGGCTGAGCGCAGGCCGCAATTGGCTGAAATTATCGCGGCTTATAATAATGACGGTAAAGTATCCGAGACAGAGTTTCTGGGGATTACCGGAAAGAGTTTCGACGAATTTCAGGCTGAGCTTCGTGATTATTTTGATGGAAAAGCCGGCTATTGGAGTCTCCCTCAACCGCAGATCAATGAGACTGATATAAAGATTACGGAAATGTCGAAAGGCGACGGAGAGGCTGTGACTTTACTGACATCAATTGGGTCACGTTCAATTGATAAAAAACAATATAATAAGATTGAAAAAAAGGTGAGGGCTTTAGTTGCGAAATACCCTGATTCCTATCTGTCGCAAAAAACCATCGCAACTTTCTATGCGCTGAACGGGCCCGAACAAAAGGCCATTGAAGCAACGCGTAATTTTGTTGAAAAATATCCGAACCGGGCTGATCCGCATTTCCTGCAAGGGGAAGCCTTCTTTCGATCCGTTGTAAAAAAAGGCATAAGCCCGGCGGAGGAAAGTAATTTGTTACAACTGGCTGCGGCTTCTTTTCAAAAGTCCATAGATATTGATGATCAAATTTATCAATCCCAATTCGGTCTTGCGCGAGTGCATGCAAAGCAAAGGCAAAGTCCTGTTAAGGTGTTCCAAAGTTTAAAGAAGGCGCATGATTTAGCCCCTCAAGTCAGACAGATTACCTATTTAATCGGGCAAAATTACGTAAACAGGGGTGAGTTTGCCAAAGGGTTGAACTATTTAAATCAACTTGCTGTTGATCCCCATTCGGGGCGAATCGGGGTCGCCGCGCGTAAAAAATATGAGGAAGGCCTGATACGCCGGGCAAAACAACAATAGCCTCATTGCAGAGAAATCGGTATGTGCGCGGTTTACTTTTCCCGCGCGTCCGGCTAACCCCGACCTATGTTTAAACGCGAAGAGTTTTTGTCGAAAATGCATGTGGAGGAGGTTGATACGCTTTTGTTTCGGGGGGAAACTTTGGAAATGGGTTTGCCGCGCGTTTATGGCGGGCAGGTTTTGGGCCAAGCTTTAAACGCTGCTGTCCGCACGGTGGACAGCGATCGCAAGCCGCATTCCCTTCATGGTTATTTCCTGCGTCCGGGCGATTTAGCCCGCCCGATCCTGTATGAAGTTGATCCCATTCGAAACGGCCGTAGTTTTTCGACCCGGCGCGTCGTCGCCAAGCAACGCGGCGAAGCTATTTTTAATGCCTCAATCAGCTTTCAAATTGTCGAAGAGGGTCTGTCTCATCAATTTGAATTTCCCGAAAACATTCAGCATTACAGCGAGCTTTCGGATGATTGGGACCGCGCGGCAGAGGTCGGCGCGATGATGGGCATGACCGAGGAGCGGATGCGCAGTCATTACCTGATCTTTGGCAAAGATATTTTGCAAACGCGAACGCCCGGTTTGGAAACAACGGTGGTGCCGGGCGAATACGCGCCTGAATTCGGGTTTTGGTTTAAATTTAATGACGCGATCGGGGACGATCCGATTACGCATCGGACATTGCTGGCGTTTATCTCTGATAAAGCCTTAATGGGTACGGCTCTTCGTCCTCATGCCGTGAATGTTCGTACGCACAAAATTATCGGCGCGAGCCTTGATCACGCCATGTGGTTTCACGAAGATATTCGCGTCAATCAGTGGATTTATTATCAAACGGACAGTCCACGTTCGGCGCGTTCGCGCGGCTTTAATCGCGGCAGTTTTTATACCGAAGATGGAAAATTAATATGCTCTACGGCCCAAGAGGGCTTAATCCGTGTTGTCGGTGAAAACAGCTAGCGGGACCCGGTGGAAAACCCGGCGTGCAGGATAAATGCGGCGGTTGCGAGTATCACAACGCCCATCAGGACATTAATCATCAGGGCTGTTTTCCCGCCGGACAGCAGGCGGTTAATCGCGGTCCCGCCAAGCGCCCAAGCGACATTACCGATCAATCCTGAAATATTAAAAAACACCACGATAATGAGCATGCGAATGGCGATATTATCATGAATTCCCATATAAGCCGTGGCGGCGCCAAACGCGAACAGCAGGCCTTTGGGGTTGACCCATTGAAAGGCTACCGCCTGGAAAAACCCCATAGGCTTTTGAATAGCTTGCGGCGTCGCCGCCTTTTTCTGAGCGGGCTTTAAGGCGACTTTAAAATATCCGAATGCGAGCCACGCCAGCCATAAGGCTCCGGCGACGGTGACGGTTTTCAAAATGGCGGGAAAGCGCTCCACGATTGCGCCAAGGCCTAAAATGGCGGCGGATAATAACAGCGCAAAGCCAACTGCGACGCCGGCAATATAAGGCAGGCAGCGGCGAAACCCATAGCTGATGCCCATAGACATCAGGATTATATTGTTAGGTCCGGGCGTTACGCCGCCGGCAAGGGTGAAGGCAATCAGGCTGCCGAGCAGGGCGGTGTCCATGATGACCTACGCGTTGCGGCCCAGCAGCATTTCCCACACATCGCCCCGGCTGCGAGTAAGCAGCCAAAGCATGTAGAGAAGCGGCACGATATTGCCCAAGGTAAACATAGCCGAGATCAGTAAAATTGTTTTAAATCCAAACCCGTCGCGATAAAAAAGCCAGCCGCCTAAAATCAGAAAACCGATATAAAGGTCGGCAATCAGCATTTTTACGCCCGGTGATTTGGCGGCTTCAAATATAGCGCCAAGCTCACCGCGAAGACCGCTGCCTGTGACTATGACATATATAAACATGAGCACGAAAAATGCTGTCAGGGCGAACAGGTACAAGATTGATTTCATAATGATTCCTACAGCGGCATTTTCAGACGCGCGCGTCGGATGCGGCCGTGTTCGGGTCAAATTGCAATTGCCATGCCTGAATGACTGTTTTCAAAATTTCGTTTTCTTCATCATGCATTTCGTAATCGCAAATGCTGATAGCGAACATACCCTGCAGAATGATTTTACGCAGATCAGGTTCAGATATCACGCCGAGGCAGTTTATAATGAACGCGTCTTTATCAGTGTGCAGCGCTTTGCGGATATTTTCTTTATGGGCCGCGAACCAGCGGCGCATATGTCCGTCCGTAATGATACGATCCGGTGACAGCGCCTGATTGACTAACTGAGCCTCATGGCAAAACTCAACCATTTCGGGATCGCGTACGCGATCATCAGCCAGAACAATAATTGCCAGCAGCGTTAAAGCATTTTCCCAAATATCATCTGTCACGGCGAAAGCCTTATTTATGACCTGCAGTAAACCACTGCGCGACTACTCAGTAACCTTGAGCGGCGGGCGTGTATAGCCCCATATTGTTGCCGCAGACCGGATCAGGTCAGACTCGTCGCGGTGATATTCCTTGTCGCTCACAGAAATGGCAATCATGGAATCATAAATATTTTCGCGCAAAACCTCGGTCTTGATGCGAGTCAGGGCCTTGAGGATAACCGTATTGCGCCCTTTTCCCGCCATCTCTGTGAGAATGACGGGCTTGTTTTTATCAAACCAAGCCTCGGCGGCTGCCGCATCAAAGTCTGCGTTGCAAATTTCTGATAAACCGACGGCTTGCCTGGTGAATTCATGCAATTCCCGATCTCTGATTTTCTCGTCAATAATGACAGAAATCGCGAGTACGCGCAGTACGTCTTCAAAGCTGTCTTGATTTTTTTCAGGCGTGTTTGTCATATGCCCCTCGCAAACCTGCGCGCCCACGCGCACACTATATTACATAATCTGTTATACGCCTCAAGGGCAACGGAAGCATATATCAGGACTTAACACCCGCCCCTGATTGCCCTACACCGTGCCCAACGATTTGACCTGATTTTAAGGGGATACCATGATTTATGCTGTCGAGATTTACGCCGGACTTATGGCGGGCGCCGGAGCCGTGAAAGCGTCTGCCGGCCTGACACTCTTTGAGATTGCAGCCATTATGCTGGCCTTGTCCGGTTTGTTTGGCTGGATCAATCATGCGTTTTTAAAATTGCCGCATACGATCGGGCTTTTGGTGATGGCGCTGGTCGCCTCAATGGTTTTGCTTGCGGTTGAGCTTGTCTTCCCGGCGCTGGGCCTTGGGACGCCGCTCCGTGATGCGATCGGGCAGATTGACTTTAATGCTACGGTGATGAACGGGATGCTTGCCTTCTTGTTGTTTGCCGGCGCGCTTCATGTGGATATGAGCTTTCTGAAAAGTCAGAAATGGGCCATCGGCCTGATGGCCAGTGCGGGCGTAATCATGTCCACATTCATTGTCGGTTTCGGGTTTTTCTTTTTGGCGAAACTTGTCGGCTACCCAATTCCGCTGATTTGGGCTTTGGTTTTCGGCTCATTGATCAGTCCGACGGACCCGGTGGCGGTTCTGTCAATTTTAAAAACAGTCAACATGCCCCACAGTCTTGAAGCCAAAATCGCCGGTGAAAGTCTGTTTAATGACGGCGTCGGCGTTGTGGTCTTTACGATCATGGTCGCGATTGCCGTACAAATGACAGGCATGTCAGCGGGCGGGTCCCATGCCGTTGAAGCTGTGACAGCGTTTTCCATTGCCAAGCTGTTCTTTATCGAGGCCGGCGGCGGCGCGATTTTGGGCGGTATCACAGGCTGGATCGCTTATAAAATGATGTCCACGATCGATGAACACGCCATTGAGATATTGATCTCGCTGGGCATTGTCACGGGCACATATGCGCTGGCGCAACATCTGCATTTATCCGGCCCGATTGCGGTTGTTGTGACGGGCTTATTGGTCGGCAATAAAGGCGCGCAATTTGCCATGAGCGAGCATACGCGTACCTATCTGTTTGGCTTTTGGGAAATGATTGATGAGATCCTCAATTCAGTACTGTTCCTGTTGATCGGGCTTGAGCTTTTGATTTTGGCCGGTGCGATGGACGCGAAATATTTGGTCATTGCGGTTATGGCCATTCCGCTCGTACTGTTCGCCCGTCTTGTGGCCGTATCTGTTCCGATGCAGTTTTTGGGTATTTTCAAAGACTTCACCAAAGGGGCTATTCCGGTGCTGACGTGGGGCGGCGTGCGCGGCGGGATTTCTGTGGCGCTGGCCCTGTCTTTGCCCGACACGCCGGAAAAGCCGCTGATACTGGCGGCGACTTATGTTGTGGTGATATTCTCAATTATCGTTCAGGGCCTGACCGTAAAACCGCTGGTCAAAAAAGTCATTGATCCTGATTTGCTGTAAAAGGTTTCAGGAAACAGACATAAAAAAGGCCGCAGTTCCCTGCGGCCTTTTTTATGAGCGCGACTGAAAGTCTGCTTAATTGATTTCGCCAATCTTCAGAGTATTGGTTTGGCCCCGCGTACCGAACGGAATGCCCGCGCACATGACGACCGGGTCGCCGGATTTAAGATTCAACGGCGCATCTTTGGCAATGGCCTGAATAGAAAAGCGCATATCGTCAAAATCCGCCGGGTCTTTAACCACCATAGATGTCACGCCCCATGTCAGGCACATACGCCGCGCAATATTGGCATGCGGCGTCATGCCGATAATGCGGCATGGCGGGCGCAGGCGGGCAATACGGGACACTGTTGCGCCGGACGATGTGTAGCCAAATACGGCCTTGCTCCCCAAAGTTTCTGCAATGCTGCGAACGGACTGAGAAATCGCATCTTCGGATGTTGTCTGAGGGTTCAGCGACGCGTCTTTAAAATAACTCCAGTAATGATCGTCGGATTCGGCTGCCGCAATAATGCGGTCCATAATCGCAACGACCGTCGCAGGGTGCCGCCCGACAGCGGTTTCGGCTGACAGCATAACGGCGTCTGCGCCCTGATACATGGCGGTGGCGACATCTGACGCTTCGGCGCGGGTCGGCGTCGGACTGTCAATCATGGACTCCATCATATGGGTCGCTACGATAACAGGCTTGCCCATGCGCCGGGCCGTGCGGATGATTTGGCGCTGGACAACCGGAACTTGCTCAAGCGGCAACTCAACGCCCAGATCGCCCCGCGCGACCATTACGCCGTCGGCTTCGCGAATAATTGCTTCGATGTCATCAACGGCGGACGGCTTTTCGATCTTCACGATCAGTCCGGCGCGGCCTTTGATAATTTCTTTCGCGGCCAGGACATCCTCGACGGTCTGCACGAAAGACAGCGCGATAAAATCAACCTCTTGTTCCAGCGCAAATTTCATATCGCGCTTGTCTTTTTCTGTCATCGCCGAGACCGGCAATACGGCGCCGATAATGTTGACGCCTTTGCGGTCCTTAAGCGGGCCGCCAATATCAACGCGGGCCGTCAGGGCTTCGCCGTCATTTTCTAAAATCGTTACGGCCATTTTGCCGTCGTCAAATTTCAACACGCATCCGGCCGTCAAGACCGGCAGCAACTCGGGATGCGGCATACGGATAAGGCCGGCCTTTCCCGGCGCGTCGCCGATTTCGATTCGAATGGTCTCGCCGGGGCGAAGCTCAATTTGACCGTCTTCAAAGACGCCGGCGCGGATTTTCGGGCCCTGCATGTCTGCAATAATGCCAATGGGCCGGCCGGAACTTTCCTGCGCCGCGCGAATACCTTGAATAACTTGGGAATGGGATTCATGAGCGCCGTGAGAGAAGTTTAAGCGGAAAACATCGACTCCAACCTCATGTAAAAACGCCAGGTTAGAGGGCGCAGCACTGGCCGGGCCGACGGTTGCAACGATTTTTGCAAGGCGATTTCGCATAGATTTTTCCTGATATTTAGGGTGCGTGATTTGAATTGACAGCGCTATCATTTTTACGCCTCAATTGTAAGCTTTTATCATGACAGTTTTGTAAACTTGAAATCGAGACGCGCGCCGCCACATTGGACGTGACCGTTTTGTAACCCGCCGGCAAGAATGCTGTAGGGCGGCAAAGCCCAGATATAATGTTCATTTGGAGATTGACTATGAAGACTTTAATTGCGGCTTCGGCCCTGACTGCGGCGACGGTTCTGTCACTGTCCGCCCCCGCCAATGCCCAGCTTCGTTTGCCCGGCCTGTCCGGCGGCGTGTCGGGTGACACTTTGACCGTAGACCCGCAGCGCGGGGTTCTGACATTAGCGCCGCTTTTGGAACGTACAACGCCCGCAGTCGTAAACATTGCGGTGACCAGCACGGTCAAAGCAAAGTCTAACCCGCTTATGAACGACGAGTTTTTCCGCCGTTTCTTTGAAAACGCGCCAAACCGGCCCTCTGAACCGCAGGATCGCCAAGCGTCCAGCGCAGGTTCGGGGGTGATTATCGATGCAGGGAAGGGGTACGTCCTGACCAATCATCATGTCATTGATGATGCCGATGAAGTCAAAGTCACCCTTAAAGACAGTCGCAGCGTAACGGCCAAAGTGCTCGGCAGCGACCCGCAAACCGATATTGCGCTTTTGCAGATTGACGCCAAGAAACTGACCGCGCTTAACTTAGCCGATTCCGATGATACCCGCGTCGGCGATTATGTACTGGCCATCGGCAATCCCTTTGGTCTTGGCCAAACCGTGACATCCGGCATCGTCTCTGCGCTTGGTCGGGGCGGCATAAGCCGTGACGGTTATGAGGATTTTATTCAGACTGATGCCTCAATTAATCCCGGAAATTCCGGCGGCGCACTGATCAATTCCAAAGGCGAGCTTATCGGGATAAATACGGCAATTATCTCGCGCTCCGGCAGCAGCGCGGGGATCGGGTTTGCCGTGCCGGCGAATATGGCGTCGAAAGTTGTCGACCAACTGTCCCGTTACGGCGAAGTGCGGCGCGGGCGTATCGGCGTCGGTATTCAGGATCTGACCGCCGATTTGCGATCTGCTTTGGATATCGACGTGCAGTCCGGCGCTTTGGTGCGCCAAGTCGAAGAGGACAGCCCCGCTGATCGCGCCGGTATAGAGGTCGGGGACGTCATTATCGCTTTTGACGGACAGCCGATTACCGACTCCCGTGATATTCGTAATGCCGTTGGCTTTGTCGAGCGCGGGACGCGTCACGATATAACTTATTTGCGTGACGGTCGCCGCATCAAAACCAAAATTGACGTAGAGCAGGCGCCTGAAGCCGATGCCGACAGCGGCGAAGATGACGCCTCCAATGATAATGCTTTTGATGAGCGTGAAGGCTTTAACGGCGCGTCGATCAGCGCCATCCCTGAAGGTCTCGACCCGTCCGGCGGTAATGACGGCGTTTATGTCGCGAGCGTTCGCATCGGCAGTAAAGCTGCGCGGGCGGGCCTGCAAAAAGGAGATGTCATCCGTCAGGTTAATCGCAAGGATGTAAAAAGCCTGTCGCAGTTTAAGACGTTGATCGATGATACGGACGGTGTCATCGCACTGACCGTTCAGCGTGGCCGCAGCAAGATTTTCGTCGCTGTAAAATAAGCGCGTTTCCATGACGCAATCCAAGCCTCTCCCCGATTTTGGGAGGGGCTTTTTTTGGCTCTTGCAAAGTGTGCATATGTGTGCACATATACTCACATGAAAAATGATAACACCCCGGTGAATGCCGAGCGCCTCGCAATTGCCCAAGAGGTGAAAGCTGTTTTGGATACTGAATTTTTTACGGCGCTTTGTGAGCCGGTTCGAGTCGACATTATCCGCCGGTTGATTTCGGTGGGGGCGTGTGATGTGAAAACAATCGCGCAGGGCATGTCCCAAGATCGCTCAGTTATCTCCCGCCATCTGGCAACGCTGGAGCGGGCCGGAATTACGGCCTCGCGCAAATCCGGCCGCCGCGTAGAGTACGATATTAACGGGCCGGATATTGTCACCAAAGTTTCGGATATTTTAAAGGTGATTGCGCCTATGGCGCAGCTTTGCGTGCCTTTTAAGGCCGTTGATCAAAGCAAAGAAGGGGTTGCGTAATGATGTTTTCAGGAACTGCCGAGGACGGCGCAATCGTCGACTATAAAGATCATAAGCGCTATTGGTATTTGCTCGCGCTGATGTCTCCGGCCATCTATCTGGCCTCCTTTTGGGGGTATTTTGCGGCCGGTCAGAACGCGCTTTTTACCCTGATTCCGGTTATCTATATTTTTGGCGTGACCCCCATCATTGACCTTCTGGTGGGTGAGGATTCCCATAACCCGCCGGAGGCTGTCATGCCGGCGATGATGGCAGATAATTTTTACCGCTTTGCTATCTACCCGCTCGTCGCTCTGGTATTTGTGCTGTTTGCCGTCGCCGTGTGGTTTGTCGGCACGCAGAGCCTGCCATGGTGGTCATACCCGGCCCTGATAATCGGCGTCGGTACCTATTGCGGCGGGGTCATGACCCTGACTCACGAACTTGGCCACAAATCCGATAAGCTTGATCAATTTGTCGCTAAATTCGGCAATTCCGTCATCGGTTACGGGCATTTCTGTATTGAGCATAATCGGGGCCATCACGTTATGGTGTCCACGCCGGAGGACCCGGCAAGCTCGCGTATGGGCGAAAACATTTACCGTTTTGCAATGCGCGAAATGTCCGGAGCTTTTGAACGCGGCATTCACCATGAGCGCGAGCGTCTGGAGAAAAAAGGGTATGGTTTTTGGACATGGCGCAATGACGTTTTGCAAAGCTACGCCCTGACGCTGGTAATATTGGCGATATGCGTAAGCCTGTTCGGCCCGGCCATTTTGGCGTTTATTTTGTCGGTTTATTTGTTCGGCTGGTACACGCTGACCCAAGCTAATTACATCGAGCATTACGGCTTGCTGCGCGCAAAAAAAGCAAACGGTAAATATGAGCGTACGCAGCCGCACCACAGCTGGAACACAAATCATCTGTTTTCAAATATGCAACTTTTCCACCTTCAGCGCCACAGCGACCATCATGCTAACCCGCTGCGGCCATATCAGGTCTTGCGCAATTTCGATGATCTGCCGACCCTTCCAAACGGCTATTTGGGCTGCTATATGCTCGCCGCTATTCCGCCGCTTTGGTATAAAGTTATGGATAAAAAAGTGATGGAATGGGCCGGCGGGGATATTACGAAAGTTAATGTCGATCCAAAATCCAAAGCGCGCCTTTATGCTAAATATGCCCCGATCTTGCCCCGATGCAGTAACGCTTTATAACCTTTCGAAAGTTTTGAAGGGGATTAACGGTGCGTAATTTATTATCATTTTTGATGGCTTGGACTTTCCTGTCCGCCTCTGCTTTCGCGCAGGACGGGCCGGACGCGAAAGCCGAAAAACCCGCGCCGAAAGAAATTATCGTCGGTGGTTATCTTAATGATGTTCAGGTTATTGACCTGAAAACCCATTCTTTCTTGGCTGATATTTATGTTTGGTTCCGCTGGACCGATCCTGAGCTTGACCCGCTCGACACGTTTGAGTTTATGAATTTACATGACCCGGAAGCCCATGTGGAAGACACTTGGTACGACGAGCCAAAAAAACTTCCCGACGGAACTTTCTATAATATTATTCGTCATCAAGGGGCTTTTTCAACCAAATTCCCGCTGGATAATTACCCTTTCGATAAGCAGGAATTGCGTATTATTGTCGAAGATGCGGAATACGGATCCGGAGACGTGATTTATGTTCCTGATGAAACGCCGATGACATTAGGGACAGAAATCAGCTTGCCCGGATATAATGTCGGCAAGCCGGTGATGCGGATTACGGACCAACCCTATCCGACCCGTTTCGGCGACATTACAAAAGAGATGAATGAGCCATATTCGCGGGTCACATTTGTCATGCCGATAGCGCGGCCTTGGAAATCAGGTGTGGTTAAAGGCATTTTGCCGATAAGCATTATTCTGCTTTGCGCCGGCCTCGCATTGCTTGTGCATCCGCGATATACGGAAGGGCGTATCGGCTTGGTGATTACGGCGCTGCTGACCTTGGTTGCTCTGCAAATTACGTCCGCAAGCGATCTGCCGGACACAAGTTATCTGATGATAATCGATCAGATTTACCTGCTGTCCTATGCCTTCATCCTGATTGTCCTGGCCGAAGTCGTCGAGAACACATGGCGCAAAGACGAAGCGCAGGGCAATTGGACGAAAGCCATCCGGCGGGACCGAATGGCTTTGATTATTTCTCTGATCGGATTTGCTGTAATCCTCAGTCTGATTTTAAAGCTAAATCTGGGTTAGCATTTTGAAGCCGGCAGCAATATCGCTTCGCCGGCTTTGATGAGGAAGTCGCCTTCCAGATTATTCATCGCTTTGATGTCTGTTATTGAAGAGCAGGTCTTGCGCGACAGGTTCCAGGCCGTGTCGCCTTCCTGCACGATATATGTCACGCCGGCCGGCGCGGATACGGTCATTGGCGCGGCGGCCACAGCCGGCGCGTCATAGAGGCGCTGCGTCACGGCGGGCGCAGGGGCGGTCACAGCTGCTTGCGTAGTCTGCGGCGCTGTCACATAGCCGCCATTATTATAATCGTACTGCATTTCTTCTTGGCTCAACGGACCGCCGGTCTCAATCATGACAGGCGCCTCGTAGCGTGTCGCGGTCGTTACGGCTTGCGCCTGTGCAGGTAACGGGCTTGCGACAGGGGATGCCGGATAGCCGGCAGCGTTATGCGCCGAAATCGGTGCCGCGGCGACAGGGTCACAATCTGTCGTCATATCGCCCGCGCCGTAACCGGCAATGCCGCCGATTGCAGCGCCGCCGACCATGCCAAGCGTGTCATTATCATCGCCGCCAAGCTTTTTGCCGGCGTAAGCGCCGATTGCGCCACCAATGGCTGCGCCTGCAATCTTGCGATTTTGCTCTTTCACCAAACAGGCTTGGCGGGTTTGCGGCGATTGGTATGCGACGGGCTGCAAGTAGCTTGCGCTTTGTACATAAGCCGGCTGAGAGTAAGTTTCGACCGTATGCGCGGCCTGATAGGTAACAGGAGCCTGCGCCGGCGCGCTTTGATAGGCGCCGCTTGCAGAGGTATCAGCCGGCATTTTGCTGGAATATTTATAATGCGGGTTGGATTGCGGCGTCGCGCAGGCGCAAAGAATGGCGGCGGCGCAAGCGCCCATGAAAACGGTCTTGATATGGCTCATAATAAGCTCCCTGATAGATTTGGCATCAGCCAACCAAAATATGGATAATATTGCGTTAATTCACGCTTATTCGCCCATGCGGCCTTCGCGCCGATTGATAGCCGCCCGGCGGTGTTGTATGGAGTTCGCAATCACGAATTTGAGGATATGTTATGAACATCACGACCAAACCTGTTGAGTATTTTGACGGCAAACAAAAATGCATTGGCTATGTGGCTTGGGATGAGTCCGTTGCGTCTGCGCGGCCTTGTGTTTTGATCGGTCACGCTTGGGGCGGACTTGATGATTTTGCCATGCAGCAAGCGGTGCAAATGGCCGCGCTGGGCTATGTCGGCTTTGTTCCTGACCTGTACGGCGACGGCGCACGGCCTGACAGCATTGATGATAAAATGGCGCTTATGGGCCCGCTGAAGGAAGACCGCAAAGCGCTTCTGACCCGCATTAAAGCCGGCATGAAAGCCGCAAGCGCTATGGACGAAGTTGACGCTGATAATTTGGCCATGCTCGGTTTTTGTTTCGGCGGCCTGACGACGCTGGATTTGGCCCGTTCCGGGGCCGATATCAAAGCCGCGATCAGCTTTCATGGTTTGCTGGATGCGCCTGATCTGCCGAAGAAAAAGATTAAAGCCAAAGTTTTGGTCGCCCATGGCTGGGATGATCCGATGGCCAAGCCTGAAACCGTTTTGACGTTAGGTAAAGAATTAACCGACGCAAAGTGCGACTGGCAAATCATGGCGCATGGCGGCACGACTCATGCGTTCACTGTGCCGGGCGCGGCCAATAAGGATTTGGGCCTTATGTATAATGAAGCCAGCGCGCAGCGCAGCTGGAACGCGACCTTTGCGCTTTTAGACGAGGTATTCGGCCTGCACGGCGTCAGTATTTGATAAGCGCCACTAACTTCTCCAGCGAAGCACTTTTGCTTTGACCGGGTTTACAAAGGGTCGCGTCTCCGCTCGGGACGCGGCCCATTCTTTTTTCAGGCGGTGATACCACTTTGCCTGCGTATCGGCGTCTTCAATCAGCATCAGGTTCGGATCGTATTTCAAACCCATTTGCTGCAAGTCCACCATATTGCCGTCTTGACGCAGAAATTTGCGCGCCCCGATTTTAAGAATTGGCGTCAGCAGTTTGACAAGCGGCATATCAGTGAAAAACACTTGCGTAATTTCCGTGTGATTTTCGTCAACCGGCGTAACCGCGGTAAAAGACAACAGGGTGCGTTTGCCGACTTTGATTTCCTCTGTCCGGATGCCGGGCAGGCAGAACGTAATTTCTGTCACAGGTTTCCCGCCCAGCAATTTATAGGCAAAGCTGTTGGATGACGGGCTGTGGGCCGCCATGGCAAAGCCCATTTCGCGCGGCTCAAACTGCTTGGCTTTTTCGTGCATGGATTTTGCGCTGCGCCACCACCATTGTTTGTGCACAAAGGGGCCGTGAGCCGGATCCATGAGGCCGATAACGGCATGATCGACGTGACAGTTCAGCATTAAGCTATCGCGCATGCGCGGCTTAATCCGAGCCATGTCAAATTGTGGCGGCTCAATATCAGGATTGCCTGCAAACCGCTTCTCAGACGACAGCCAAACCCAGATCAAATGGCCGTCTTCGCGTATCGGATATGTGGGCACCCGTATCTTGCTTGTGTCCATGTCGCTGTCTTCGCACAGTGCGGGTATTTCTGTGCAAGCGCCGGTCTTGCCGGAAAACTTCCAGCCATGATACGGACATTCCACGGCGTCGCCAATAATCTGTCCGGCGGAAAGCGGCGCGGCGCGGTGAGGGCAAATATCACGCAGGGCAAAGACGGTTCCGTCTTTATTGCGGCCCAACGTAATCGGCTCTCCGGCAATTTCAATACGGATAAGCTTGCCGGTTTTTATATCCCCGGACAGGGCCGCGAAATACCAAATGTCTTGGGCAAAAGATGATGATGCTGCGCTCATGAAATCGTCTTAATCTGAAACGGCCCGCTCCGCCATATCTAAAACCTGCAAGGCTGTATAGCCGGCGTCCCGCAAAGCGCGAACGGATGTATCGCCGCTGCGTTTGGATAGCTTATCGGTTTCATTTTTCATTATCAAAGCGTGATGATGATAGTCCGGGTGCGCCCACCCCATCAGGGTTTGGATGAGGGTGTGCAGACCGGTCATTGCCTGCAGATCTTGTCCGCGAACCACATCGGTAATGCCCCCCATAGCGTCGTCACAGGTGACGGCCAAATGGTAGCTTGTCCCAATATCTTTGCGGGCAATAACAACGTCGCCATAAGCGTTTGCGTCAATGGGAACCGCTTTGCCGCTTTCGGTATAGCTCAGAGTGTTAAACTGCGCGCCAAGCTCCGCCTTAGCGGCCGTCATAGACAGTCGCCATGCCGGGGTCTGTCCGGTTTTAATTTTTGCAGCCACTTCATCATCACCCGGCGGCGTATCAGGGCCTGCGTAAGGCGCGCCGCGCGCTTGCTCTGCGGCCGCAATTTCGCGCCGCGTCAAAAAACACGGATAGGCAAGTCCGCGAGATTTCAGCGCTTCAAGCGCGCCGTCGTAATCGCCCAAATGTTCGCTCTGCACCCGCGCAGGTTTGGGCCAATCAAACCCAAGCCACGCCAAATCCTCAAAAATGGCGTCCGTAAATTCCGGCCGGCAGCGCGTGCTGTCGATATCTTCAATGCGCAAATGGCAGACCCCGCCGGCAACTTTTGCGAACCCGAAAGCGCGCTTGGCAGCCAGAGCGTGACCAAGATGCAAATATCCGGTCGGGGAGGGCGCAAAACGCGTAATCATCGCAGGCGTGACCTGACGCGCTTACCCGGCGTCGGGATTCGGTAAAAAGTCATGATTTTTTCTCACTTGTCACGTCTCACCCTTCTCGGTTAGCGTAACGATAACATTACCGGGAGAACAGCCTTCAAACCACATAATTGCTTCATATCAAAAATTAACCGCCGGGGCCGCATATGGGCCGCATAGATACATCTCTTCCGGCCGGCCCGATTATGGCCAATCCGATCGGTGAACCTGATGCCGTCGGCAGCGGGGCCTATCCGTGCTTGATCCTGAACGCTGATTACCAGCCCCTGTCCTATTACCCCCTTTCGCTTTGGTCTTGGCAAGACACTATTAAAGCCGTTTTTCTAGAGCGCGTTAACGTCGTTAATCACTATAACCACGTCGTGCGCAGCACGAGTTTTGAAATGCAGTTGCCTTCCGTAGTCAGCCTGAAAGATTTCGTGGTGCAAAACCGCAATCCGGCGTTTACCCGGTTCAATCTGTTTTTGCGAGACGGATTTGAATGTGTTTATTGCGGCAGCGGAGACGATCTGACGTTTGACCACCTGATCCCCAAACGGCTTGGCGGCAAAACGACATGGACCAATATTGTGGCGGCGTGCAGCGCCTGTAATCTTCGCAAAGGCGGGCGCTTGCCCAAAGACGCGAAAATGCAGCCTGCGCGTAAGCCCTATGAGCCAAACATGCATCAGCTTCAGGCGCAGGGACGCCGCTTCCCGCCCAATCATCTGCACCAAAGCTGGCTGGACTATCTTTACTGGGACGTTGAATTAGAGCGCTGAAGGCTTATATCTTATCTATGACCAATAAAATTCATCCTTATTCTCTGATCATCGGCATGGGCGTCGGCATTGCTGTTTTGCTGATATTGCGCCATCCGATTTTCGCCTTGTTTTTAGGCTTTTGCGCCACACTGATTGCCGATGTCGTGATTAAACGCGGCGGTGGCGGTCCGCGCATCGAATGAAGACGCTCAGAGCTTTGACGGCAATCGGCGCGCTGCTGCTTGCGGCCTGCGGCAATCCGAATGTCGTTTTTAAAACCGATTTGGGCGATATTAGTATCGAAGTTTATGAGGATAAAGCCCCGCTTTCGGCGGCGGATTTCCTCTATCATGTTGACGAAGGTCTTTACGATGGGGAGGGGTTTTACCGCGTCGTGCGTCCGGACAACGACCCGCGCGATATGGGGATGAGCCTGATACAGGGCGGTCTGCTGTCTACGGTTCCCGTGACGCCGTCTATAAAACACGAGCCGACTGATATAACCGGCTTGACCCATAATGACGGCGCGCTTTCGATTGCCCGCGACGCCGTGGGTACCGGCAGCGCTGCGTATTTTTTCATCTCGATCGGCGATAACAGTTTTCTCGATCACGGCGGCGCGCGCAATCCGGACGGACAAGGCTATGCCGTGTTTGGCAAAGTCACTAAGGGCATGGATGTGGTTAAAAAAATTCAGGCTTTGGACAGCGCAGGGCCATCAAAAAACCCGGCGACCCAAGGTCAGTTTCTTCCCAAGCCCGTCATTATACAAAGCGCCAAACGCAAGTAAGCGCGCCTAAATCTTCTCGGTGATTTTGATCGCGGCCTTACATCCGGCCGTGATGACCCGTGACAGTACGGCATATCCCGGGGCGTCCTGCGCGCCGTTTTCTACGGCAATGTCGCGATGAGACAGTTCGTCTTCGCGAAATTTCGCAAATGTTGCAGACATTTCCGGCTCGCTGTCTTTAAGTTCTTCAACCTGCTCGCCGTAATGCTGCTCAATAACATTTTCTACGGCTTCGGTGCAGGCATGGGCCGCTTTCTCGCCCATCAGGGCGGTCACAACGCCGAGACCATATCCCGCCAAATTCCAAATGGGAGTCATGGCGGTGGGGCGAACATTGTGCTCGATTAAAAGATCGTCAAAAGCGTCCAGATGCTTTTGTTCTTCTTCTTCCATATGCTTGAGCTGATCGGCGATGCTGCGCGTTTTGGCGCGGCGGGCAAAAACGGCTTGCTGGCCTTTGTAAATCGCCACGGCGCCATATTCACCGGCGTGATCAACGCGCAATATCTCAGCAAGGCGCGGCGCGGCGCTTGTTTTAGCTTTTGGACCGGGGCGGGCAGGGCGGGGCATTATAAGTCTCCTTTGCGGGTCGCAACACTTATTGAGATAAGCGCGGCAACGCCGGATACAAGCGCATTCCATCCGGCCATAGACAGACCAAACAGCGACCAAACAACATCAGAGCAGGCCGGCATTTTTATCGGGCCTTTCAGGCTGTCTTCAAACCCACCCATCGTAATCGGGCCTATCGGTCCGACCATGCAGGTTTTCGGGCCTTCCCACCATCCGTGCTCAACGCCCATATGCCAAGCGCCCAGCCCGGACGAGACTGCAAAGGCCAAAGCAATCAGCCACAGCCCGATTTTTAAAATGGTTTCCCGTGATCTTCCGCGCAAAGCCAAGGCAATAATGACGGCGAGGCTGACCGCTAAAACCGCTTTATGTCCGTGCCGTTGCCAATAGCACATTTGGCAAGGCGCAAGGCCGCCAAGATATTGAAACGCCCATGCGCTGCAAAGCATTCCCAGCGAGATCAGAAAAGCGATGCGAGGCCAAATATGGGGGCGAAAAATATCGGAAATAAAAGACATAATGAAATATAGGCGGAATTGCCGGGGCTGTCACGGCGGCAAAATTGCACGTTTGCCGTCAGAAAATATTGCGAAATAAGCCAAAAATTAACTCAAATCAGCTATTTACGCATCTTAGGGGCTTTTCTTAAAGATAAGCATGTGCTTTATCCGTGTTAACGATTTGGTCATATTTTGTCCGGATCTGCCACAAACCGACAGGACTGTTATGGCAAACGCCATATTATCAGAAAACGGGCGCATTCCGCTTGGCACTGCTGCCGAGGCAGACGCTGTGCTGCCCGATGACCATATTGGCGCAGAGCTTTGCGCCGCACGTGAGGCGTCCGGTCAAACGTTGCAGCAAGTTTCCAAAACGCTGCACATCAGCGAAGATTATTTGCGAGCAATTGAAGACCTCGACAAAGATGCACTGCCCAGCCTTGGCTATGTTCTGGGCTTTATGCGATCTTACGCCAAGTTTTTAGGGTTTGATGTCGTTGATGCCGTTGCCCGCTATAAAATTGAGAGCGAAATTCCGCGGGATCTGGGCATGCGCGCCGCGCCCCATTATGTAGCCCGCCGGACTATTCGCTTACCGCGCGGCTCTGTCGCTGCCGTAATGACTCTGGGCGCTTTTGCGGTTCTGGCCGGTTGGTACGGCATGACATCCAAGGCCGAAGCTGCGGCCCCGGCCGTCTCTGCGGTTGTGCCTGCGTCTGATTTGGGACTGGCTATGCCGGTGCCGACCAAAGGCGACCCGCAAATTGTGTCCCTTCGCGCGAGGGCTGCAACTTGGGTTCAGATTTCTGACGATAAGGGCAATGTTTTGACGTCCCGTATTTTTGTGCCGGGCGAGCTGTTCGAAGCTAAGATTACGGACAATTACACATTCTCGGCGCGCGACGGCGGCGCGCTTGAACTTTACCGCGCCGGCGAGCTGGTCGGGCCGGTGTCCGTTAAGGGCGCGTCAATTACAGGCGTTACCTTGCGCTAGGCGCGCTCTTTTCGCGTTTAAGCCAGTTTTTCTTTCCACCGCGCGACTTGCGCCTCAACATTGCTCGGCGCAGTGCCGCCATAGCTTAAGCGGCTGCTTGCAGAGGCGAGCGGGGACAGCACGGAAAATACGTCATCATTAATGCGCGGCTCAACCGTTTGCATGTCGGATAAATCCATCGCATCGAGGGTCTTGCCCTGCTTTTCTGCCAGCGCGACAATGGTCCCGGTGACGTGGTGGGCATCGCGAAACGGCATATTCAGGCTGCGGACCAGCCAATCAGCCAAATCCGTAGCCGTGGAATAGGCTGCACCGGCCGCGTCCGCGAGGCGGTCTTTATTCGGCGTCATATCGCCGGCCATTCCTGTCATAGCGGCAAGGGCCAAATCAAGGGCTTCAAACGCGTCAAACACGGGCTCTTTATCTTCCTGCATATCTTTGGAATAAGCCAGTGGCAGGCCTTTCATCACAATCATCAAAGATGTGGTCGCGCCGACAATACGCCCGACTTTTGCGCGCACGAGTTCGGCCGCGTCAGGGTTTCGCTTTTGTGGCATGATGGAACTGCCGGTCGTGTATTTGTCAGACAGGCTGATGAACGCAAATTGCGCCGATGTCCAAATGACAATTTCTTCGGCAAGGCGCGACAGATGGGTTGCGCAAATACTCGCCGCGCCAAGGGCTTCAATGGCAAAATCACGGGCGGAAACAGCGTCCAGAGAATTTGCCATAGGACGGTCAAACCCGAGTGCACTTGACGTCATATCGCGATCAATCGGGTAAGGCGTCCCTGCCAGAGCGGCCGCGCCAAGGGGGCTTTCATTCATCCGCTTGCGGCAATCCTCAAACCTGGATTTATCGCGGGCAAACATTTCTACATAGGCCAGCATATGATGGCCGAATGTAACGGGTTGCGCGGATTGCAGGTGGGTAAAGCCGGGCATGATCGTATCCGTATTGGCTTCGGCTTGGGCAAGGAGCGCGCGGATGAGCGCGTCAAGGCGGCCTGCGAAATGGTCAAGATTGCCGCGCACCCAAAGGCGAAAATCTGTCGCGACTTGATCATTGCGTGACCGGCCGGTGTGCAGGCGTCCGGCGGCGTCGCCGATCTTCTCGCGCAAGCGGCCTTCAATATTGAGGTGAATATCTTCAAGCTCGTGCGACCATGCAAATCGGCCCTCGTCAATTTCGGTTTTAATCTCTGCCAAGCCTTGCGAAATAGCCGCATGGTCATCGCTTGAAATAATACCTTGCTTAGCTAGCATTGCTGCGTGGGCGAGACTGCCTTGAATATCTTGGGCGGCGAGGCGGCGGTCAAAATCGATTGAGACATTGATGGCTTGCATGATGCCGGACGGGGTATCGGTGAAGCGACCGCCCCACATTTTTTGGCCCTTAGCGGCATTTTCATTTTGAGGTTTTTTAGACATGACAGACCCATTGGCGCAAAAAGACAAAGATTTGGTTTCCATATCCATTAAAGCTATGGTGATTTTTGGTATGGTGGCGTTGGCATACGTTATTTTGCGGTCCTGTTCCACGCCTAAAAGCGGGATTGAACGCTTCGCCGGGGGCAGCTTGTCGCGGCTGGTCTCTCTGAAGTCACCGCCTGCTATTCCGGCCGTGAAATTTACGGGGCCTGATGGCGCGAAAATAGATTTGCAGACCCTGCGCGGAGAGCCGATGATCGTCAATATCTGGGCGACATGGTGCGCGCCGTGCATTGCGGAACTGCCGAGCCTGAACCAAATGTCCCGAGACTATGCCGGCCGCCTGAAAGTCATCGCGATCAGTGTGGACAGAGACGCGGGCGACGCGCAGGCATTTTTGGATAAAATAAGCGCGGGCAGCTTGCCGCTCTATCATGACAACACATTTGCAATCGCCTCCAAAGACGGATTGGCAGCTAATGGTATTCCTCTGACTGTTATGTATAATGCGGGAGGGCGCGAAATTGCCCGCGTGCAAGGCGAGGCCGATTGGCAAAGCCCGGAAGCTGAACGGTTTTTGGATTACTTCCTCGCGCAGTAATTGACGGGAAACAGCATGGAAACCTACGCGACGATATTTCACCGCGCAGCGGAGCGTCATGGCGGCGAAGACAACCTGATTGCCAAGATCAATGAGCATCACCCGGTTCATAACGGCGTCGGCGCGGCCATGAGCGATGATCGCTGGCTGTCGCAATTTACCAAACGCGTCTTTCAGTCCGGCTTTAATTGGAAAGTCGTGGAGCATAAATGGGACGGGTTTGAAACGGCGTTTTGGGGCTTTAATCCGGGTAAATGCATCAATATCGATATGGAAGATATGGAGCGCCTGACATCGGATAAATCCATTGTGCGTCACGGTGCCAAGATAAAGTCCGTCGCGCAAAATGCTGATATGATTTTGCAAATGGCTAAGCAAAAAGGCAGCGCGGACGCCTTTATTCGCAGCTGGCCGCCGGATGATTATATCGGGCTACTTGACTATTTAAATAAACATGGCTCGCGCCTTGGCCCCGCAACAGCCTCATATGCGCTGCGGTTTTCCGGTGTGCCAAGTTTTATTTTGTCATCCGACGTCACGGCAGCGCTTAAGCACGCCGGCGTCATTGACGGCGCGGTCACGTCTAAATCTGCCAAGCGCGCCGTGCAGGCAGCATTCAATACGTGGATGATCGAAAGCGGCGAAGATTTAACCACAATCAGCCGCGCGCTGGCCATGTCGATTGATGCGGGCGGCAATTAGGGCAATCCTTTTGCCGGTTCGCAACATTTTGTGACCGGACAGCAGGATCTAACTGTGAGACTGGGCGGTATGAGCCATTTGCCGCAAAACCCTGAGACTAATCCGTATCGTAACGGCATATTGCTGGCATTGTTTTGCTATACATTTTGGGGTTTCTTTCCCATCTATTTCAAGCTTATGGCCGCTGTTCCGCCGCTTGAAATTTTGGCGCATCGCCTGATATGGGCGCTGCCCGTCGGGGCAATCATTGTCATGCTTCGCGGGCAATGGCCCCAAGTTAAGATCGCCCTCAAAAGCAAAAAGACAGTGGGCCTGTTATCGTTATCGGCATTTTTTATTGCGCTTAACTGGGGCGTTTATATATGGGCCGTACATATAGGCGAGATTATGCAGGCGAGTTTGGGGTACTATATTAACCCGCTTATGTATGTTCTGGTTGGCGTGGTTTTTCTGAAAGAGCAGTTGAATAAGCTTCAAATGCTGGCGGTTGGTTTGGCCTTTATCGGCGTAGGGTGGCTGACTGTGTCCGGCGGAGAGTTTCCGATTATCACGATTATTCTTGCGATCAGTTTTACGGTGTACGGGGTCGTTCGAAAACAAGTCGCCATTGGCGGTATGCCGGGATTGTTTATCGAAACCTTGCTGTTATTTCCGTTTGGGCTGGCTTATTTGATTTGGTTGACGATGAACGGAGCCAATGTGTTTGGCGCGCAGAATGTCGGTTTGTCATTGGGCCTGTTATTGGCCGGGCCCTTTACGGTTGTGCCGTTGCTGGCTTTTGCTTTGGCCGCACGCCGGCTGCCCTTATCCACAATTGGGATATTACAATTTTTAGGCCCGACCATTCAGTTTAGCGTCGCCATGTATTACGGCGAGCCGCTGACGTCCGCCCGAATGGTATGCTTTGCGTTCATATGGGCCGCCGTTTTCATATTCTGTCTCGCGGCGTGGCGCAAAAGCAAAAGGTCCAAAGTGATTATGCCTGCTGCTTAAGCGGCGTTTTGACCAAAGCGAACCAAACGCCCGGGGCGGGCGGGCGTGATTATATCGTCCTCTATAACGCGCTCGCCTTTGACCAAGGTGGCTTTATATCCCGACACCGGCTGAATTAAGCGCTGTCCGCCGGCCGGTAAGTCTTGGACCATTTTCGGGACGCCAAGAGTCAATTTGTCATAGTCGATGACATTGATGTCGGCCCGCTGCCCCGACGCAAGTCTTCCGCGATCGGTCAGGCCTAAATAATCTGCGCTGTTCCCGGTCAGCATTTGCACGGCCCGGGAAAGCTCTATGCCCTGTTTTCCGCGGGACAGCCGGTCGCGCGTCCAATGGGACAATAAGTATGTCGGAAAGCTCGCGTCACAAATCGTGCCGACATGCGCGCCGCCATCGGATAATCCGGGCAAGGCTTTTGGATGGCGCATCATGGTCAGGACATTGTCGTAGTTCATGTTTGTGTAATTATAGACCGGAAAATAAATCAGCGCTTTGCCGTCATCTTCCAGCATAAGATCATAGGCTTTTTCCCAGACAGAGACTCCGTCGCGCCGCGCCATGCCGGCAATGGACTGATCTGCGGTTTGCTCATAATCAACGCGCCCATCCAAATCGAGCAGGAACTGTTTCTCGGCCAAATTGGTAAAATTGGCGATCATCATATCGACCAAAGGCGGGACGCCGCTGTCCGGACCGGACAATGTGACCGGCGTTTCTGACAGAAGTTTGGCTTTAAATGCAGGGTTTCTCAGGATGGCGACGCGCTGGGAAAGCGGTTTATCTGAAATCGCGATATAACTCGGAAACGCCATAAGCGGATGAAATGTGCATTGCAGGCCGTTGATCGCGCCGATGGCGCGCGGCGCAACTTGCAAGGATATGTCAAGGCCGCCGGCGTTCAGTTCTTCGACGCGGGCAATGATTTTCTTCCAGTCATCCGGCGCAAAATCTCGCTCCATTAGAGACATGGAGCCGGGGCGTCCGTCTCCGGCGCGAAAGAACGCCTCCATCAGCTCAAATTCTGTATCGAACGTCTCGCCGGGGCGCACCATGTCAAAATCATTAACGGCTTGCAGAACGCCGTAATCCAAATGCGAAAGCGCAGAAGCAATACCTTTCAGTTCGTCAATTCCGGCTTCACTGCCGGGAGTCCAGTCACCGTCGGATGTTTTGTGAAAATCGCTGCGTCCTGTGGAAACGCCACACGCGCCGGCTTCCATCGCTTCGCGGACGACATCGCTCATCGCTTTAATCTCGTCCGGTGTGGCCGGCTTGTCGAACACGGCGCGGTCGCCCATGACGTAAACCCGCAGGGGATCGTGCGGTATCATAACGGCGAAATCTATGGTGTGGGGCTTGGCATCAATGGCATTCATATATTCAGGGAAAGTCTCCCAGTCCCATGTCAGGCCTTCGTGCAAGGCCGTGCCGGGAATGTCCTCTACGCCTTCCATCAGGCGGATCAACTTGTCGCGGTCCGCCGCGCGGCACGGCGCAAATCCGACGCCGCAATTACCCATCACCGCTGTGGTGACGCCGTGATTGACGGATGGGGCCAGTTCTTCGTCCCATGAAATTTGGCCGTCATAATGGGTATGTAAATCAATAAAGCCCGGGGTCACGATATGGCCGGACGCGTCGATCGTTTCGCTTGCCGCTCCGGCGCAGTCTCCGACCTCAGTGATGACGCCGTTTTTAATGCCGATATTAGTTTTGACGCCGGCGCCTCCGTTTCCGTCATAAACCGTTCCGCCGGTAATTTTAATATCAAAGCGCATGCACGTGCCTCCTGTCTGCAAGTCTGAAGGTAGCCACCATAGTGCCGCCGGCGATTAAATGCCAAATGCCCCACGCGCCGGTAATGGCCGCCGCGCCGCCAAGGCCCGACAATTGAGTGATTAAAATCACCATGCCCAGTCCGGAATTTTGAATCCCAATTTCAAAGGTCAACGCCCGGCGGGTCGGAATATCGGCGCGGGTCAAAACCCCGGTCAGATATCCCATGCCAAAGGCCAGTGCGTTATGGATAATGACTAACGGGAACAGAATGTGCCCCGCGCCAAAGAAAATATCGCGATAGGCATAAATTCCAACAACAATAATCAGCATTAAAATAACGCCGCTGAGTATAGCTAAAGGTTTTTGCAAAACTCTTGCGACCTTTGGCGCATACCGCGCCATCAGCATGCCGGCGCAAATCGGCAAGGCGAGTATCAACAGCGTTTGGAACAAAAAGCTCACGACATCAAAATCAATCTGTGTCAGCAGCGCGCGGGTGGGTGCGTAAAGGCTGCACCAAAACACAATGGATATGGGCGTAATAAAGGCGGCGGCAAGGCTGGATGTGGCCGTCATAGACACAGACAGCGCTGTATTGGCGCGTCCGAACAGCGCCAGCAGGTTGGACGTATTCCCGCCCGGGCAACAGGCGAAGAGTATCATGCCGAGGGCCAGACTTGCGCCCGGTTTTAGGGTCATAACGAGGGCTAAGGTCAAGAGGGGCAAGCCGATAATTTGCGCGAGCACGCCGGCCAGATAATGACGGGGCTGCTTTTTAAAAAATGAAAAATGTTCCACCCGCAAGCCAAGCGCGACGGCAAACATCATCATCGCCAGTGACACCGCCATGGCGATTTCCGATGGCCCGCCCAGTTCTATGTGAAAAGTGTCGAGGGCAGAACTGTCCATCTATTGCGCCGCCGTCATGGCGGGATCGCTTGTTTTGTCTGCAGCGGCTTTGGCTTTGATCATCTCTGAGGTCAGGCGTGATCCGTCATGACTGTACCCGGGCGGAGCGAACATATATTTGAGGCGCTGACCGATTGTAATTCCGGGCTGCGTCGCGTCTTTTATGACGGACACCAATTCTGTGAAGGCTACTTTGATAGGATTATAAGTCGTCAGCGGCTCGACCAATCCGTATTCGACCGGATCATTTTCATCCTCGGGAACAAATGTGCCGAACATTTTATCCCAAATGATAAAAACGCCGGCGTAATTGCTGTCGAGATATTGCGGATTGCGGCCGTGATGGACGCGGTGATGGCTGGGCGTGTTCATCACGGCCTCAAACCATTTCGGCATTTTATCGATAAGTTCGGTGTGTATCCAAAACTGATAGAGCAAGTTCAGCGCGCCGGCCAAGACAACAACAAGCGGATGAAAACCGAGCAGAACCATCGGGACGCCAATAACCATATGCAGAGAGATATGATTGGTCCAAGGTTGGCGCAGGGCGGTGGTTAAATTGTAATGCTCGCTGCTGTGATGAACGACATGGGACATCCACCACCACCGCATGCGATGGAAAAAGCGATGTTTCCAATAATACTTAAAATCACCGATCAAAAACGCGGCAATAATGATCGGCAAGCTGTAGCCGAGATCGAAAAACCGAAATTGCCGGAAAAAGTAAAGAATACCGAGAGACACGGCCCCCATCAGAATATCTGAGGCTGTCATGCCCAGACCCATCACCATAGACGTCAGGCCGTCTTTGCCATTAAAGATAATGTCTTTACGGCGGGTGCGAAGCCAGACAAATTCTAAAACAACCAACGCAAAAAACGCCGGAATGGCGTAAATTAATATCGGCGGAAAGCTTGGATCCGGCATAATGTCCCCATGTTTTTTAAGGGGAGTTTAGCGCGGCGGGCGCGCGGCGCAATGGCCGCAGCTGTTTAGCCGCAATTCGTTTTTGGCAAGGTTTTCAAAAACTCCATGACATCGGCGTGGGCCGCGGAGCGCTTTTGAAACAGCTTGGACATATTGGCAATCATGCCTGTGTGGGAAA
The DNA here is from genome assembly GCA_938015875.1 of uncultured Robiginitomaculum sp. Classification (GTDB taxonomy): domain Bacteria; phylum Pseudomonadota; class Alphaproteobacteria; order Caulobacterales; family Maricaulaceae; genus Robiginitomaculum. The sequence continues at coordinate 9,299 of CALLXE010000045.1, read as the reverse complement.
CGCCGTCATAATAACGCTCTGTTATAGGCACGCCTGTAACTTTCAAAGCATCTGCCATACGCCCGGTTTGCGCGGGCTGCACGGTTTCGTCTGTGCTGCCAATGGCCACCATAGCGGGGTGCAGGGCATTGCCGGCGTAATTAATCGGCAGCATCTCTTCGCGCGTGTTTTTTGGGAAAATAGACAGATAGGGCGGGTCGATGACTTTAAAATCATATGGTCCCGACAGCCCCACCCATCCTGCGAGCGCTTTGCAGCGGTCAACGCCGGCTGCGCTCAAATATTCAGGATTAAGCGCCAGCAGAGCCGACATATGCGCGCCTGCGGAATGGCCCACTAACACGATGGGGCGGTCATAGGTTTTGGCAGCGTGGGCCACGGCTTTGGCGGCGTCGCTTAGAAATTCAGGATAAATAACGTCCGGGTAAACGCGGTAATTTGGAATGAGCGTTGTGTAGCCTTCGGAGGAAAACGCTTCACCGATAAATTTATACATGTCCTTATTGCCGCTGTTCCAGCCGCCGCCGTAAATGAACATGACCAAAGGGGCGTCGGTTTTCGCTGTTACCGGCGTATAAATATCCATCGCCATATCGGGGGTTTGGGAAAAGGTGACGCCTTTTTGAAGATCAAAAGTGCTGCTTGGGGTCAGGCCATTCAAAATTTTGACAGGCGCGCAGGCTGCTGCTCCTATGAGGGTTGCAGTCAGCAAGGCCGCGCCGGACATAAATCTAAATCGTTTTTTCATTGAAATCTCCTGACCCTATTACGTCTCGGGCGCGCTATCGGTTCCGTCTAAAAGCCGGGCCAATGCTTCGGTTTCTGCATAGATCGCATCCGTGCGCTCTTGCGCTTCTTCATCTTGGCCCCAGCGCTCAATTTGAAAGATCTCATCCAGACGGGATAAATCTAAGGCGTCTTCCGCGCTCAAATGTCTCTCCATGACGGCCAGCGCCAAAATCGCAGAGCCGAAAACAGCCGTGAAATGCACCAATAATGTCAAATCAATATCGTTTAATAGGCCCGCATAAGCGCCAAGCTTTATCGCTGCGCTATCGTCTTGCTCAATCGCGACAATACCGACGGTCGAGGTGATATTTATGCCGCGTGTATCTTTGGCCCATTTCAATACCGGGTCCCACTGTGCGGTTTGCCGATCAAACAGAGGGCGATCTTCAGAGCGATACGACAATAAATCCGTACCCGCATATTTTATGGCCTCAGATATCAGCGCGCTGCGGTTTACCGGCGTACGCTCTGCCGCCACATTGAGCAGCCGGGTGACAGGCATGGTTTCGGGTTTAATCGTGTCGACTTGCGCCTGCCACTCACCGGCCAGAAGGTTTGCATGATCACGGCTTAAAACAAGGGCTTCACGGCCGGGTGTTTTAAGCTCGCGCTTGTCCAGCTTGACGATATAGCCGCCGTATTTGGCGCTAACCGAGACGGTTTCGTAAAAGCGTTTGGCCTTCTTACTCATAATAAAACCTGCGTTTTAAATTGCGTCAGAGCGGCGCTGAGCTCGCCCATAGTGGACACCATAACGTCCGCGCCCCCGGCTTTGACTTCGGCAAAATTATGAAAGCCCCAATCCACGCCAATGGCATGCACGCCGGCGGCTTTGCCCATGCTCATATCGAAATGGGTGTCGCCGATGATGACGGCGTTTTGCGGATCAGCGGTAAGGGCTCTGAGGTTTTCGTTGACCATATGGGGGTGCGGTTTGCCCGGCCCGTCATCGGCGCAAAAGCTGCAATCAAAAATATCAAACCAGCCCTCACGGCTCATCACCGCGTCAAGGCCGCGCCGGGACTTCCCGGTGGCTATGCCCATGTGCCAACCTTCTGATTTTAGAGATGTGAGGAGGTCTGTCGCGCCGTCATACAGCGGCTCTGATTCTTCGCCGGCCTGTCGCATGGCGATAAAAGCGTTTTTATACCCTTCCGTCAATTCGGCCAGAGCGTCCGGTCCCAAATCGCGCGGGGCGAGTCGATCAATGGCGACGCCCAGAGACAGTCCGACAATCTGCCGGGTTTGCTCATAAACAGGCGGGGTAAGATCTCGCGCAGTGAAGGCGCGCTCCATGGCCGCTTGGATCATATAGCGACTGTCGACGAGCGTTCCGTCAATATCGAAAATAGCCAGAGGCGTTTTTGCGATCATCAGTCGTCTTCGTCCTTCAGCGGCGCAATTTTAGTATTGGTATCAAAGCCAAGTTTTGAAAATGCGCTGCGCATATGCGGCGGCAGCGGCGCTTCGAGGTAAAGCTCTTTATTACCGGGGCGGGGCAGGGCGAGGGAGCGGGCATGCAGGTGCAATTGTTGCTCAAGCCCGCCCGGCGCTTCGCGGTCCGTCAGGTATTTCGGGTCAAAGCAGAGCGGCGCGCCGACCAATTGCATATGCAGACGGAGTTGATGGGTGCGCCCGGTTAACGGTTGCATGACGACCCATGCGGCCCGCTGTCCGGCCGTATTGACCACGCGGTAAAGGGTTTTGGCGTATTTCGATCCGGCCGTGCCATGACGCACAGCTTGCATGATTTCCATGCCTTCGTTCTTCTTACCGAATGCATCATCGGTCAGGCCTTTGGCGACATAGCCTTTGATTTCGCCTTCTTTGGGATGCGGCACGCCATTAGTGACGCCCCAATAAATCTTTTCCGTTGTGCGGTTCTGGAAGCTCTTGCCGAGAATGGCCGCTGATTTTGCGTTCTTGGCAATCAGCAAAAGCCCGGATGTGTCCCGGTCAAGGCGGTGGACAAGGCGGCAACCTTCGCCCAGGGCCGGAAGCATACCGTCAATATGGCGTGTTGTTTTTGTGCCGCCCTGAACCGCAAGGCCGGCCGGCTTATTGAGCGCAAACATATGCGCGTCTTCATAAATGACCATGTCGCGAATAAGTTTGGCATCGCCGTCAGAGACGCGCGGCTCGGGCTTTTCGTCTGTCGGGTCAGGCAGGGGCGGGACGCGAATGGCTTGACCGGCTTCGATGCGCAGATTGCCTTTGGCGCGCTTGCCGTCCACGCGGATTTCACCTTTACGCAGCAGTTTTTCAACGCGCCCGTGGGCGATATGCGGAAATTGGCGTTTGAACCACCGGTCAAGGCGCGCGCCGTCATCAGTTTCGCTTACCGTCAATATTTGAACTGCACTCATGTCAAAGACCCTTAGCTAAGGGCGCTGTCTATACGGCAAACAGTTTGCGGGCAATGAGCAGTCCTGCAAAAACGGCGGCTAATGCCAGTATAACCGAGCCAAAAATGTAAAGTCCTGCCGCGCTGTAAGCTTTTGTCTCAATCAGGCTTAGTGTCTCTAAGGAAAATCCGGAAAAAGTCGTAAACCCGCCCAGAACGCCAACGGCTAAAAATAGCCGTAAAGGCTCCCCGCCGGAGACGCGAAATGTCAGCCAGCCGGTCAAAAGTCCCATCAAAAATCCGCCGCTGACATTGGCAATGAACGTGCCCCACGGAAAGCCGGGGCCGAAAGCTTTAAGGGCCCAGCGGCCAACGCCGTATCGCAGGCTCGCGCCGATAGCGCCGCCAAGGGCCACATATGCATAACTTATCATAAGGTCGGTGTATGAGATGCCTCGATTATTGGCAAGCCCATTGCCTTTGCCTTCACCTTCACCGCTCACCTAAACAAACTTATGGGTGAGTCATTTTTATTGTCATATTATGTGTTTTGCCACCCCCGGGGCGCGGCAACGATTATTGCACCGGCACTCTCATCCACGGCGATTGCTATACAGGTCATGCAAGAACTGGGACTGCTGAGCAGGCAGGTCGGAAAATCCGGCTTTTCTGTGCTCTTGTTTCAGGATATTGCTGTCATCCCGATTTTGGCGCTTTATTCAGGCATTGACCCGGCCGCGCGGCACGTTGTGGAAGACGTCGCCCACAGCGGCGTATCACATGGTCCGACGGGATGGCTGTTTGGGCTGTCCGTCACCGGCGTCTTTGCCGCCATGATTGTTTTCGGGCGCGTTGCCCTGGCGCCGATATTCCCCATTTTTACTACTGCCTTATCCGCACGGGCCTTAAAGGGCGCCGCAATCCGGAAGAAACCATGAAGGCGGGTTGTAATGGTAAAGCAGGGGATAACTCTGAAGCCTGAATCAATACCCGTCCTGCGTTAGGGGTTGGGTAAGCAGTTTTTGCTAGCGTGATTCTGAAATTATACGGGATATTCGCGTGAGCCATGATTTGATAGCGCTGCTGCAGCAGTTGGAAAAGACCAAAATTGTAACAGATGCCGATGTGTTAACGTTGCGCAGCCTTGTGTTTGGTGACGGCCATGTATCCGTCAGCGAAGCGGACGCAATCTTTCGATTAAACGCGACGGACATTGATCGCGCACCCGGATGGCCTGACTTTCTGATGGAAGCGATGACAGATTTTGTTGTCCGCCAAACGCTTCCCTTTGGATATGTCGATGAAGCCAATGCTGCATGGCTTATTAATCACATCAGCGCCGATGGCCGCGTAGAAACCATGACAGAACTGCGGACGCTGATTAATATATTAAAAACCGCCCGCAATTCCACAGAGCGCCTCGTCAACTTTGCGCTTGAGCAAGTCAAACTGGCCGTCATTAACGGCTCCGGCGTGATTGGACGTGGCCGCGCCCTTCAGCCCGGCGTTATCGGCGAGGCCGAAGTTGATTTGCTGCGCGCAATTATGTTTGCTTGCGGCGGCGAAGACCATTTTGCCATTTCCAAATCCGAGGCAGATGTTATTTTTGATATAAATGATGCCTGCCGCGGCGCAGATAATCATGAAAGCTGGACGCTGTTGTTTCGCCAGACTATCGCTAATCATTTAATGTTCATCTCGACTTATGAAACGCCGGCGCGAGACGAAGCGCTGCGCCGTGAAAAGTTTCTTTTGGAGCGTGGCGATATTCGCGCCGGCTTTGGCAATCTGACCGGCGGCGCTATAAAAGACGCCTTCAAATCCGTGTTTGGCGGCGACAAGCAAGACCGTCTTGACGCTGAATGGTCTGATCGCGCGCAGGTTTCGCAAGCGGAAATTATTACCGCATCGGAGGCCGAGTGGCTGCAAGCGCGCATTGGCCGTGATGGTGACTATGACGACAATGAACGCGAACTGATGTCATGGCTCGCCGCAGAGTGCCCGCAGATTCATGACAGTTTAAGGCCGCTTATCAACGCCGCATAAAACGTCAGGTTTTACCGGCCCATCAAAGCGTCCAGCGATCCCGGAAGCCAAGTTTCATTCGTCAAATCGTATATGTTAAACGACGCGGAATAATCCCAAACACACCAGCCTATCCCTTGGGCTTCCATTGCTTTACGGCGCGCTTTCATCCACGCATTGCGCTCGCTCAGCGGGGCCTTATTGATCACGCCGAACTCGCCGACAAACACGCGCAGCCCGGTGCTTGCCTTAAAAACGCGCGCCTGATTGAACGTATCTTTAAACTCTGCGTCGTCGGCCGCCCCGCCCCATTTTCGACCTAAAGGCATGACCGGCTCTGACCATGTTGCGCCCTGATGGGTAAATTCGTGAGGGCCGTAATCATGATAAGTTGCGACAATGTTGGGGTCTTTGGGCCACCCGACGCCGGTCCAGTCCACGTCCCCGATTGTATCAATGGAATTCCAATTATTCCCGCCCATCATGATGATGCGATCAGGGTTGGTTTTACGGATAATCTTCACGGCGTTGACGTAGAGTTTATTAACCTCGCGCATAGGCGTTGTATTCGTCGGTTCATTGAAAAGCTCGAAATAGACAGTTTGCGGGGCGCCCGCAAAATAGTCTGAGATTTGTGTCCATATGGCGTAAAATTTATCCGCCTCTCTGCGAGGGCCGGCGACCAAGCCTTCGTAATGATGCACGTCCAGCACAACGCCCAAACCGGCGTCGCCGGCTTGCCGCACGACCTGGGCCACGCGGCGCATATAGGCCGGCTCAATTGTGTATGGCGCGCGGCGCGTTGTGTGAGTATCCCAGCGAACGGGCAGGCGAATTGTGTCAAATCCCGCGCGTTTTATTTTTTGCAGATCGCTTTCTCGAATAAAATAGCCCCATTCGCCTTCCGCAGGGGATTCGAGTGAATTGCCCAGATTGACGCAGCGCTTGACCGGGAACGGCGTTACGGTTGCTCTTGCGGGCGAGGCCGGGGCGACGGCAGCGCTTTGGACCTTTGCCGTCACTCGAGCCGGGGCCGGTACAGGGTTAGGCAATGGCGCGGGCCCGTCACTGCTGTCTTGGGATGTATGGGCCGTCGGCCGCTCTTGCGGCGTCCCGTCATCCGGCGGCAGGGCCGCCTCTATCGCGGGCTGACAGGCCGACAAAACACAGGTGAGGGTAATAAGCAGAGCGTTTTTCATGGAGTCAGCCTAACACGATAAGGGTTACCGAATTATTGGCCTGATTTTACGGGGCTGATCATTGAGGAGAAATGCGCGGCGATATGCCTGTCGCGCCCCTGATTGTCTGTGCTAAAGAGCGCGCGATATATGAACGGAGTTACCATGTTGTCTGACTTGCACAAAGACCTGACCCGCCCGCCGGGCCGCACGACGCGCGTAAAATTTGTTGCGGGCTTTACTGTGATTTGTCTGTCCGTTTGGCTGCAAGTTCTGGTTATGCGCCGGGTCGGTGGGCACATAGGTGGATTTCTACCTGCGTTGTTCTGGATGATCTTGAACGTCTATATGATCTACAGCATCTATGCCCGCCGCCTGCACGATATGTCTTTAAGTGTCGGTTTATGGTTTGCCGCTATCTTCCTTACCTTATTTACGGTTGCCTTTACTGTGGCCGTCGGGGGCGGGGCAGATTATTTTGCCGCGATGAACGATAATCCTGCCATTGCCGAAGACCCGGAGGCCAACCGGCTTTTAATTGAAAAATACCAAGCCGATATGGCCGCAAATGTCGGTGTTGCAAAATGGATAAATTTGATACCGGCTGCGGCATTGACGCTTTTCTGCGCCCTGCGCCCCGGTAAAACGGACGCAAACAAATATGGAAATCCGCAAATTTAAAACTTGGTCTTGCCAATTTTTAAATATCTTTATATTTATGCCCCTACATCAATTGAGGGGCGCTCATGTTATCAACTTTATTTACTCCCGGCGGGCGCATTGCGCCGCGCGATTTTTTCATGGCTATGCTGATAATCGGTGGGGTCATGACAGCATTCAGCCTTGCGCGACTTATCAGTTCTGACCTTGGCAATATGCTGCAAAAGTTCAGTCTTTTATTGCTTATCCCGTTCTTTTTTATACTGATAAAACGCAGTCACGATGCGGGTCGCAGCGGCTGGTGGAGTGTTTTGTGGTTTGCTATAACGGCGGTTGTTTTTATGATGATCGCTGCCATTGTAATGCAAATTTTCCCGACGCCGCTTACGGATAATCTTGAAGCCCTTAAGGCCCGCGCTATGGCGGAAGGGGGCCTCCTGCAGACGGCAAAAATGATTTCTGAATTGCCGCCGCAAACTTTGATTGATGTGCAGCGTGAGGGGGCTGTGCCAATGGCTGTTTCAACTGTGTTGACCATGGCGCTGTCGGGCGCTTTAATTAACGGGCTCAACCGCCGCGCCGGCAATAACGGTTATGGCGTGGTCGCTTAGCTTTCCGTTGCGTTGAGCGGGCCGAACCGTTTTTCAAAATTGCGGATTAAAGAAGCATCAAGATCAGACAGATCGGCGGAAATGCCCAAATCTGACAGGCTTGTGACCCCGTGCTCAGAAATGCCGCATGGAACAATGCCTGTAAAATGGGACAGGTCAGGATTTACATTGATCGAAATCCCGTGAAACGTCACCCATTTACGAACCCGCACGCCAATGGCCGCAATTTTAGCTTCGCGGGCGCCGCTTTTGTGGCCGGCAGGCATGTCAACCCAAACCCCGATGCGGCCTTCGCGCCGTCCCGCAATGACGCCAAAATCAGCAAGCGTGTCAATAATCCAGCCTTCCAGTTGGTTGACATAGCAGCGTATATCTTTTCCGCGGCGACCCAGGTTCAGCATGGCATAGGCGACGCGCTGCCCCGGCCCGTGATAGGTGTATTGCCCGCCGCGTCCGCTTTTAAAAACCGGAAAGCGGTCCGGTGTGACCAAATCTGCCGGCTTTGCGCTTGTTCCTGCTGTGTACATCGCCGGGTGCTCCAGCAGCCAAACTTGCCCGGACGCGCTCCCGGCTGCAATGGCGGCGACCCGCGCTTCCATAATCTCGCATGCGGTCGCGTACTCTACCGGGCTGTCCTCGCGCCGCAGAGACACAACCATATCGCTGAAAAGAAGAGGTTTTGTCATCGGGCCTATGTGGCTGTCCGGCGCGGTAAAATCAAGAGCCGCAAACGCCACCGATAAGACGCACTTTTCGCTTCACAAAGCCATGCCCGCCCGCTATAGACCGCGCACCTCAGTGTGCGGCCGTGGCGGAATTGGTAGACGCGCAGCGTTGAGGTCGCTGTGGGGTAACACCCGTGGAAGTTCGAGTCTTCTCGGCCGCACCAATTATTCTTTTTATTATCAGGTTAAGTTATTGTTTTGTAACAATAAATAACTTTACCCTTTACGCTAATTCCTGTGTGGAGGCGTATTCACGTATCATTTCACGTATCATTTCACGTATCATTGTGTTATATCGACCCCAATGAGAAGCTTGAATCAATACCTGTTTTTCCGAGATGGAAGTTGGCATTACGCTAGACGTATACCAAAAAGGTATGCTGATTTTGATAACAGGGGGTATATTCGAAAGTCCTTGAGAACAGACTCATTGGCAGTTGCCAGATCGCGGCGAGATGCCCTCATAGAAGCTGAAAATGAGTTCTGGGCAAATGTAGCTCACGCAGCTGACGGCATGACAGAAGCGTCCAAAGAAGCGCAAGCCACAAAGCTGGCGATGAAAAGATATGAAGCGGCTAAAAGGAGGGCGATGCAAAAGGGTTTTGTTTACACGCCTAATTCAGACCTTATTGAGTCACCAAATGTTGATGAGCTCTTGGAGCGGCTCAAAAGCATACCGGGTAATCCTGTTCCGAAGAAAGAGGATGCTGAAGCGGTTTTGGGTATAGCAAAGAAGCCGTCGATTACCGTGTCACAGGCCTTTGATGTATATTATTCTGAGATTGCTGTTAGCGAACTCATTGGGAAGTCCGAGTCTCAAAAAGCGTCCTGGCGTAAAGTTAAATTAAGAGCCGTGAACAACTTCATTTCTCTGGTCGGTGATATAGCTATGGACGCAATTTCCAGAGAGCATGCCAGAGAATTTTATAATTGGTGGGCACAGAGACTCGTACCGTCTGAAAACCAA
>CALLXE010000044.1 GCA_938015875.1 uncultured Robiginitomaculum sp. | reverse complement strand
CGGTGTCAAATACTCCTGCACCTGCCATCTGCCCACAAAAAAGCCCACCCCGCAAAATGCGAGGCGGGCTAAATTTTCGAAGCGAGGGCCGCTTAGTTACGGCTGCCGAAAAGGCCGCGCTTTTTCTTTGGCTCTTCAGCGGACATCTCAGCTTTGGCATCAGAAGCATCGCCGATGGCTGTGTTGATTTGGTCGCTCGCGCCTTCAACGGCGGCGGCCGGCGTAACGGCCGCAGGCTTGGCTTCAAGCGCGATCAGGCAATAATCACCGATAGATGTTTTGCGCAATGTGCCTGTGCAACTCTTAACGCCTTTAATATCATTGGCGTATTCTTCGCCCTGAAATTCTTCGGCAATCACCGGTACCAAGCAATGCTTGACGTTTTGCAGGTCCATGACCGTGCCTTCATTTGCGACGCATTCTGCATCGCTTGAAACCGCAAATGCTGCGCTCGACATTACAACAGTTAATGCTGCTCCGGTTGCAATAGCGGCTATACGTGACTTAATCATGGTATTCTCCTTCACCAAATTTGTGCCCTTCTTATCAGAAGGATTTTGTCCTAAAAAGGCCTTCAACTGCAAAAATTGCAGGATTCGGGCCAAAAATATCATATGCAATCTAAAGCCGCCATATCCGGGACATCATCACGAAAATCAAGCCCTGACGGCCGTTTCGAGTCCGCCTATGAGGGATTGGTCTGCGGCGTGGATGAGGCCGGAAGAGGCCCGCTGGCCGGCCCGGTTGTGGCCTGCGCAGTTATCCTTGACCGCTCGCAAATCCCGATCGGGCTCAACGACAGCAAGGTTTTATCGCAAAGCGTACGTGAACACTTGCTGAATACCATCAGAGAAACCGCCATGATCGGAATCGGCATTTCCGAGCCCGAGGAAATTGACCGCATCAACGTGCTTGCCGCCACCATGATCGCCATGCAGCGCGCCGTCAGCGCCCTTCCCGTTATCCCGGTTGCGGCGCTTATTGACGGCAATCGCGCCCCTGCACTGCCCTGCGAAGCCGTCACCATTATAAAAGGCGATTCCAAAAGCATCTCCATTGCCGCCGCATCAATTGTCGCAAAGGAAACCCGCGACGCGATTATGCGCGCGGCAGATTTGCGCTGGCCCGGCTATGGCCTTGCCGGGCATAAAGGGTATCCGACCGCCGCGCACAGGGCGGCCCTGATAGCGCTTGGCCCGGCGCCGATACACCGATATAGCTTTGGTCCCGTTACCCGCGCAGCCGAAAGAACGTAATATGCCAGATACAAAGATCACATTTAAAGGCGCGTTCGGCGACGATATTTCTGCCAAGATCGATATGCCGGACGGTGACGTGCGATCATGGGTTTTGTTTGCCCACGGATTTTCCATCGGCAAAGATTTGCGCCCGATCCGAACCATATCCAAGACTCTGGTCGACGAGGGTTATGGCATGCTGCGATTTGACTTTACCGGTCTGGGGCAAAGCGGCGGTAATTTCGCCGATACCAATTTTTCCTCCAATGTGGCAGATTTGCTCGCGGCGGCGGCGTGGCTGCGCGAGCACAAAGAAGCCCCCTGCGTCATTATCGGACACAGCTTTGGCGGCACAGCCGCGTTGAAAGCGGCAGATGAAATCCCGGAATGTAAGGCGGTTGCGACCATCGGCTCACCGTGTGACACCACCCACATTGTTCATCAATTTGCCGACAAGCTTGAGGAAATAGAAGTCGAAGGCGAAGCGCAAGTTATGCTCGCCGGCCGGCCCTTCATTATTAAAGAGCAATTTCTCGACGATATTCAAAATCAGGACATCGCCGCGGAAATTGCCGATCTTGGCCGCGCCCTGATGATATTCCATTCACCCCAAGACAAAGTCGTCGATATCAAAAACGCTTCGCATATATATGTCAAAGCCCGCCACCCCAAAAGCTTTGTCAGCCTGGACGGCGCAGACCACCTCCTGTTGAAAAACCCGGCCGACGCAGAATATGTAGCGCGCGTTCTGGCCGCATGGGCGGCGCGGTATATATTAAGCTGAAAACCCCAACTAAAATACGGTATCATAATACCGTAAATCTATCCGTTTGTTTTTAAACGGCTTTTTATTGAAGCTTACAAAATAAGTTGACGCCGGTGCGACGCGCCTCTAATGACCCCCATCGATTGAAACAGGCGTGCATTTGCGCGCCCGTGAACATCTTCAAACTGATAGGTATTACCCATGAAAACGCAATTTCTGAAAGTCGCAGATATTGATAAAAAATGGATCCTGGTAGACGCTGAAGGCGTTGTTCCGGGCCGTTTGGCATCTTTCATCGCCATGCGCCTTCGCGGCAAGCATTTGCCGACATATACACCGCACAATGATTGCGGTGATTTCGTTATCGTTATTAACGCTGAGAAAGTGGCCTTCACCGGCGCAAAGCGTAATAACAAGACATATTACTGGCACACCGGTCATCCGGGCGGCCTGAAAGAACGCACAGCGGATAAAATCCTCGACGGTAAATTCCCTGAGCGCGTTATGAAAAAAGCTGTTCAGCGCATGCTCCCGAAAGAGAGCCCATTAGCGCGCAAGCAGCTATCCAACCTCAAAGTCTATGCGGGTCCTGATCATCCGCACGAAGCGCAAACGCCTGAAGTTATTGACTTCAAAGCGATGAGCCCAAAAAACAGTAAGGGAGCCTAAGCATGGCCGGTCTTGAAGATCTTAAATCCGTAATGGACGGCGCACCTGCCGCTCCTGCGGTTGCCGGCGGCGAAACTGCCGCTCCTGAGCAAGCCGTTATGGCAGAGCCAAAAATCGATGATTTGGGCCGCGCCTACGCAACAGGCAAACGGAAAAACTCTATCGCCCGTGTTTGGATTAAACCCGGCAACGGCAAAATCACAATCAACGGCCGCGATCAGGAAGTTTATTTCGCGCGTCCCGTTCTGCGTCTTATCCTGCGTCAGGCTTTCGAAGCCGCTGACCGTCTTGACGGTTACGACGTTGTCGCCACTGTCAAAGGCGGCGGCCTGTCCGGTCAAGCCGGCGCGGTGCGTCACGGCATCTCCAAAGCGCTCACATATTATGAGCCAATCCTGCGTCCGCCGCTGAAAGCGGCCGGCATGCTGACCCGCGATAGCCGCGTTGTTGAGCGTAAGAAATACGGTAAGAAAAAAGCCCGGAAGAGCTTCCAGTTCTCCAAGCGTTAATCGACCCGATTTCCGATACATATTTACGAAACAGGCGCTCCGATGGGCGCCTGTTTTGGTTTTAGGGGGAGCGGAAAACAGAAAAAAGTTTTGCACCCGGCTGAAATCTCGCCTTATACTTTAATGCTCTTTAAGACCCGGATGAAAAATGAATATCAGCGCGCACTATAAAAAAGCCAACATAGTCAATCTGGCCTTTGGCCTATTTTTCGTTATTGCGGCTTTCTTTGTCCCCATCACCGACGTCATCTTTTGGACGAGCCTTGCTGCAATTATCATCATACCAAGACTTATTTTAAGGCTGTCAAAAGACGATAAAATTAAGTTCCGTGAGCAGCGCAGGTCGGTCTTGCGAAGCAAGCCTGCCCTATTATATCGCATTTTGTTTTT
>CALLXE010000043.1 GCA_938015875.1 uncultured Robiginitomaculum sp. | reverse complement strand
CCCAATAAGACAAATTCGTATATTGGCGTGTATCGTTGTAATGGTCGGCGTCATCTGTGTAATTTGACCCGCCGCCATTATACGGTCCCGGATGAGACAGGCCGAGCGCATGTCCAATTTCGTGCATCATAAGACGCATAGCGTAAGTCCCGGGGACCATTTCCGGCTCCCACGTGACATTGCCGATAACGACATTACTGCCATCCCAATAGCCGCCGCCATTTGTGCTGCCCACATTGTGCTTTAAACTGAGATTGGCAGGCTCCCCGGGGCCGACTTCCAAAAAGGTCAGCCCGGATGTTTCGGCGTATAGGTCAAACACGTAACGCGCCCAATCCTGATTGGCCTCGGAGAACACCTCAAAGCCTTCGCCGACCGTATCAGCATCGGAAAATGTATATGTGACAACCATGTTACCATCGGTCAGCCAGTCTGTACTTGCACGCGCAATATGCGCGGCGGTTTGGTAGGCTGACCAAATCGGCTTATCGTTTAACTCCGTGCCGACCAGGCCTGACCACTGACTTGACGGGTCCAGACCCGCATCGAATATATCAGTATTGCCATTGGCAACCGTGCGCGCGACGAAATCTTCCGTAAATCCCGGGGCTAAGGCTGTGACAGTCTCGCCATGATCATGGTCTTCGTGGCCCCCAAGGTGCTCATTGCCCGCCTCTTGACTGTGCTCGCAGCCGCAATCTGCATCACAAACATGATCTGTCGTCTCATCAAACATTAAATATCGCCCTGATTTATCCCGTAATCCCTTACATAATCACCGTGCCACACACCGGATTAACAAATCTGTTAACAACAGGAGCCGGAAACAAATTTCAGTGATTGGGGTTAATGTGGCTTAAATAAGGCTGCACTGAAAATAAGCGCATAACGGCTCTTTCAATTACAACTCGCCCGCCCTATGTTTAAAGGGCTGAGCAATCAGCTATGATGATAAACGCGCTTGTAATAAGCGGTTCGGACCCGGGGGCGGTACCCGGCGGCTCCACCATAAGGGCTCAGTTTTGCTGAGCCTTTTATTGGGGCCGAAATAGGATCGACGGACGTCTAAAGAGGTTAGCTTTCATCCGAATGGGTATCGTTACATGCCCAATTTTAGTAATTGCAAATGACAATTCTAATGAAGAGTTTGCTCTCGCAGCGTAAGCAGCGCGACTTTCTCGCACTTTAACTCCTAACCCTTCATACGGTTAGGCGGGCTTCGGTGGGTAGCTGGCAACAGAAACTCACCACTTTTATCCCTCGCGCAACCAACTTTCACCCGGTCAACTCGAACTACGGCGCGAACCCGGCAACAGAAACTCACCACTTTTCCTTACACTTCAAAGCATTGCAGCCCTTGCCCTGCCCGCGCTCCTGCCCGATAGTGTCACAATAAGACAAGGAGAATGCCATGAGTGAAACAAAATTTAACGCCCAAGACATCCTGGAGCAAATCATGACGGCCGGCCGCGAGCTTGCGGCTGAAGGCAAGACGAGATCTGCAGGCGCGACCGCAAAGTCCAAACAACTTGCCAAGCAAGGCGAAGACGTCCTCATCGACAAACTCGGCATAGAGGATACAGATGCCGGGCGTGATGCCCTGCGCAAAGGCGCGGCCACAGGGGCTGCCGCCGGTGCCCTCGCCCTGCTGCTCGGTTCCCGCTCAGGCCGTAAATTGGCTGTATTGGGCGGTCTCGCCGGTCTGGGAACACTGGCTTACAAAGCCTATGAGAAAAACGGCGGCAAAATGCCGGGCAGCCTTGATGAAGCCATCGGTCTTTTAAAGGGGCCAAAATCAGAATACCGCGCCCAAGCCCTTATCGCCGCTATGGTTGCCGCCGCCAAAGCCGACGGCACGCTTGATGATGCGGAATTGTCGTTCATTAAAGCTCACAAAAATGTCGATGCGGACGGCCTGAAAGCCGCGCTGAACACGGCCCCCGACGCCAAGGCAATCGCCAAATTGGCCGACAGCCCTCAAGCGGCCCGTGAAATTTATGCGGTGTCCTGCCGCGTGGCAACCGGCGGCAACGCCGCCGAGCGCGATTATCTTGACGCTCTGGCTATGGCGCTTGACCTTGACCCCGAGCTTGCCGCCCGCATTGAAACAGAAATGCGTACGGGAAGTTAAGCCGTGCGCGCGCTACTGCTTTCTTTTGCCCTGCTTTTAACCGCTTGCGCGTCAAACATTGGCCCGCCAAGCGATTTCCCGGTATCGCCTTATGATCCGGGCGCGCGTTATTGCGGCGGCATGGTCGCGGGGCCACAGCAAGCCTGCGGCATTGGTGAATATTGTCATCGGACTATACGCGATATGTGCGGTGCCGCCGATGCGCCCGGCGTCTGCCGGCCTTTACCCCAATCTTGTACTTATATTTACAAACCGGTTTGCGGATGTGACGGGCAGACCTATTCGAGTGAATGCGCCGCTAACTTTAAAGGTGTAAGTGCCGCCTATGCGGGAGAATGCCGGTAATGTTTCAGGCTTTTTTCAATGATTTGCGCGCCGCCAAAGTTCCGGTCTCTATCCGCGAATATCTGACGCTCATTGAGGCGCTGGACAAAGGCGTCGTGTCAGACAGCGTCGATGAGTTTTACTATGTATCGCGCGCCGCTTTGGTCAAAGATGAGCGCGACCTTGATAAATTTGATCAGGTTTTCTCTCACGTCTTTCGCGGGCTTGATTACATGCCTGATTTCTTCGGCCAAGACGCCACTGACCTGCCTGCCGATTGGCTGCGGGCGCAAATGGAAAAGCTGCTGAGCCCGGAAGAAATGGCAGACATCGAATCCGCCGGAGGATTTGAAGCCCTGATGGAAAAACTGAAAGAGCGCCTCGACAATCAGGACAAACGCCATGAAGGCGGCAATAAAAATATCGGCACCGGCGGCACATCACCATTTGGCAATAACGGTTATAATCCCGAAGGTATCCGCATCGGGCAAGACAAAGGCCGCCACGGCAAAGCGGTGAAGGTTTGGGATAAACGCGAATTTAAAAACCTCGACGGCGATAAAGAGCTCGGCACGCGCAATATTAAAGTCGCCCTGCGCAGATTACGAAAATTTGCCCGCGAAGGCGCGGCCGACGAGCTTGATTTGCAAGGCACGATTAACGGGACTGCTAAGCAAGGTTGGTTGGACATTCAAATGCGGCCGGAGCGGCGCAACGCCGTCAAAGTGCTGGCCTTTTTTGATATTGGCGGGTCGATGGACGGCTATATTAAGCAGGCTGAAGAGCTGTTTTCTGCTGCGCGCAGCGAGTTTAAACGGCTGGAATATTTCTACTTTCACAACTGCATTTATGAAAACCTATGGAAAGACAATGTCCGCCGGCAGCGCGAAGTCACGCCAACTTGGGACATTTTACATAAATACCCGTCCGATTATCGCGTCGTTATGGTCGGCGACGCGGCTATGTCTCCTTATGAGATTTCCATGAAAGGCGGCAGCGTTGAGCATTGGAACGATGAAGCCGGCGCGGTCTGGCTCAAACGCATTACCGAGGTATACGACAACATCGTTTGGATAAACCCAACCCAAGAAGAATACTGGAAATACAGCCAGTCAACGCAAATGATCAAAGACATTATCGGCGAGCACCGCATGTTCCCCATGACCTTGTCCGGCATTGAAGCGGCCATGAAAGAATTGGCGCGATGAATGAAGCAGTGATTAGTCTTGCCGTAACTTTCTTCCCGGGCATCATCGCTATGCTCCTATTTGAAAACTATTTAAATTATTCCCCAAAACTGACTACCTTTAAATTTGGCATCTATTCATTCGTATTTGGTGTCGCGTCTTACTTAATCCTACAGCCTTTGATTTTTTCATAGGGGTTTTCCCATCCCCTGTTAACTTCCTTCCGGAGCTTACCGGCAAATTAGATTTCCGGACATTTGCCAACAATCAGACGACTAATATAAGCATTATAGAAACAGTTGCTGCCAGTGAAGTCGCGCCACTTTTAACGATGATCGCCTGCCGTTTTTGCAATAATAAAAATAACATGAAATTGAATCGTTTTTTCGCTTCTGCTAAAAATGGAAGTGAAAATCTTTTTTCCAATTTTTTATCGCAGCCTGACACGTCTTGGGTATATGTGCGGGACATCGAAAACAATTTAATCTATGAGGGCGTGGTTTTGTCTTACTCTGAAAATGATACTATTCAGGAGGTTTTACTGAGCGATGTAAGAATTTTCCATTCCGAAGACGGCGTTTTTTAGAAAAAATCGAGAGGGTGTATTTAAGTTTTCCAGTAGGAAAATGTTTAATTGAACCCCCGGTAACTACAAGTAAAGAGGAGTAGAAATGTCGACTAAACGGACTTCAAATGGGCCACCAGACAAAGGCAATACGTCTACACGGGGAAATGCAGCGGCGGGTGTTTTACAAACCGAAACCACCCACCACTGTTAAGCCACCAGCTATTCCGGCCCCGCGCCCTACAAAAAAACAGGGGCGCGGTAAGCCCTACTCGCCAAGCAAATGTTTTTCTAAAAATGTAGCTTCGCGGCGATGATAGAACAGGCGGTTAGACAATTTTCGCCAGCCATGACCTTCATCCTCAAAGCGGATAAACTCAGCCTCAACGCCATTGCCGCGCAAAATCCGCACCATGGTTTCCGTCTCAAAAATGTCGATGCGCGGATCCATGGCGCCGTGAGAAAACAATACCGGCACATTGATGTTATCGGCCTGACGTATGGGCGAGTTCTTTGTATAAAAATCGCGCCACTCATCTGTGGTAATGTCGCCATATTCGATAATATCAGCCGCCTTGAGTGCGGGTGACGCGACTTCTAAGGCTGTCACCCAATCGGCCACGCCGAACAGCGAGACGCCGGCTTTAAAAGTACCGGGATAGGCCGCCAAAACCGCGTTCACCGCATAGCCGCCATAAGAACCGCCCAGGACGGCCGCATTTTCGCCGTCAACCAACCCTTTATCGTCTAAATCGGCGAGCATATCGACCAAATCAGTTACAGAATCGAGGCGCTTTGTTTTATCATCAAGCGTTGAATAGGTGCGCCCGAAGCCGGTTGAGCC
Organism: uncultured Robiginitomaculum sp.; assembly: GCA_938015875.1. GTDB lineage: Bacteria > Pseudomonadota > Alphaproteobacteria > Caulobacterales > Maricaulaceae > Robiginitomaculum. The sequence continues at coordinate 23,658 of CALLXE010000043.1, read as the reverse complement.
GCGCACATTGGACTTAAAGACGGCGATACCGCGATCAACAAGATATTGCGCCGGTCCATCAAAGCCGGGCCGCGATTGCGCGGTCGGGCCGCCGTGAACATCAAAGACAACAGGCGGCACTTTACCCGCAGGCGCGCTGCCTTCGTCCGGGAGATATAAAAGCCCCTGTAATGTGACGCCGTCGCGGGCGGTCATACGAACGCTTTGCGGTTTGATAAGACGGTCCGGATTGAGCCCGGCCAAGTCAGATTTAAAGACCCGCGAAACTTCAGCCCCCGCCGAGTCCCAAATGAAAATATCACCCGGCGTGTCCCAAGCAGACACATTAATTGCAATTTTCGTCGTATCGGAACCGCAACTGACAGAGAATACGCCGTCATTCAGTGCCGGCGTCTTAAGCGCCTGCCCCGTACTGAGGCGCAGGGCATGGAGCTTGGAAAATCCGTCATGATTAGTTGAGAAAACCAGCGTATCGGCGCCCGGACCGCAAAGCTCTATGTCTTCAACATCTTGCTCTGCGGCAAAGATTTCGGTTCGGCGGCCGGTCTCTAAATCATAACGGACAAGGGCGGCAAATTCACGGCTGTCATTGGTCGCAAAATAAAGCGATTTGCCGTCGGCGCTGAATTTAATGTTCCCGCTCGCATGATTCGCGCGCGGGTCCGGAATCGAGATGTCCGTGCGGGCGCCGGTCGCTGTATCCAGCAGGTAAAGATTATCAGAATCCTCACCGACCGTTTGGGACATGACGATTTGTGAGCCGTCTTGGGATACGGCCTCAACATAAAATCCGTAGACGCCCTGATAAACCATTTGCGGCGTCTCACCGGGCTTGGCTGTATAAATGTCAAAATCGAGGCCATTGCGTTCTGTCGAAGCAAAGGCATATGTCTCCCCGTTTCCGGCAAATCCCCCAAAGCGCCGAAACCCGCCCTCGGCTACGCCCAAAAGCTCCGTCTCAACGCTGCCGTCGGGCGTAATCGTGTAATAGCTCTCTTGCTCATTCCCGTCATTATCGGCGCCATAAACGATTGCGCTTCCGTCCGGTGTCCATGTGTGAAAGGTCACGCCATTTCCGTAAGTAAGCTGCCGGGGCTGCCCGCCGCTTGAGTCCATAATCCAGACCTGGCGCAGCCCTGTGACAGAGCTGATATAAGACACGGCCTCGCCGTTTGGCGACAAATTAACGGCAGCTGCTCCGCGCGCCATCAGATAACGCCCGATATTGGCCGGGTCCTGTCCGGCATAACCGACGCGGATAGGCTCTTGGGTCGGAGAAATAAATTCCGGGGAGGCTTCACCTTGCGCGGACGGTGTTTCGGGCGCGGCCGTTTCGTCGCCGGACTGCGGCGCGCTGCAAGCCGCAGTTAGAATCAAAGCCGAGACAGCCACGCCGATTAAGTAACGCTTGGACATAATGGACCTTTCTTAAAAGAAAAACCATGCCGGAGGCTTTCTGCGCGGTCAATTAAAGACACGGAATTTGGGTGCACCGCTTAGGCGTGCCCAAAATCCGGGCACAAAAAAAGCGCCGCCGAAGCACCGCTTTTTTGTAATTTAGGAATGGCAGATCAGCCTGCGCGCGTGCGTTCACCGCGTTCGTGCATTTCTTGGGCTGCAACGGACAAAGTCGCGATCGGGCGGGCCTCGAGACGGCGCACGCGGATCGGGTCGCCCGTCACGTCGCAATAACCATAAGTTCCGTGCTCAATACGAGCCAAAGTCTTTTCAATTTTGGAAACCAATTTACGGTGACGGTCACGGGTGCGAAGCTCTAATTGACGATCGGCATTGGCTGCAGCGCGGTCAATCGCGTCAGGATGAGATTGGCTCTCTTTTTTCAGGTTTTGTACCGTGCCTTGAGTTTGTTCAAGAATTTCAGCTCTCCAAGCTTTCAGAATGCGGCGAAAATATTCTTTCATATTTTCGTTCATGAAAGGCTCGTCATCTGTCGGCTTGTAACCCTCAGGAAGGTCATGTTTGCTGGTGGTATCGGTCGTCATATTGCAATCCCTTGATGTCTTTTTGCACCGTTTGGCGTCGCTTTACTCAAAGCGGGCCCTCGCGACAACTGATTTTTTCACTAAATCGGCTCCAATCAATAAGCTGCGCGCCTTTCCTGATTGCAAGACAGGGGCCGGACGGGTATCGTATGCAACTAATTGCATAGACTGAGGATTTGAAAATGGGCTTTAAAAGTACAGACAAATATGTCGCGAGCGAAGACCTGAGAATCGCCGTGAATGCCGCTATTGCGCTTGAGCGGCCGCTGCTGATTAAAGGCGAACCCGGCACAGGTAAAACTGTGCTGGCCCATGAAATTGCGCGCTCATTGGACACCGACCTTTTACAATGGCACGTCAAATCCACCACCAAAGCGCAGCAAGGCCTTTACGAATATGACGCCGTGGCCCGCCTTCGGGACAGTCAATTGGGGGATGACCGCGTTCACGATATCAAAAATTATATCAAACAGGGAAAACTGTGGGAGGCCTTCACGGCAAAGAAGCGCCCTGTCCTGCTGATTGATGAAATCGATAAGGCCGATATTGAGTTTCCGAATGACCTTTTGCAGGAACTCGACCGGATGGAATTTAATGTCTACGAGACCGGCGAAACGATTACCGCCAAAGAACGTCCCGTTATCATCATCACATCAAATAATGAAAAAGATCTGCCGGACGCCTTTCTGCGCCGCTGCTTCTTCCATTACATCAACTTCCCCGATGCAGACACGATGAAAGAAATCATCAATGTGCATTTCCCGGATGTTAAATCACGCCTTGTGACGGCTGCGTTGAAACGGTTCTATGATATTCGCAGCGTGCCGGGACTTAAGAAAAAACCCAGCACGTCGGAACTGCTCGATTGGCTGAAACTGCTTATGATCGAAGATATTGATCCGGAGACTTTGCGCGAAACCGATCCGAAAAAACTCATTCCCCCTCTGCATGGCGCGCTGCTTAAAAACGAATCAGATGTGCATTTGTTTGAGCGCTTGGCCTTTCTCACCCGCAGAGACGGATAGAACCGGCCGCAAAGCCCATTAGAACAGAGGGGAAACGCCGGCTTGACAAGCACGCGGAACGATGCGAGAACAAAAGCGCAACGAAGCGACACGCTCGCTCCCTCTGATTTAAAAAGGCCCGCTATGCTGACCCAAAAACAACATGATCTTCTGGTATTTATTGACGGACGGTTGAAACAAACCGGCGTCTCGCCGTCTTACGATGAAATGAAAGATGCGCTGGGCCTCGCCAGTAAATCCGGTATTCACCGCCTGATTACCGCCTTGGAAGAGCGCGGTTTTATCCGGCGCCTTGCCCATAAAGCGCGCGCTTTGGAAGTTTTGAGCGTCCCCGGGCAGCAGGCTGACATCCCGCCGGCAAGAGCTTTTGAAACCCGAGAGCCGGCTAACGATTCCATTGATGTACCGTTTGTCGGTAAGATTGCGGCAGGTAATCCCATCGCAGCCTTGGAAGACAGCTATAACATGTTCTCTGTTCCGAACGGCATGATCGGTCGCGGCGAGCATTTTGCTCTCGAAGTCGAAGGCGAATCTATGATTGAGGCCGGAATTCTTGACGGCGATATTGTTGTCATTCGCAAATCTGACACGGCGCGTAACGGTCAAATCGTCGTTGCCCTTGTTGACGGTGAAGAAGCGACGCTGAAACGCCTCAACAAAACCGGTCAAACTATTGAATTGATTCCGGAAAACAGAGACTTCGAAACCAAATCATTTGGCCCTGACCGTGTAAATGTCCAAGGCATTTTGGTCGGCTTGGTTCGCAATTATAACTAAAAAGCTTCGGCAGGTGTTTGCCCTGCCGTACCTATCGCTCTCGCCCCCAAGGCCTGTTTTTACGGCGTTTTGGGTTTGCAGGCTTTAAGTTTATATCGCCGTCCTCACTAAAATAGACATCTTGCGCGCCGGCGCTTTCCAGCAACCGTTCGTCGATCAAAATGGCTTTGCAATTACGCCGCGTTACGGGGCCGGCGCTGCGCTGCGTTAAGACAACCAAATCGGCCGTTGCGCATTCTTCATGGGCAATCTCAGGCGATGTAGCGATAGAAATATCACGGCCTTTATACTGAATTTGACAAGCCCGGTCGTCACAGTCCGCGCGCTCTTCCCGATAACTGATAATATCCGCGTCAGGATCGGCGGCGCGTTCCATAAACTGCGCGACGCCATATCCGTCAGAGCGTTTTCGGGTCACATAAAGCAGGCCGCCCTGCCCTGTTTTCCCCCAAAAGGCTATATCAGCAGCGGCAGACACCCGCATATCGGCCGGTTCAGACATTGACCAAGCGCCCCAAAGCATCGCGATGCAAATGCAGGCTAAAATTTTCATACGCCGACTGCCAATACACAAAACCGCAAACGCTAAACCAAAGCATCCTGCCATATAGGTGGGGGCTGCCGTAAAATAAGTCAGCGAATTAGGCCAAGTCGACACTTTGCGGGCCACCCACAACATTTTCTCCAAGCCCCACCCCATCACGGCTAAGGGTATGGCCTCCTGCTCAACCGGCATTGCCAAAAAAGCAGCAAAGCCCGCAGGCATCACGATAAATGTAAAAAACGGCATGGCCGCGAGATTGGCAAAAAACCCAAGCTTTGCAACACGATGAAAATGGATGGCTGCAAATCCGCCGGTCGCCACGCCTGCAATAGCGCTGGTTGCGGCCAGGCCTGTCATGTTTGCGGCGGCCCGCCGCAAGACCCCTTTTCGAAATTTGGCGGGATACCGCTCCCTCCAAGCTCCGTAAACTGCTACCAATGCGGTGGCGGCTGCAAATGACATCTGAAACCCGGCAGAGACGAGGCTTTCCGGATGCAGCATCAGCGTAATCGCCGCCGCAACGGCCACCGTGCGGATGGATATAGCGGGCCGTGAGAGCAATACGGCTGCAAACAAAACAACCGCCATAATAAACGCCCGCTGGGTCGAGACGCTTGCCCCGGACAGGACAAGGTAAAACGTCGCGACGACAATCGCGACAATAGCCGCGGGTTTTCGCACATCATAACGCCGCGCAATCGGGTCGATGCAGGCGAGCAGAAAGCTGACAAGCCAAAACGCCCCGCCGGCCATTAATCCCATATGAAGGCCGGAAATCGCCAAGACATGCGCCAAACCGGACGCGCGCAGAACATCCGTCTGCTCCGGATCAATATAGGCCCGATCCCCGGTCAGAAGCGCCGTCTGAAGCCCGGCCGTCGCCGGCGGTGCGCGGGTCAAAACCCGCAGGGTCAGGCTCTCGCGAAACCGCACCAATACGCGCTCATACCGCTCAAGACCCGTCACCGTGACCCGGCCTGCGCTTGGCGTCGATATAGCAAAGCCGTAGCCGCCCACTTGCTCAAAATAAGCGCGGCGTGCCGGGTCATACCCGTCAGCGATTACGGGTCCGGGCGGCGCACGCATAATGGCACGCACGGTGACCGCATCCCCCGGCAAAAACCCGGCCGTTTTGGTCTTCACCCGAATACGTTTTGGCATTGGAACTTTGGGCGCATCATCATAAGTTCGGGAAATCTCATGCAGTCGTAATCGCCACCGATAGCCGGTGCCGGACCGCTCAACCGCCTCAATCCAGCCCGTCATGTTATAAGCCGTAGAATAGTCCCGCAGCACCGGAGATTGCGCATAATGGGTATGCACGACGGCCCGCGACAGACCCACGCCGCACAGGCAAAGCCCCAAAATGATGATGCGCGCGAAAGCGAAAGCCGCGATCGGCAGGCGGGTTACGATAAAAATGCATACCGCCGCTCCGGCTAAGACGCTCCCCGCTATCCATAACGGCGGCTCGGCCGGCAAAGCAAAGTAAACGCCTATTCCGGCGGCCATAGCGATAATCAACCATTCAAACGTCATAGGCCGCGTCGATGCGAGTCCGGACGCGTCACCGCGCGCATCATAGTCATGGGTTTCGATATATGACGTAATATCTGCGCTCCCGGCCGCTCTATCCCCTTTGCATCTTGGCCTGACATGTTACACAGCCGCAAGTTTTTTTAATATCAGAGCCGCTTATGACCCGCCCCGCTATCGTCACCCGTTTCGCCCCGTCCCCGACCGGATTTCTGCATATTGGCGGCGCACGCACGGCTCTGTTTAACTACCTGTTTGCGAAAAAACACGGCGGACAGTTTAAGCTGCGCATTGAAGATACAGACAAAGCGAGGTCTACACAGGAAGCGACACAAGCCATATTGGACGGGCTTGAGTGGATGGAACTGCCCCATGATGGCGATGTTGTGTATCAATCGCAAAATGCACAGGCCCATATTGATGCTGCTAACGCCATGATCGCGTCCGGTCATGCTTATCGGTGCTATCTGTCCGCAGAGGATCAGGACGCCCTGAAAGCAGTCGCTCGTGAAGAGGGTCGCGCTTTTCGGTCGCCATGGCGTGAACTTGGGCAAAGCGATTATCCGGCAACAGGAGACTTTGTTGTAAGGTTCAAGGTTCCCGAAGGGCAAACCACAATTACTGACAATGTGCAGGGCGAAATTACTTGGCAAAACAAAGATTTTGACGATTTGATATTGCTGCGCGCCGATGGCTCACCTGTCTACATGCTCGCCGTTGTCGTGGATGACCATGATATGGGCGTGACCCATATTATTCGCGGTGATGACCATTTGATCAATGCCGGCCGACAGACCCTGATTTACCGCGCCCTCGGCCGGGATGTGCCGCAATTTGCGCATGTACCGCTTATCCACGGCCCTGACGGTAAGAAACTGTCCAAGCGTCACGGCGCTTTAGGCGCAGAAGCCTATCGTGATGACGGTTACATCCCGGCGGGCCTTCGCAATTACCTTATGAAGCTTGGCTGGTCTCATGGTGATCAGGAAATCTTTACAGACAGCGAAGCTGCTGAGGCTTTTGACCTTTCAGGCATCGTAAAATCAGCAGCCCGCCTCGATTTTGAGAAAATGGCTCACATTAACGGACAGCACATCCAAATGGGTGAGGACGCCGACATTATGGCTCGCGCCCGCCCGTTTTTAATCGCGCAAAACCCTGACGGATATTCGGCAGACTCTCAAACGCGGGTCATGACCGCTATGCCTGAGTTAAAGTCTCGCTCTAAGACATTGAAAGATTTAGCAGAGCAAGCCTTTTACCTCACACGTCCACGCCCGATCCCCATGCCGGCAAAGGCGGCGCGTATTTTGTCGCAGGAGGCCTTAAATCGGCTTTCTGATTTGCAAATTTCGCTTGAGGCATTAGAAGACACTCAATGGCATTCCGAGCCTTTGCAGGCCTGCCTCACAGACTTCGCTGCCCGCCATGATGTGGGCTTTGGTAAAATCGGACAACCCTTGCGTATGGCCCTGACCGGCGGCGCACCGTCACCCGATTTATCTGTCGTTCTGACGCGGCTCGGAAAAGAAGAGACGCTCGCAAGGTTGAGCGACGTTTTAACAGCTACATAATTAATGCGCGACGCGCTGCTACAAGGATTAAAAATGGAAAGCAAATTTACCCAATCAGGAACGGCTACGTTGACAATTGACGGCCAAAGTTTTGATCTGCCAATACTAAAAGGCTCTTTGGGCGCCGAAGTCATCGACGTGCGCACACTCCACAAACAGACAGGTAAATTCACTTTTGATCCCGGCTTCACGTCCACGGCGAGTACGGAGTCTCAAATCACGTTCATCAATGGCGGTGAAGGTGATCTTCTTTATCGCGGTTACCCGATTGAGCAACTGGCAGAGCATTCAACGTTTCTGGAGACGTCCTATCTTTTGATGCACGGTGAGTTGCCGAATTCTCAGCAGCTTAAAGGATTCACTGATACAATCACGTCGCACACAATGCTTCACGATCAGGTCGAGAGCTTCTTTCACGGATTTCGCCGCGACGCCCACCCTATGGCCATGATGGTCGGCACGGTCGGCGCGTTATCTGCGTTTTACCATGACGATCTGGACATTGAAGAAGAAAGCCAGCGTGATCTGGCCTCACATCGCCTGATTGCTAAAATGCCGACAATCGCGGCGCGCGCCTACAAATACTCCATTGGCCAACCGGCGGTATATCCCGACAATTCACTGAGCTATTCAGAGAACTTTTTGAAGATGTGCTTCAGCGTCCCTGCAGAAGACTATGTAGTGAACCCTGTCGTCGCCGACGCTATGGACAAAATTTTCATCCTTCATGCCGATCACGAGCAAAACGCATCGACATCAACCGTGCGTTTGGCCGGTTCTTCCGGCGCAAACCCTTATGCGTGTATCGCGTCGGGTATTGCCTGTCTTTGGGGCCCGTCCCATGGCGGCGCCAATGAAGCCTGCCTGAAAATGCTCAACGAGATCGGCACAGTCGACCGTATTCCCGAATTTATTGCCCGCGCCAAAGATCGCAATGATCCGTTCCGCCTGATGGGCTTCGGTCACCGGGTTTATAAAAACTATGACCCGCGCGCCCGCGTCATGGAAAAAACATGTCACGCCGTACTCAAAGAGCTTAACGTCAAAAACCCTGTTTTAGACGTAGCCATGGAACTGGAGCGCATCGCACTGAGCGACCCGTATTTCGTCGAGAAGAAACTTTACCCGAATGTCGATTTCTATTCCGGAATCGTGCTGTCTGCCCTGGGCTTCCCGACATCCATGTTTACCGTTTTATTTGCGCTCGCTCGGACCGTCGGTTGGATTTCACAGTGGAACGAAATGTTAGAGGACCCGAACCAACGAATCGGTCGTCCACGCCAGCTCTTTACCGGCGCTGAAATGCGCGACTATGTTCCGGTCGGCAAACGCTAAGCGTTCGGCAGGAGATTTAATATCGCCTTTGATGCGCGGGAACCGGAGTGACCTCCGCTTCCGCGCATTTTTTTTGTTTGCTCCAGAAGCGCCGCAGACATCGCCGCGCGCGCATCAGGGTCTTCGATATAAACGCTTAGGGCATCCGCCAGATTTGCGCCCGTGCAGTCATTTTGAATACATTCCGGCATCAATCGTTCTCCGGCCGCTATATTGACGATAGAAACATGATCAGGTTTGTAGAGGCGCGATGCAATTGCCCATGTCAGACCGGCTAAGCGATAGCCGATGACCGTCGGAATACCGGCGCAGGCCGTCTGCGTCGTGACCGTGCCGGAGCAAGCCAACGCTGCTGTAGCGGCTGCAAATACGTCGAATTTAGCGTTCTCGCCCAATAAGATTATATCCTGTAATCTCATATCGCTCGCCGCTTGCGCGCCGATCTGCGTGGCGACGCTCGACGCGACAGGAGAAACAAACACAGCCTTTGGAAAGCGCCCTCGCAAAATTTCGACAGCATCGGCAAACGGTCCGGACAGACGGGTTATTTCTGACGAACGACTGCCAAACAGAACGGCGATCACCGGCGCGTCATCCGGGATATTATATTGCGCGCGTAACGCTGCTCCGTCGCCTTGCCCGTAATCCGTATCAAACACAGGGTTTCCGACATAGGTTACGGGCAAACCTTCGCGCTCAAAATAGGGCGCGTCAAAACTATGGATCGTCAACAGGTGATCAACAGAGCGCGCCAAAAGCTTTGTGCGCCCCTCTCTCATAGCCCAAACTTGCGGGGCGACGTATTTAACAATTTGGCCGACGTAGCCGCGTTTCTTCAGGCGCTCTGCCACGCGCATCATAAAGCCCCAACTGTCGATCAGAACCACCATATCAGGCGCGCTATTCATGATGTTATCGACAGCCGTATGCACAAGCCGCATGATTTTAGGATAAGCCTTCAACCCTTCCACAAATCCCAGCACAGACAGCGGCGCAATATTAAACGGGCTGTCAATGCCCTGCGCAGCCATAGCCGACCCGCCAATGCCCATGATTTCAAGCGCCGGACGTTCTGCCTTCAGCAGCCGGGCCAATTGCGCGCCCAGATCATCTCCGGAGCGCTCTGCGGCAACAATATAAATACGGTTGGTCAATCTTTGGGCTCCAAACCCAAGATAAATATCCCGGCCTTATCAGCAACTTGCGTGAGCGCGACTTGGTCCATAACGAAAGCGCGGCCCTGTTCAACCACGATCCCGGACAGACCGGCATCCGCTACGCCTTTCAAAGTTTTAAGCCCGATCGTCGGCAGATCAATTCGATCTTCCTGACCGGGTTTCACCATTTTGGCCAATACGCCGCCGCGCGCAGCGCCGTTCTTATGAGATGCCGGCAAAACGCTGACGCGTTCCAGCATTAAGTCCGTTCCTTCTTGGGCCTCTACGGCCAACACCAAACCTGCGCTGACGACGGCGCCCTGCCCGATGTCCAAAGCGCCGATAGCTTTGGCAATTTTACGCGCTTTCTGCGCGTCATTCATTTGCGCATCTGACGGTTTGACCGCGCCTAAAACACCGAGGGGGGCAAGAAGGCTTTTGCAAAGCACTTGGGGGCCGATAACGGTTATTCCCTCTTTTTCAAACATTGCTGTCACGAAATGCAGTAAGGCGTCATCCCCCTTCGCCGCCGCCTTGATAACTCCGGGAAGATATTTCAAACCGCGCGCGTCCGGGCGCAGATTTGAAAAGTCAGGACGCTTAACAATGCCGGCAAAACAAACGGCTTCAACGCGTTCTGCCTTCAACGTTTTAATAAGCCGTCCGACTTCGCCCAGTCGGAACCGATCTGACTTAACGTCGGGGAAATCTGCGGGTGATGAAAAACCGTCCAGCGTTGCAACGAAAACGCGGATACCTGACGCCTTTGCGCCTGCGACGACGCTATGCGGAAGTGCGCCGGCGCCGGCAACAAGGGCCACGTGACCAAAGATCATGTTAAAGCCCCGTATGCGGCATACAGATCGGGCGGTTTTCCTGGGCTTTAACAAAGGATACGATTTCCATAACCTGTTCATGATCGGCGTAAAGCCGGGACACATCTTCCAGCCGCTCTTTAAACGTCCCTTCATTTGCGAACAGCAGGCGGTAAGCCGAGCGCAAATCACGAATAGCTTGGCGTTCAAATCCACGCCGTTTCAGGCCAATGACGTTCAGCCCTGCCAGATGGGCAAAGTTCCCGACGACAGAGCCATAGGGGATAACGTCAGTGGTCACGCAGGCCATTCCGCCGACAAAAGCGTGATCGCCGATACGAGTGAACTGGTGCACAGCCGACAAGCCGCCAATAATGACATTGTTACCGATCGTGACGCAGCCGCCTACTTGCACGCCGTTAGAGAATACGACTTTGTTACCGACTTGGCCTTCATGGGCCAGATGCGACCCGACCATGAAATAACACTCATCACCGATCACAGTGTCCGGCCGTCCGGCATCGGTTCCCGGATGGACATTGACCAATTCGCGAAACGTATTGCGTTTGCCGATGATCAGGCGAACCTTGCCGCCTTTATGTTTAAAATCTTGCGGCGGGTGCCCCAAAGACACGAACGGATACATAACGCTCTCATCGCCGATTTCTGTATGACCGGCAATATTGACCTGTGAAACCAAGCGAACATTATTGCCCAATTTCACATGCTCACCGACCACACAAAGCGGGCCTATCTCGACATCTTTGCCAATAACGGCGTTTGGGTGAACATGGGCAGACGGATGGATGTGGGTCACGGATATGGCCTTAAAACTTCATGATGCTCGCGGTGAAATCAACGGTCGCCACGACTGAGCCTTCAACTTTGGCAACAGATTCAAATTTGTAAAGGGCGCCGCGCTGTTTCGCGATTTTTACGTGCACACATAAAGTGTCATTCGGTTTCACGGGCCGGCGAAATTTTGCCTTATCTATCCCGGTGAACGCCATGAACTCCGTATTGCCATCAATCAAACCGGATAATTCAATCAGCATAGCCCCGCCCTGCGCGCAGGTTTCGGTAATTAAAACGCCGGGCATAATCGGATTTTCCGGAAAGTGGCCCGCAAAAAACGGCGCGTCTTCGGAAACATGGTTTTCGATATCAATTTCGCCCTCTGATACGGCGACAACTTTGGTAATCATCAACATCGGATCGCGATGCGGTATGCATGTTTTGATGATATCCGGCCCAAACGGCGCTGCAGGTTTAGCGGATTTATCAGTCATGATTTCTTCTTTGGCGCAGCGAGGCGCGACAGGGTGGCAATTTCTTTCATGTGCTGGCGCAGCGGTTTAGCCGGATAGCCGGACCATATTTCACCGGGAGGAATATTTTTCATAAGCCCGGCATTTGCGGCCAGTTGCGCGCCGTCACCGACAGTAAGATGATCCGCCAGCCCAACTCGGCCGCCCATAACAACATTGTCGCCGATAACGCAACTTCCTGAAAGTCCCGCAAATCCGGCAAACAGGCAATTTTTTCCGATTTTAACATTGTGCGCGACTTGGCAGAAATTATCAAACTTACTGCCGGAACCGATAATCGTGTCTTCCAGCATCCCCCGGTCGATCGCGCAATGTGAACCAAGGGTGACGTGGTCTTCGATCAGGACGCGGCCTAAATGCGGAATATCAATATTTGTCTCGCCGTCCTTTGCGACGCCAAATCCCCGTTGCCCGATCACGCTGCTTGCGCCGACGGTCACGGAGTTTCCGATGATGGCGCACTCAACGGAGACATGGGCGCCGATATAGCAGTCATCACCAATCTCCACACCGGGGCCGATATAAGTGCCATGACCGATCTTCGTACGCGCGCCTATTTTGGTGTTTTGCGCAATAAAGACGCCGGGCATCAGTGTTGCACCCGGCGAAACCTGCGCGCTTGAATGAATTGCGCTCTGCGCGACGTCGGCCTCAATCAAAGTGAACAATAACCGCAGCACGCGGGCATATTGCGCGCGCGGATACTGCGTAATCAGAGGGATTATCCCGGCGTCACTGACCGCTTGAGCAAAGTCGGATGCCGTCAGGCAGGCTGTAGCACCTGCTGTCTCCAAAGATTTCAGATGTTTGCGCCCGGCAAGATATGTCAAATCACCCGGCCGGCTTTCAGCCAGCGCGGCTGCTGAACTGACCGTGGCTGACGTGTCAATAGCGCCGCCCGCTTCCACAGGCAGCGCTTTGATAATATCGTCCAAAGACAAGGGGCCGCGTGATTGAAAAAAGCGTGTATCAATCATAATGGCCCCCGAAGTTTTCTTTTACTGCTGACGCGGCAAACGCTCGCGGTTAACCGGCGTCATCGGCATTTGGCTGTTGAGGCGCGAAATAACCGTTTGAGTCATATCGACTTTCGGATTGATATAGATTGTCGATGTTCTGTCCATGATGACGTCAGCCCCTTTTTCGGCTGCCAGAGACTTCAGGATAGTTTCAACTTTTGAACCGACCGCTTTGAAAGCTTTATTCCGGGTCAGGACAATTTCGCGGCTTTTCATCTGCTCTTCATATTGAAATTTCGCCATTTCTTTTTGGTTGGCAGTTATGCGCGCCGTAAGGTCAGGACGGCCCTTAAGGGCTTCGCGGGTCATCCCCTTCATTTGCCCGGCCAAAGATTTAGCCTCGGTCTCAATCGGTGATCCCATAGCCTTGAGCTCGGAACTCATACTGGCTTGAATGCTTTTCAATTGACGGTCAATATGCTGCCCGACTTTGGACTGGCTGAGAATTTCTGCGCTGTCGACCACGATGATCTTTTGCGCGAACGCAGATGTAGAAAGCGCAAATATTGCCATCAGAGCCACAACAAAGCGGCTGATAAAAAGTTTAGTCATGTTCAAATCTTTCTTATGCGCCGCAAAGCTCAGCGGCAGGAATACCTTTAGAACCGTGTGCGGGTGTTGAACTGGAACGATTTCGTCCGGTCATAGTCCTCACTTGCAAGGGATTTGGCAAAGTCGAAGCGGATTGGGCCAAACGGTGATTCCCAGAAAATACTGGCACCGACGACAGCCCGCAGTGAGGCTTGATCGACAATTTCAAATTCCGCAGTTGGGTCAACATCCGTAAATTGCTCGTCCAATAATCCGACCGTACCGGCCTCTACAAATAAGGAGCCTAAGATGCCATACTGTTCAGGTAATCCAAGCGGAAAACTCACCTCTGCAGCACCAATCGCATATAGATTGCCGCCCAGCGCGTTCCCTTTGAAGGTGACTTCACCGTCATCATCACGCTGAATAACGCGCGGTCCAAGACCCGCATTATCAAATCCGCGGAATGTATTGGCCCCTTTAAAGAAGCGGTCATTAATCTGAATCGGGTCATTACCAAAGCCTTGGATATAACCGCCGGAGAACTTACCGGACGCAATCACGTTTTTGAAAATGCCGTAATAAGTATTCGCCGTCACTTCAGATCGGATATATTTGGCGTCACCGCCAAGACCGGCAAAGTCCTGAGACAGGCGCAGGTCAAAACCGCGTGTCGGCTCAATCGGATCATTTCGGCGATCCCAGCTAAAGGTATACCCCAAGCTCGATGTCACACGTCCGCCTTCTACTGCTTGCGAGCACAGGCTGGCGGTTTGCGGGTTAAGCGTTGCTGCGGGATCCGGAGACCCATCTGCAAGGAAACAGCTGATATTCGGAACCGTTACCTCTTCTTTGCGAAGGGCGTAACGCGCCTGCAGAGCCGTATATTCGGTAACCGGGAAACCCAAGGTCAACTGCCCCCCTGTTCGCTGTGAACGGAAACCGGCTTCATCGAGGAAGTCATTGGTTACGTCAAAGACCTGCACACCTGCGGCGAGATTACGACCGAGAAAACGCGGCTCTGTAAAGCTCAAGTCAATTTCCTGACGGTTAGAACTGGCGCGAATAACAAATCTCAGCTGTTGCCCGCGTCCGCGCAGATTGCGCTGCGAGATAGAGAGGTCCACCAGAAATGCATCGGCTGATGAGAAGCCGGCAGAGAATGACAATTCACCGGTCGGCTGCTCGACAACTTTGACTTGGACAATGGCCCGGTCAGGCTTGCTGCCTTGGGTCTCGGTAATCTCTACGCCGTCTTTGGGTTCAAAGAACCGCAGGGCGCGCACGCGGTTTTTAGATCGGTCAAGCAAGACGCGGTTAAAGGCATCGCCCTCGACCAATTCCATTTCGCGGCGAATAACATAATCAAGGGTCGTCGTATTCCCGACAATATCAATCCGCTCAATATAGACACGCGGGCCCTCTTTGATTTCAAAAGTCAGGTCAACGGTATTGGTATCGCGATTACGGTTGATACGCGGCTGAATATCAACAAAGGCGTAGCCGGACGCGCCGGCAGCAAAGGTCAGACCTTCAATGGCGCTCTCAACTTTACTGGCCTGATAAATCTCGCCGGTTTTGATCGGCACAAGGCGGCGCAAAAAGTCTTCGTCCAGAGTTTCAAGCTCAGTTTTGACGTCAACATCGCCCCAAGTATATTCTTCGCCCTCGTCAAGGGTGAACGTAATGTAGAAATCCTCCTGATCCGGGGTCAGTTTTGCGACGGCAGACACAACGCGGAAATCTGCAAAGCCGCGGTCAGTGTAATAAGTGCGAAGCTGCTCGCGGTCATATTCCAAACGGTTCGGGTCATAATTGTCATTGGATGAGAAAAACCGATACCACTTGGATTCTTCCGTCGCCAATTCATCACGCAAACGCTTGTCTGAATATTCAGTGTTACCGATGAAATTAATGCGCTTCACGCCGGTAGTCGGGCCTTCATTGATTTCAAAAATCAAATCGACGCGATTTTGTTCTTGCTGAACCACTTTAGGAGTAACATCAGCCGCAAACCGGCCGGAGACACGGTAAAGCTCAATGATGCGCTGCACGTCAGCCTGCGCCTTGGCGCGTGTAAAGACGGATCGCGGCTTGGCCTCAACTTCGTCCGTGATTTTATCTTTTTTAAGGGCCTTGTTACCTTCAATGATAACGCGGTTGATAATGGGATTCTCAATAACACGAATAAGGATATCGCCGCCGTTTGGCTCAATCAGAACATCCGCAAACAGGCCCGTTGCAAACAGGGTTTTCACAGACAGATCGATACGTTCTTCACTGTAACGATCGCCCGGTTGAATAAGCAGATAGGAGGCAACTGTATTGGCCTCAATGCGCTGATTACCGACAACCTGAATAGAGTTGATGCGGGTCGGGGCTGCCTGCTGCGCAGGCGCGGCCTCCTGAGCAACAGCGGCATGACCTGTGAGCAAAAATGCCGCGAGGCACAAACCGAGCCAGTACCTGAGAAAGGCGGGCCGTTTAGGAGAATAAGCTTCGTACATACCCAATGTCATTCCACGTCAAAAATACAAACAAAGCCAAGAGCAAAGACAGGCCGAATTTAAATCCGATTTCCTGTTTTTGACGGCTCAGCGGCTTACCCGCTATCGCTTCATAGCCATAGTAGACCAAATGTCCACCATCAAGCACGGGAATTGGCATTAAATTTGCGACACCAAGTCCGATTGAAATGGCTGCCGCAAGGGAGATTAAGCGGTAAAACAGCAGTTTTGCGCGTTCTTTTGCGCTCACATCGGCCTGTACCGAATCAATCGCAACCTTGCCCGTAATCGCAGCAATTTTAACCACGCTGCCAAGCTGCTTTCCATCTTCCTTGCCTGTAAATATTCGTCCGATATAGCGTCCGGTAGAAGACAAAGACTTACCGAGTTGCGCAGTCCCATAACCCAGCGATTCCAAGAGGCCGTATTTTTTAAACGTTATAAGAGACGGATCGTTTTGAAAGCCCATACCGATAAAGCCGATTTTCGTGTCCCCGCCTATGGCGTCTTCGCGATCGGTCCTGCGAGGCGTTATCGTAAGCGTTTTCGGCGCGCCGCCTCGAAGGACTTGCACCTCTAAAGGCTCCCCTGCACTGAGCGCAACAGTCATCAAAACCTGCGAATACGTATTGGTTTCCTTACCGTTAATGGTCAGGATTTCATCACCGACCTGCATGCCCCCGGCCTGCGCCGCTTGACCGTCGATAATATTGCCTGCAACCGCCTTTAAATCTGTCGTGCCGACTCCCCAAGCGAGACCCGCAAAGATCAAAATCGCCAAGATAAAATTAGCCACAGGGCCGGCCAGAACGATCAGAGCGCGCTGCCATAAAGGTTTAAAATGAAAGCAATTATCCGCCGCGCCCATGCCCTGCTCGCTGTCAATTTGCGCGCGTATGGCCTCAAGCTGCTCTGTATCGGGGTTGCTCGCCGCGCCGGCATCGCCCGCAAATTTCACATATCCGCCAAGCGGGATGCGGGAGATTTGCCACTGCGTGCCGCTTTTTGCGCGCCATGACACGATCGGGCGACCAAAACCGATGGAAAACTTTTCTACGTCAACCCTGAACAAACGACCAATGCTGTAATGCCCCAGTTCATGGAAAAAAACCAGAAATGAGAGAAGCAAGATGAACGATGCAATCGCCAAAGCTGCCAATAATAACCAAGTCACCATAGAAATAGATTTCGCGTGTTAAGAGGCAATGATCTCGCGCGCCAACCGGCGAGCCAAAGCGTCAATTTCAATCACATTTGCCACAGAATCGGGGCTATGGGAAAGTGTTTGCGCAGACTCGGCAGCGATCAAAGTCGCTTCAACGGTTTGCGCAATGCCTAAATATGACAAGCGATTATCCAGAAACGCCTCAACGGCAATTTCATTAGCCGCATTCATGATATTCGGCGCGTGTCCGCCGGTTTCCAAGGCCGCACGCGAAAGTCGAAGGGCCGGAAACCGCGTCTCATCAGGCGCTTCAAATTCCAACTTGGTAGTTTTCGCAAAATCGAGACGCTCTACCGGGGCATTCATACGGTCCGGCCAAGCCAAAGCGTATGCAATGGGCGTGCGCATATCCGGACTGCCGAGTTGCGCTAATACGCTGCCGTCAATATATTCCACCATCGAATGAACAACCGATTGCGGGTGAATGATAATATCGATTTGCGCGGACGACCGGTCAAACAAATAACTCGCCTCTATCAACTCCAAGCCTTTGTTAAATAAGGTCGCGGAATCGATAGAAATTTTTGCGCCCATAGACCAGACGGGGTGATTAAGGGCATCTTCGCGCGTCACGGTTTTAAGCGTTTCATAAGGCGTCGTTCGAAACGGCCCGCCCGAGGCTGTAAGAATTATGCGGCGCACGGCCTCCGGTTGACGGGTTTCCAGAACTTGGAAAATCGCATTATGTTCCGAGTCAACAGGAAGCAGCGTTGCGCCGCTCTTTTTAACGGCGTCGGTAAACAGGCTTCCGGCGCAGACCAAACATTCTTTATTGGCCAGCCCCAGATGCGCGCCCTGCTCTACAGCTTTCAGAGTGGGGGCAAGACCCGCTGCCCCAACAATGGCCGCCATACAAAAATCAGCGCTGCGGTTTGCTGCCTCAATGACGCCCTCAGGGCCGGTCACAATTTCAATGCCGCTTCCGGTAAGTTTTGCCTCAAGGACTTTGACATTGGCAGGATCTGCAAGCGCGACAATGCTTGCGCCGAATTCGAGGGCCAAATCACCAAGTTGCTCTGCACTGCTATTGGCGGTCAGAGCGACAACGTCAAACGCGCCGGGGGCGGCCCGGCGCACCAAGTCAAGCGTAGACAAACCAATAGAGCCCGTCGCTCCGAGTATTGAAATCTTGCGGCTCATATTATGGCATGGGCCACAGATCAGGGACAAATATCGCAGTCAGGGCAAACACAGTCATCGCAAACATAAGCGCGTCGAGGCGATCCAAAAACCCGCCATGGCCGGGCAGAACGCCGCCTGTATCTTTGACGTTGAGGCGGCGCTTTAAACCGCTTTCAAGAAAATCGCCGACAACAGAAAAAATCGCAACCGGGACAGCCAGGAAAAAGCCGAGTGCCGGATTAAAACCGATGATATGAGCAGCAATCGCGCCGGCAACACAACCTCCGACAAGCCCGCACGTAAACCCGGACCATGTTTTATTGGGACTGAGTTTTGGGGCAATCTTTGGGCCTTTAAACTTTGATCCGCCCAGATAGGCAAAAATATCGGCAAAAGCAACAATCGCAATGACGAACACCATCTTACTCAGGCCTTGGCCGTCAAACCAAGTCTCCGGGCCGCGAATATAGACCATGCTAAGGGTCGGGATGACCATGTAAAGAAATCCCATAAACGACCACATTATGCCGCCCCGTCGTACCCTCTCAAGGCCGGCGATCAACGCCCCGCCGCCGGCAAAACCCCATGCAAACGGCCAGTTTTCATGCCAGCCAAACCAAATAGCACCGGCTATGGCCAGAAGCGGAATAATATAAGCAAAGGCGCCGGCCTGCTTGTCAGACATCCGTACCCATTCCCAAATCAGGCGCAGCCCTATCAACAAAGCCAGAGCAAGGAACCAATATCCGCCGGCAAACACAGGCAGAAGGAGTAAGACAGCCAGAACAATGCCGGAAATGGCACGAACTTTTAAATCCGAAAAGGCGACTTTTTTGACCGCCACGCTCTAGGCCACGTCCGCTTTATTGACATTACCGAACCGGCGCTCGCGGCCGGAATAGTTCTCTAATGCAGCCTCAAGATCAGCGCGGGAAAAATCAGGCCAAAGCACATCGGTAAAAACAAATTCAGCGTAGGCTGCCTGCCAAAGTAAGAAGTTGCTGATGCGGTATTCCCCACTGGTACGGATAACCAAATCGGGCCCCGGAATACCGGCCGTGTCCAGAAAGCTCTCCATATGGTCAGCCGTCAGCTCTTCTGACGAAAGGCCGCTGTCGATGGCTTTGCGGGCAGCGCGCAAGATTTCATCACGGCCGCCATAGTTGAACGCGATATTCAGGCTGAACGCCGTATTGTGCGCAGTCTTAGTTTCTGTGCGGTTGATAACATCAATGAGGTCATCCGTGAGGCCTTCGCGCGACCCGATAATACGGACGCGCACCCCTTCCGCTGTCAATTTTTCCAAATCGCTTTCAATGTAGCGATGGAGCAAATCAAACAATGCGGCAATCTCTGCGCGCGGCCGGGTCCAATTTTCAGTCGAGAAGCTATAAAGAGTCAGGCACGTAATGCCTAAATCACGAGCGTCCTCAACGGTGCGGCGTACAGCTTTGACGCCGGCGCGGTGACCGAACACGCGCGGGCGATGCTGCGCTTTTGCCCAGCGACCATTGCCGTCCATAATAATGGCAATATGGGGCACATGCCCGTTATGATGAACTGCTGACATCAATCCTAGACTTGCATGATCTCAGCGGTTTTGCTCTCAAGAGTGTCATCAATTTGTTTGATCGCACCATCGGTCGCATCCTGAACGTCTTTTTCAGCGCGCTTTTGCTCATCTTCGGAAATGTCGCCCGCTTTTTCTTCACGTTTAAGCGTTTCCATACCGTCGCGGCGCACATTACGGACAGATATCTTTGCCGCTTCCGCATAACCGCCGGCGACTTTAACCAGATCCCTGCGGCGTTCTTCCGTCAGGGGCGGCATCGGAATACGAATGAGCATACCGTCGGACATAGGATTGATACCCAAATTTGACTGGCGCAGCGCTTTCTCAACGGCGCCGATAGAGTTCTTATCCCAAACCTGAACGGTAAGCATACGCGGCTCCGGCGTCGATACCGCGCCGACCTGTTTTATCGGCACCATCGAGCCGTACTGCTCAACCATAATATTATCGAGCAAGGCTGTATGCGCCCGCCCCGTTCTCAGCCCGGAAAATTCCGTGCGCAGCGCCGCGATAGCGCCGTCCATTCGGCGTTTAATTTCTTTCAGATCATAAGCATCTGACATGTGGTACTCCTTTGAAGCGAGGCTTCTTACTTTTTATTCGGGCCAAACCGGGCCCGCAATCAGGCAAAATCAGGTTTTTATTACGGTGCAGACACCCTCGCCCGCCATAACTTTCTCAAATCCGCCCTCTGTGTGAATAGAGAATACAATTATGGGGATGTTATTGTCACGCATCAAGGTTACGGCAGACGTATCCATAACCCGCAAATCTTTGGATATGACGTCCATATAAGTCAATTGGTCGTGACGCTTGGCGCTTGGATTGGTCTTCGGGTCGCTGTCATAGACGCCATCAACCTGCGTGCCTTTCAGCAAAGCATCACACCCCATTTCCGCCGCGCGCAAGGCCGCAGCCGTGTCCGTCGTAAAAAACGGATTGCCGGTTCCGGCAGCGAAGATAACAACGCGGCCCTTTTCCAGATGCCGAACAGCGCGGCGACGAATATAAGGTTCGCAAACTGTTGTCATCGGAATGGCCGACATAACGCGTGTGTCGAGACCTTGGCGCTCAAGTGCGCTCTGCATGGCAAGCGCATTCATCACCGTGGCCAGCATGCCCATATAATCAGCCGTTGCGCGCTCAATTCCGGACGCAGCCGCTGACAGTCCGCGAAAGATATTGCCGCCGCCGATCACAAGCGCGATTTCAACGCCGTGATCAAAAGCCTGCTTAACCTCTTTGGCGATTTTGTCAGTCATGGCCACATCAATGCCATAAGCTTGGCCGCCCATAAGGGCTTCACCTGATACTTTAAGCAGAACGCGGCTGTATTGAGCCGGTGTTTTGGAAGCCTTAGGCATAAAAAATCCCTCTATGCGGCCAAACGCGGCCGAGTCATAAAGGGACAATACAGATTAAACGCCTGCGCGCCAAATTTTAACGGCGCGCAGACATGATTTTTTAACGCAAATCAGCTGCCGCGCGTGGCCGCAACTTCTGCCGCGAAATCTTCTTCTTTTTTCTCAATGCCTTCGCCAAGCGCCATGCGCTCAAAAGCTGTGAGTTCAATCGCAGCGCCGGCATCTTTAGCAGCATCTTCAACGACCTGAGCAATTGTGCGCTCGCCGTCCATAACAAATATTTGCTCAAGCAGAACAGACTCTTTGTAGAATTTTGACATACGGCCATCGACCATTTTGTCGATAATCGCTTCCGGCTTGCCGGACTCGCGGGCTTCAGCAACCAGAGCGTCACGCTCTTTTTGAACCGCTGCCGGGTCAAGGGCGTCAACAGACAAAGCCAAAGGCGCAGTCGCCGCAACGTGCATGGCGATTTTTTTGCCCAGATCAGTCAAAACAGCTTTATCGCCGGAGGATTTCAACCCGACCAAAACGCCGATTTTACCAAGACCTTCTACCACAGCGTTATGCATGTATGACGTCACAACGCCTTCATCAACGCTGACAGATGCCGTACGGCGCAGGCTCATATTTTCGCCGATTTTGGCAACCATAGTCACAAGGTAGTCCGTGACAGTTTCGCCTGTATTTGTTGTCATACCCGCCAATTTGGCAGTGTCGCCGCCGGCTTCCAATGACAGATCAGCGATGTGGGAAACAGATGTTTGGAACGCTTCGTTGCGGGCAACAAAGTCAGTTTCAGAGTTAACCTCTGTCAATGTGGCCGTTGTGCCTTTGGACGCAATCGCGACCAAGCCTTCGGCAGCAACACGGCCGGCTTTTTTGTCCGCTTTCGCGATCCCTTTGGTGCGCAGCCAATCCGCTGCGGCTTCCAAGTCTCCGCCGCTCTCATTGAGGGCTTTTTTGCAATCCATCATGCCTGCGCCGGTTTTCTCACGCAGCTCTTTGACCAATGCGGCTGTAATCGTAGCCATAGTAATCTCCATAAATATAAGATTTGACCCGCAAAATGATGCAGGGTCGTTGTAAGGGTAAATAGGATGGTGCGCGCCGTTCAAGGCGCGCGCATTAATCCGTAAAGCTTAAGCTTTTGCAGCTTTGGCTTGGTCGACTTTAGCGCGGGGCGCTTTGCCTTCCATCAGCTCTTTGGCTTGCTCACGCCATTCGCCGGAAACAATTTTTCCGCCAAAGTCATGTTCAGCATCAAGAGCCGCAACAGCCGCATCATCAAGCATTGCGATAGACGCAAATGATGTGAGGCCGGCCGCTTCAAACTTCGCCGCATATGTCGGGCCAACGCCGTCGATAAGGGAGATGTCGTCAGCCTTGGCGGGCGCTGCTTCAGCAGCCGGAGCTGCCGGCGTATCCAGAGCCATTTCCTGCGGGTCAATTGACGCGCCCAGATCAACGCCGGACTTGCTTGCGCCCTCTGCAAGACCATCAAGGATAGCGTCAGCCATCAGGTCACAGTAAAGGCCGATAGCGCGCGCAGCGTCATCATTGCCCGGGATCGGGAAGTCAGCATTATCAGGATTACAATTTGTATCCAAAATCGCGATAACGGGAATGCCGAGCTTGCGGGCCTCTTTAATTGCGATGGACTCTTTGTTTGTATCAATAACAAACATCAGGGACGGAATGCCGCCCATGTCTTTGATACCGCCAAGGGCGCGATCGAGCTTTTCCTGCTCACGCGTCAGCTTCAGCAGTTCTTTTTTCGTCAAGCCGGAGCTTTCCTGATTTTCCATAATGCCTTCAAGCTCGCGCAAGCGGGCGATGGAATGGGAAATCGTTGACCAGTTGGTCATCATGCCGCCAAGCCAGCGGTGATTGACATAGTACTGGGCGCAGCGCTGCGCGCTCTCAGCAACAACGTCAGACGCGGCGCGTTTTGTGCCGACAAACATAATGCGGCCGCCGGAAGCGGCAACATCGCGCGCTTTGACCAAAGCTTGGTGCAAAAGCGGAACAGTCTGGGACAGATCCATGATGTGAATATTGGAGCGCTCGCCAAAAATATACGGCGCCATTTTCGGGTTCCAGCGATGAGTCTGGTGACCGAAATGAACACCTGCTTCGAGCAGTTGACGCATAGAGAATTCTGGTAGTGCCATTGGATAAACTCCTTTTCCGGTTGGCCTCCGCGGACTTGCAAGACGGGGT
>CALLXE010000042.1 GCA_938015875.1 uncultured Robiginitomaculum sp. | reverse complement strand
ACGCCCTGTCCGTATATGGCCGCGCAGCCCGTGGCGCGCGTGCGCCGCAGGTTACCGATCTCTACGCCATTCAATTCAACCAAGTGCCGGGGGATGCCAATGTCGAAACCCTCGACAGTATTGAGGCCGGCGTTAAATACCGCAGTGAAACCGTCAGGTTGAACGCGGCTGTATTTGCGATGAAGAAAGATAATTTCTTTTTTCGTAAACCGGACGGAACAAATCAAACAGACGGGAGAACGACCCATCGCGGCGTTGAATTTGGCGGTGTGTGGGCGATATCGGATTGGTTGTCTTTGCGCGGATTGGCGACCTACGCGCATCATCTCTATGATTTCACTGATATAAATTCGGGCATTACGTCCGGTGATTTTGTCGACACGGCCCCGAAAACACTCGGGACTTTGACCGCGCAGTTTAAGCCGTCGGCGCCTATATCACTGGAACTTGAATGGCGACATGTCGGGGAATACTTTACTGATCCCGGAAACAATAATGATTATGACGGGCACGATATTTTTGTCGCGCGGGGCCGTTACGCAATAGGCGGGGCCACAGTGTTTGCCCGTGTCGATAATCTGTTTGATACGGCCTATGCTGACCGCGCTGATTTTGCGTTTCGTAATGAACGGTATTTTCCCGGTCGACCGCGCACCGCATTTATCGGCGCGTCTAAAACGTTTTAAGTGTCTGTGATTAAAACGTGTTTTGGGTGGTCTTTAAACCTGTCCATCCACGCGCTTACGGCCGGATAATTTGACAAATCAAACCCGCCGTCTTCGGCGACATGGGTATAGCCATATAGCGCGATATCAGCGATGGAGCGCCCGCCGCCGGCAAACCAGTGATTATTGTTCAGCTGCGTTTCCATCACGTCAAGCGCGCGGTATCCTTTGGTCATTAGCGCCGGCAATTCAGCCTTGCGCGTGGCCATAGCGTAATGGCGAATATAGCGGGCGACCGCTATTGAGGGCTCGTGAGTATATTGCTCAAAAAACATCCATTGCAGGGTCTGCGCCTGATCAAACACTGACGCCGGCCAGTAAGGGGTGCCTTCAGCCAGAAAATATAAAATAGCGTCGCTTTGAGATAGTGTCCGCCCGTCTGCCAGTTCCAAAAGCGGGATTTGTCCGGCCGGGTTCTTTGCTTTAAATGCCTCGGTTTGGCTCTCACCTTTGATGATGTTGATCGGGACCAAATCATAATCAATGCTCAGGTATGACAGCAAAAGGCGAACTTTGTAACCGTTCCCGGATGGCAAATAGTCATAGAGTTTCATAACCGGCCTTACCGTTTATCTTGGCGGAATTTCAGACGCGATCCGAACGCGAACATCCGGCGATAATTTGCCTTCTAATCCTGTCCGCAAGGTTTCAATATCTTTGTCATAATCGGGAATTCCGGATTTGTCCGTTTGAATGATCCAGCGATAAGCGGCCTCGAAATTTTGCGGCGCACCGTCGCCTTTGGCCAAGCTGTAAGCGTAGAAAAACTTGCCTTGATCATCCCCGGCGAGGGCGGCTTTTTTAAACCATTTTACCGCCGTTTCTGGGCTGCGATCTCCGGCGAGACCCTGATAAATCAACAGACCATAATCCGCCATAGCCGCCGGATGTCCGCCCCGCGCGGCCTGTTCCATCAGTTTTGACGCCGCGCCCTGATTGGGTTTCACAGACAGGTTTTCGGCGTACATGATTGCGGCGATATAGGCACTGCCAACGTCGCCGGCGGCAGCGGCTTTTTCGTAATAAGACAAAGCGGTTTGCGGGGCGCTGTCGATATAAAGGTCGCCGAGGCGTTTGGCGGCTTTGGCGTCTCCGCTGTCTGCGGCAAGGCTGAGCCAGTCAATGCCTTCGGCTTGGTTGCGCGCGGCGCCAATGCCTTTAATATTTAAATCAGCCAAGGCCCGCATGGCGTCAGGGCGGCCGGATTGGGCGGCCCGGGTCCAGTACGTTTTGGCGTCGCCTGCGGTTAATCCGCCTTCGTTTTTATAGCCCATTTCGCCAAGAGCCACTAAAGCGTCGCTGTCGTTAAACAAAGCCGCTTTTTCATACCACTTGCGGGCCTCAAAATAATTAGGGATTCCGGCGTCGCCGTTTCGGTAAATATGTCCGGCCAGAACTTGCGCGCGCACGTCTCCTTCAGTGCCGGCAGCTTTGGCAAATAAAAGCGCGGCCGTGAAATTTCCGGCGGTATATTCGGACAGGGCTTGGTCGTAACCGCCTATGGCCCGGATGGGCACCGGGGCGACATTGCTGGCATAAGCGGGCGTGGCCGCGCCTAAGATGGTCGCGCCTAAAACTGCCCCGCCTAAAACTGTTGTGTAAACGCTTTGACGGCGGCTGCGGGGCCGTCCGGATGGTTCCAGACGCCGGACGATACGGCTAAAAAGTCCGCTCCGACGGCAATCAGAGGCGCGCAGTTTTGCGGCGTTATCCCGCCGATTGCGACGCAGGGCACTTCGACTGTTTTGCTCCACCATTCCAAAAGCTCCGGTTCTGCCCGAGCGACCGGGTCTTTTGTCGGCGTGTCAAAAAACGCGCCAAAGGCGACATATTCGGCCCCGGCTTGGGAGGCCTCAAATGCCAAATCACGGCTGTTATGACAGGTGACGCCGATAATTGCATCCGCGCCAAGCAGGTTTCGTGATGACAAATAATCCATGTCCGATTGCCCGATATGCACGCCATCGGCGCCGCATTCTTTGGCAATTTGCGGATCATCATTGATCACTACTGCTGTCCCAAATTCATGAGCCACGGGAATAATGGCATTTGCCGCCTGAACCACATCTGAACCGGATATACCCTTAAGTCGGATTTGCAGGCAGGCGACCGGAGCTGCGGATAAGGCCTCCCTAAGCGCAATCAGAAACGCCGGCATATCGTCAATTTTCGGCGGAGTAATCAAGTATAGCTGACACGGCGCTTTATCGTCAGGCGGCAAATCGCGTTGTGCTTTTTTCTTCTTGTGCGCGCGGGCTTTGGCTTTGTCTTTTTGGGATGTCATATCAGTGTAATTTCTCGCCATTTGGGACAGGTTTATCGGGGCTGAATAATACGATGCCGTTGGGATCAGAAAAGCCCAAAGTCAGGACTTCGGACATAAGCGGGCCGATTTGGCGCGGCGGAAAATTGACCACGGCAGCGACCTGTTTGCCGATTAAATCTTCGGGTTTGTAGTGCACCGTGATCTGCGCCGATGATTTTTTCACGCCAATATCAGGACCAAAATCAATCTGCATTTTATAGGCCGGCTTGCGCGCTTCTTTAAAGACTTCGGCGGCTACAATCGTGCCGATGCGAATATCGACTTTCAAAAAATCATCAAATGTAATGGTGTCTGTCATAGGGAATATATGGCGCAGGGGCAGGGAGGGGGCAAGGGGCGTGTTAATGAAGGTGTGCGCAACCCGCAATCCAATCATTGCCCGCCGCCCCCCTTTCCCCCTATCTTGAGGTTATGACCGATTCCCCGTCCATATTGCGCCTTCCGCCCGAAACTGTGAACCGAATAGCGGCCGGTGAGGTGGTGGAGCGGCCGGCCAGCGTGGTCAAAGAACTGGTTGAAAATGCGCTCGACGCCGGCGCGACCTCTATTGATATTCGCATCGAAGGCGGCGGGCGGCAGTCCATCTTAATTATCGATGATGGCAAAGGCATGAGCCGCGAGGAAATGATGCTCGCTATCGAGCGTCACGCCACGTCCAAATTAAAGCCCGAAGCCGATGGGTCGTGGGATCTCCTCAATATTGCCACTATGGGATTTCGCGGCGAAGCGCTCCCGTCTATCGGCTCTGTCGCGCGCCTGACCATGACCTCGCAAATTGAGAGCGATGACAGTGCTTGGGAGTTGTCTGTTCACGGCGGTGATCAAGTGCCCATGCGCCCGGCCCCGCGCACCGGACTGCACGGCACGCAAATGCGCGTCGCGGATTTGTTCTACGCGACGCCGGCCCGCCTGAAATTCATGAAGTCCGAGCGCTCGGAAAACCTCGCTATTTCTGATGTGGTGAAACGCCTGGCGATGTCGCGGCCGGATGTGGCGTTCACATTATCCTCCAATGGCCGAACCTCTTTGCGGGCTGCGCGCCGCACCGATGACGCGCAGGGGCGCCTGGACCGGCTTGCCGATATTTTGGGCCGGGATTTTGGTGATAACGCCCTGCTGATTGATACAGAGCGCGACGCCGTTAAGCTGTCCGGTTATGCCGGCCTGCCGACTTTTGCGCGGGGCGCTGCAACCCATCAATATTTGTTCGTCAACGGGCGACCGGTGCGAGATAAGCTTTTGCACGGCGCGCTGCGCGGGGCGTATCAGGATTTTCTGGCTCGGGATCGTCATCCGGTGGCTGCACTCTATGTTGATCTTGACCCGCATTTCGTGGACGTGAATGTCCATCCGGCAAAAACAGAAGTGCGCTTTCGCGACCCGGCTTTGGTACGCGGCTTGATTGTCGGCGCGTTGCGTCACGCGCTCGCGGCTGCCGGACACCGGGCGAGCACGACCGTATCGGATTACGCCTTGGGCCGGGTGCAGCCGCAATCGGGATTGCTCGGCGAGCAAATGCCTAATGTTCCTTATCGCGGCAATAATTACGCGCAATATGGGGCCGTCCCGTCCCGTCCTATAGACCCGCAAATGCAATCGCTTATTGACGGATTTTCCGCCAAAGTTGAAGAAACCGGCGTGCCCTGGTCACATCAGGGGCAGGCCGGTGAGTATGAACAAGCGCAAAGCGCCCCGGATTTAACGCAGCGTCCGCTCGGCGCAGCCCGCGCGCAGCTTCACGAAACCTATGTCGTTGCGCAAACCGCCGACGGGATTGTCATTGTTGATCAACATGCAGCCCATGAACGGCTGGTCTATGAGCGCATGAAAGATGCTATGGCAGGGCGGGGCGTAGAGCGTCAGGCGCTGCTGATACCTGATATTGTCGATTTGGGCGAAGACGATGCGGCGCGGGTTTTGGCCCGCGTGGAGGAACTGTCCGAAATGGGGTTGGTCATAGAGCCATTTGGCACCGGAGCCGTCGCCGTGCGCGAAACCCCGGCGCTGCTGGGCGAAATGGACGTCCAAGGCCTCATCCGGGATCTGGCTGATGATTTGGCGCAATATGATCAGGCCCTGTCGCTTAAAGAACGGTTTGAACATGTCTGCGGGACGATGGCGTGCCATGGCAGTGTCCGCGCGGGGCGCAGGCTCACCGGCGAGGAAATGAACGCGCTCCTCCGGCAGATGGAAGCCACCCCCCATAGCGGCCAATGCAATCACGGACGCCCGACCTATGTGGA
>CALLXE010000041.1 GCA_938015875.1 uncultured Robiginitomaculum sp. | reverse complement strand
CGGGAGAGCTGCGCAAAGGCTCTGGCCGGCTGCGGGAGGCGATAAACCCAATGGGCGGCGGAGGCGTCTTGTATTGGGGCGTCAGTCATGGGGCGTTGATAGAAGGGCGCGGCGGGCAGGGCAAGCGCGCGATTGCCGCGCATTTGTCGGCCTCCCCCGCGCTGCGGTGAAGGCCAAGACGACTTTAATTTCTGCGGTTGGGATGCTATCGCTTCGCTATGTCAACATCCTCACCTTTCACCCGCTATATAGACGTGCAGCTCTCGCGCGCTACTGACGGCACCCCGGTGGCTGTTTCTGAAATTGAAACGACCATCCGAAACGCCGGCAGGGTTTTAATATCTGAAACGCCGTGCCCGGTTTTAGATGATGTGCAGCGCGCCGCGCTATACGCGCAAGCTGAGTCGGAAGCGGGGCCGGGCACGGGAGCAGGCCCGGTAGCGCTCAGCTATGGCGTCACTACGGATTGGAACTTTGTGTTGATTGGCGCGGCTGACCCGAGTTTCCGACCGCAGGGCAGTGAGACTGTTTTATTAGTGTCCGTATTTTGCGACGATAATCCCGGGAGGCTATCACGATTTGATTTACCTGATGACGGGCCGCAGTCCGATGGCACATATGTCAAAACTGAAATGAGTTATCAAGCCGGCAGCCCTGTAAGCGCCGGCGCATTCCTGGGCGATGTCATTACGCGCGGCGAAGACCGCGGCGAAGCTTTGCGGGCGATGAAATATGCGCTTGACGCATTCGTGATTGACGGCGTTGCCACAAATATCCCGCTCCTCTCGGCAATCCTGTCTGATGACCGGTTTGAGCGGGGCGATATAAATGCAAACTATATCAGTGAAGAATTCCCGGCCCCATTTACCGGCACCGTTCTTGGCAAAGGCCATTGCCGGCATATTGCGGCCGTCTGCGCGTTTATTGCTGCGGCCGGGGAAGTGCTGACGGGCTTGCAGATATTTGCCGTGCAGGTGGATGAGCACAGCTTCACCGTCGAACTTACCCCGGAAGACGGCCTGACTCTCGCCGCTGTCGATGAGGACAGCGATAAGGCGACTGTCGAGGTGGAATTAACGAGCGATTACGTGCCCGGCGACCGCCTCATTCGCATCAATATTGATGGCCGCCTGATGATATTGCAGCCGAAAAAAACGGATAACGGGTTTGCGATATACTATCGCGGAGCCAATTTGGATGTGGTGCTGATCCGGACTTAGCCCGCCGCCACAAAAAAGCCGCCGAGAAAACCGGCGGCTTTTACAAATTACAGAGCGGGCAAACTAAGACGCCGGCAAGCTTTTAATCAGACCGCGATTAACCAGCGCTTCGGCGATTTGAACGGTATTCAGCGCCGCGCCTTTGCGCAGATTATCGGAGACAATCCACATGTTCAGCGTATTGTCCTGCGTGCTGTCTTCGCGAATACGCGAGACATAAGTGGCAAATTCACCGACGCATTCAATCGGGGTAATATAGCCGCCGTCTTCACGTTTATCGACCACCATAAGCCCCGGAGATTCGCGCAAGAGATCGCGCGCATCATCAGCAGACAGCTCATTTTCAAATTCAATATTGAGCGCTTCGGCATGACCGACAAAGACCGGAACGCGCACGCAAGTCGCGGTAACTTTGACTTTCGGGTCGAGAATTTTCATCGTCTCGGCCTTCATTTTCCATTCTTCTTTGGTGTCGCCGCTATCCATGAATACATCAATATGCGGGATGACGTTAAAGGCGATTTGCTTGGTAAAGTTGATCGGCGGGAACGTGTCCTGCGGATGGAAAACGGATTTCGTTTGCTCCCAAAGCTCGTCCATATTCTTCTTGCCGCCGCCGGACACGGATTGATATGTCGACACAACAACGCGCTTAATCTTGGCGCGATCATGGAGCGGTTTTAGCGCAACAACCATTTGAATGGTTGAGCAGTTCGGATTGGCGATAATGCCTTTTTTGGCAAAGGCGACCTGGTCCGCGTTCACTTCCGGCACGACCAATGGCACGTCCGGGTCCATGCGAAACGCACTGGAGTTATCGATAACAATCGCGCCGGCTTTGGCGATGATCGGCGACCATTTTTCAGAAATTGTGCCGCCGGCGCTCATCAGGACGATGTCAACCTTGGAAAAGTCAAACTGCTCAAGATCGACGCATTTAATCGTGCGGTCGCCAAAGCTGACTTCGCGCCCGACAGAGCGGCGTGACGCGACGGCGTAAATCTCAGACACATCCAGATCAGACTCAGACAGAATTTCGAGCATTTCTGTGCCCACATTGCCTGTCGCGCCGACGATTGCATATCTGTAACCCATGATGGTCTCCGGTAAAATTTAGCGTAAAAACAGCGCGCCGTTTACGCTATCGCGCCCGCTCGCGCAATGGGGCCGGCGCATTATCGCTTGCGAATTTGCCATACCAAAGCGGCCACCAATAAAAGTAGCCCGCTGTAAGCAAAAATCTCGGCAAGTGACACGCCTGCAAACACCGGCGTCAACAGCGCAGATGCATTCCCGTTCGGCGCGCCGGAATCGCTGACGCTTGCCTTTTGCGCAAAGACGCCGGCCGCCACTAACAGCATCGCCCCCAATACGGAGAGTTGCAATAGCAGCGATATAAACCGAAAATCTGATTTTTCAGACTTAGCCCTGCGTGCGCGGGCAGCCCGGCTGCGGCGGAAAATGCGGTCAGAGCGGCGGGCGTATTCGCGCGGCGTCTCGGGTTTATCAGGGTTGTCGGGCATATGCGGGAAACTCTTGAAAGGGGCGCGGGCGCAAGGCACTATATATGCACACGCAAACGGAGATTATCAATGCAGGCGCGTTTTATTTCAGGCTTAGTCCGAGCCGGGGCTCTGACGGCTTTGGCCGCTTTGAGCCTCAGCGCCGGCGCGCAATCGCTCAATCTTGACGGCGATAATTATATAAACGGGCAAGAGCTGGTGCGGCTCTCCGGAGACACTTTACAAGCTGCCTTTGCAGGGAAAACACATTTCGGCACGTATAAAACCCGCCGGGAG
This sequence comes from uncultured Robiginitomaculum sp., assembly GCA_938015875.1. Lineage (GTDB taxonomy): Bacteria > Pseudomonadota > Alphaproteobacteria > Caulobacterales > Maricaulaceae > Robiginitomaculum. The sequence continues at coordinate 2,412 of CALLXE010000041.1, read as the reverse complement.
CGCACCGGTACAAACCAATTTCGCGAAACGACTGCTGCCGACGGAACCACGGACTATACCGAGGGTGATATGAATATTCAGGGGGTTTGGCGGGTTTTTGATGAGCAAATTTGCTATCAATATCAAAGCGACGAAGTTCCCGGCGTACATTGCTTTGAGATATTCGAAGCCGGCACGTGCCTTTATGGATATGATCCGTCAGTGGTTGGGCCAAACGGGCCGATCAATGCAAACTTTTGGTCAGTGAAATCGTTACGTAAAGGCGATGTCAGCACGTGTGACGACCTGATCGGTTAGCTTACGAAGCGGCGCGCAGGGCCGTCTGTTCACGCGGCACGCGGGTCGGCTCCACTGCATGCGTAACCAAATTGAATGAGAACATTGATCCTTGGCCTTGCGTGCTTTTCACGGTCAATTGACCGCCCATGACCTGAATGAATTCCTTTGAAATTGTCAGGCCCAATCCTGTGCCGTCAGTGCCGCGCGACAAATCTGTCTCAATTTGTTCAAATCGCTCAAACACTTTACCTAAATCCTCTTTGGCGATTCCGATGCCTGTGTCCTGCACGCAAATAAACAATTCAAATTGATCGCGGCCTGCGGCAAGCGGGCGTCCGTCCACCCAAATTTTCACATGGCCCTCGCGGGTGAATTTCATCGCATTCCCGATGAGGTTATTCATAATTTGCCGAAGCCGCCCTGCATCCCCTGTTATGGTATCAGGAACATGCGGAGCGTAATCAAGCTCCAATGCCAAGCCGGCTTTTATGGCTGCCGGTTGGTGCAAGGCGATCAGGGATTTTATAAGGGCGCGCAAGTCGAGCGGCGCAGATTCCAATTTTATTTTCCCGGCGTCGATTTTGGACAGATCCAAGACATCATTGACGATCGAGACCAGACTGCGGCTGCTTTTCGCGACAATTTCTGCGTAGGTACGTTGGGTCGGGTCCAACTCTGTTTTGACCAAAAGCTCGCTCATGCCGATAACACCGTTCAGCGGCGTCCGCAGTTCGTGACTCATATTGGCAAGAAATTGCGACTTTGCCAGATCGGCCTCTTGGGCTTTGTCCAAAGCAACTTCCAAGCCGTCAAACAGGTTAAACATGTGATAGCTGGACATGCCGACAATGGCGGCGATCAACGCCAATCCCAATAAGGCCTGAAACAGGCGCTGAAAATTACGCGTCGCATCCAGAGCCGGATCCAAATAAATCAACGGCGCTGCATTCATCGAAACCGAATAAAGCGCGACCAGCAACCCCATTGCGATGACCGTATAAACGATGACGGCTCGCCAACCCGCAACGAAGCCCGACATAATCGAGCCTGAAATAATAAGCGGCAAAAGAGCAGAATTAATGCCTGTTTGGCCGTCAATGACCGCAGAAGCCCAAATCCCGACGAAAATCAGTAATGAATATATTGTCGCGTAAACACTATAGCGTTTGTAGTAACGCAAAGTGTGTATCGTCGCTAAGACCAAGGCGACAGCTGCAAAGGACACCCAATTATCGAATGACCACCCGTTATAGGACTTATAAAGAAAGAATTGATTTATAATTTGACTGAGAACAAATGCGCCGCCGATGACATATACGCCGCGTGCCCGCAGCAAATCTGCAGAATTATCGAGCGTGTCCAAGCGCAGAAACTGCTCGTATTTGGTCAGCCATGGCGACATTATGTCTAATTCCCAATACGCCCCCACAGGACGCTTTGAGTTCATATCCTCGGATGTCGCCGAAGGGGCCCCGTCCGCGTTTTTTAAACTCTTAGGCTGTGTTATGACCAAAAAAGGATAATAAGCGTTTAAGATGGCCATAAAAAAAGCCCCCGCCAAAAGCAGGGGCTCTGAATTTCAATCGCCGGAAAAGACTATTTGTCTTTTTTAACGCGTTGTTCGCCTTTTTTGCGGGCTGCAACAATGCCGCGGCCTGTTGTGCGTTCTGCGATACGGGCAGATTTGCCGCGCAGTTCGCGAAGGTAGTAAAGTTTGGCGCGGCGAACCTTGCCTTTACGCTTTACAATGATTTCTTCAACCAGCGGGGAGAAAACAGGGAAAACGCGCTCGACGCCTTCACCGTAGGAAATTTTACGGACCGTGAACGCTTCGTTCAGGCCGGCGCCGGAGCGGGCAATACAGACGCCTTCAAACGCCTGAAGACGCGTGCGCGTGCCTTCTGTAATGCGAACCTGTACAGTCAGCGTATCGCCGGCGGAGAAATCAGGGATGACTTTTCCGGTTTCCAGCAGGCGAGCCTCTTCGGCTTTGTTCAATTTTTCAATGACGTTCATTTTCCGTCTCCTGTTTTGCGCGCGTACGCCTCATATAAATCCGGCCGGCGCGCCTTGGTTGTCTCTATCTGTTTGTCTTTCCGCCACTGCGCAATCGCTTTGTGGTTTCCGGACCTT
>CALLXE010000040.1 GCA_938015875.1 uncultured Robiginitomaculum sp. | reverse complement strand
CGAGACCGAGATTATCGCCGCCGCCAAAGCCGCCGCCGCCCATGATTTTATCATTGCTCAGCCCGGCGGTTATGACAGCCCGGCGGGCAGCGCAGGCGGCAATCTGTCCGGCGGCCAAAAACAGCGCATTGCTTTGGCCCGGGCGATTTTGCGCGACGCGCCGATTTTGCTCCTCGACGAAGCGACAAGCGCGCTCGACGCAGAATCTGAATCCAAAGTCCAAGAGGCACTCGACCGGCTCACCGAAGGCCGCACCACACTGGTCATCGCCCACCGCCTCTCAACCGTGCGCCGCGCCGATATGATCTTTGTGCTTGATGCCGGGAAAGTTGTGGAATCAGGCAAGCATGACGCGCTTATGGCGCAAGGCGGGCTCTATGCGAAATTGCGGGATTTACAGTTTAGCGAGTAGGGTTAATGTGGCGCACAACTTGCTCAATTCCTAAAAAACCTGACTTAGACACAATCTTACTTACGCAAATCCTTCGCCGGCATTGACGCGTCATAAACTTTACCGTCTTTTTCAAAACTGAAAACATTAGAGACTTCGCGATTTTCAGGAATATGTTCGCCATCGGAACATAAAATTTGTTTGGCTTTCCGCCTGAGTTTGCGGCTTGCCTTTTGCTTATCCGTTTTTTCGGATTTAGCATTAGTGACGGCCCGAACCGGAGACTTCTTTTTTGACCTACTCATAGCAGCCCCTACTCCCGTCTAAGCACCTTATCCGTCAGCGCATTCCCAATCCAACCGCTCATAAACCGCGCTTTCACATCGGCCGGGTCGTAGACCTCGTCGACCCATCCGAGAAAATCGAGCTCTCCGCCCGCATCCTCATACCGCAAAAATTCTTCAAAGAAGAAATCGATCATACCGGTTTTGCCTTGGCGCACATGGAGGTAGCGCAGGCGAAGCTGCTCTATGCAGTCCGAAATCGGCAGGCCCATATGGAAATGTTTAAACAAAACGCCGGCAAGGCCCGTTCGGTCCGCGCCGGACTTACAGTGCATAACGGCCGGATATTCCATTGTCGCGTAGATGCGTTTTAAATCATGTATGGCCGCTTTTTTCGGCGTGTCGCGGGAATAAACCCGGTAATCAATCAGGGTCATGCCGAGCGCGGCGCAGGCTTCTTTTTCGAGCAGGTAGTACCCTTTCGGGCTTTCCCCGCGCAGGTTCAAAATCGTCTTCACGCCTTGCTCGGCAAAGGTTTTCAAATGCTCAGGGGACGGTTGATTGGCGCGCATCATGCCGCCGCCAATATGGTGCAGGTTTTGAAACGCCAGACGCAGAAAGCCGTGATCGCCCCAAATCAGTTCTTTGCGGGCGCGCTTTCGGTCTTTGGGATTGCTTAAATCAAGTGCGGTTTCGGCCAAAGCTTTGTCCTGTATTATCTTGGCGCGCGCGCGCCGCTATAGTATGCCACGAGCAAGGAGGCTACGCGTGCTTAAATCGTTCATCAGACATATCACAGTTGAATATATTTTGGCGTATTTTTTGGCCGGCTATATGGCCGTGATAAAACGCACGACCCGGTGGACCCTTGAAGGCCAAGAGCACATACAGCCGCTGCGGGACGGCAGAGACGGATTAATATTGGCAGTATGGCACGGACGGTTTTTTATATCCAATTCCGGATGGCACCGCGGCGATCAACCGGCGAGCGTTTTAGTGTCTAAATCATCGGACGGCGCGATTATTACGGCGGCGGCAAAAAAGCTGGGATTGGGCGTGATACGCGGATCCGGCGCGCGGGAAGGCAGCGACAAAGATCGCGGCGGCCGCGAAGCCCTGCGCGGCATGATCAAACATATTAAAAATAAGGGCTGCGTTGTCATAACGCCGGACGGCCCGCGCGGGCCGCGTATGCGCGTACAGCCCGGCGTTCTGTCTGTTGCCAAAATGACCGGCGCGCCTATCGTGCCTTACGCGCTTTCGGCGCGAAATCGCAAAGTCTTCGGCAGTTGGGATAAGTTCATGTTACCATTCCCGTTCGGACGCGGCGCAATTGTTTGGGGCGAGCCTGTAACGGTTGACCGTAAAGCCAGCGAGGCCGAATTTGAAACGGCAAGAGCGCAGTTAGAGCAGCGCATGATCGCCGTCACCAACCGCGCAGACAGCCTGATGGGCAAGGACGTCGTGCAGCCGTCTGATGCGCCCAAGCGCGTCCGCAATATTTCGCAAGGCCCCTTATGAGCGGAAGTCTGACAGTTTACCGCGCCGGCATGGCTGCGCTCTCGCCGCTCTTGCCGCTTTATTTAAAGCGCCGCGCGAGCGCCGGAAAAGAAGACCCTGCGCGCCTTTCTGAACGGTTTGGCAAAACCGATACGCCGCGCCCGGACGGCCCGCTCGTCTGGCTCCACGCCGCCAGTGTCGGCGAGAGCATCATGCTGCTGCCACTGATTACCAAAATAAAAGCCGAGCGCCCGGACGTGTTTGTCCTTTTGACGACCGGTACGCTGACATCGGCGCAATTAATGGGCCGGCGTCTTCCTGCCGGTTGCGTCCATCAATTTGCGCCGGCCGATACGCGCAAATCTGTGCGGGCTTTCCTGTCCCATTGGACACCGGATTTCGCCATATGGGCCGAAAGCGAGCTTTGGCCGAACCTGATTATGGAAACCCGCGCGCGAGACATTCCGACGGCTCTGGTCAATGCCCGCATGAGCGCAAATTCATTGGAAGGGTGGCAAAAACGAACGGCCTTTGCGCGGCTGCTCCTGTCCGGGTTTAACCCAATCCTTGCCGCTGATGACACGACGGCCAAAGGCATATCAGAAATTTTAGAACGTGATATTCCCGTCGCCGGAAACTTAAAATATGCTGCTGCGCCTCTGCCTGTAAATCGCAACGAGAAAAGAAAGCTTAAAGCGGCTATCGGCAATCGCCCGGTATGGGCCGCAGCATCCACCCATCACGGGGAAGAGGTTTGGGTCGCCCGCGCCCATACAGAAATTCGCAAAACACATGCGGGCGCTCTGCTCATTCTCGCCCCGCGCCATCCTGAACGGGCGCAGGTTATCAAAACTGTTTTGGCTGAGCATGGGTTTAATATCGCGCAGCGCTCGCGCGGCGACGCCCTTACAGCCGGCACCGATATTTACCTGTTTGATACGCTCGGAGAGCTTGGCTTGGTCTATAGCCTCGCTCCGGTCAGCGTTGTCGGTGGGTCCTTGGTTTCCGGTCTGTCCGGGCACAACCCGCTTGAGCCGGCGCGCCTTGGCAGCGCAATCCTATCCGGCACCCATACCGGCAGTTTTGCCGATATTTACGCCGATATGATCGACGCCGGCGCCGTGAAATATATCAAAGATACGCCGGATTTCGCGCGACAGGTCAGCGCGCTTTTAACAGATGAGGCGACGCGAAAACGGCAGGTTAAGTCAGCCAAAGCCCTCGCTAAATCCCAAGACGGCGTATTGACGCTTGTTTGGGATGTGCTGTCTCCCCATATGCCCGATGCAAACCCGTCATCAGAGCCATCATGAAACTAAGCCCGCCCGAATTTTGGAACCACACATCAGGACGCGGTGCGGCCCCGGTACTGCGAACTTTGTTGACGCCATTGTCTTGGATATATGCTTTCGCCACTGCGCGCCGCATCGCGACGACAAGACCGCTGGATCCGGGCATACCCGTCATTTGTGTCGGCAATGCCTCCGTGGGCGGCACAGGAAAAACCCCTGTTGCGGCGCATATATTATCTATGCTGCTGGCCAATAAAATTCGCGCTTACGGCCTGTCGCGCGGTTATGGCGGCAGCGAGCGCGGTCCGGTTTTAGTAACATCGGAACACACCGCGGCAGACGTTGGGGATGAACCGCTGCTATTGTCCCGATTTGCCCCGGTCTGGGTTGCCGCCGGACGGGATGATGGCGCGCGAGCCGCCGCAGCCAAAGGCGCGCAAGCCTTGGTCATGGATGACGGGCATCAAAACCCGCTCCTGGAAAAAACGTTGTCTTTGCTGGTCGTCGACGCGCAAGTGGGCTTTGGTAATGGCCGGGTGGTCCCTGCCGGCCCGCTGCGTGAACCGGCCAAAGCGGCCCTGTCGCGCACGGACGCCATTGTCCTGATGAAGCCCTATAAAAACTTCAAACCGGCCGCAGACCTGCTCGCGCAATTTGGCGATCTGCCGGTGCTGCCCGCCTATCTGGCCCCCACTGCGCCCATGCCAAAGGGCAAGCTGTTTGCCTTTGCCGGCATAGGCCGTCCGAATAAATTTTTCGATGCCCTGCGCCGCGCCGGTGCGGATTTGGCGGACGCCATCGGTTACCCGGATCATCACGCCTATAGCGCGGAAGATTTGGCAAGCCTTCAGGCCCTTGCGCGGGAATATAAAGCGCAATTGATTACGACGGAAAAAGATTTCGTCCGCTTGCCCGCCGCCATGAAGCAATATGTCGCCGTATGGCCGGTGCGCGCTGTGTTTGAGACGGAAAATACGCTCGACCTTTTACTCACGCCCATTATCGACAGCGCGCGCAAACGCAAGTAAGCATATTTATGGCCGGATTTTTGAAACATGCGCAATGGCGCGGCGAAGTGCTCGCCTATGATATTGTGCGCGGCCTGATGTTGCCGTTTTCCTTTAATGCTGTGTCCGGATTCGGCGCGTGGTTGTTTAAAAAAATCGGCCCGAAAACATCCAAACACCACATTGTTTTGACGGGGCTGCGCACCGCCTTTCCCGACAAAACCGATGCAGAAATTGAGGCGCTCGCGCGCGCGCAATGGGACAATACAGGACGCACCTTTGCCGAATTTCCAATGCTCGGCCGTATTCGCGTTTTTGATAAAGACAGCCGGGTCAAAGTTATTGGATTGGAAAAGTTAGAGTCCTTGCGCGATAATAATATCGGCGCGGTTTTAATCTCGGGTCACTTTGCCAATTGGGAAATTATGGCGGCGGTGTTCTCCCAGGCCGGCTTGCCGGTGCGCGTCACATACCGCCCGACCAATAACCCCTATTTCGACCGCCGCATCCGCAGCCAGCGGCAGAAGTACGGCATTAATCTCATGATCGCCAAATCCGGGGCCAAAGGCGCAAAAGAACTGTTTACCGCGCTTCGGTCAGGCGACAGCGTTGCGCTTTTAAATGATCAAAAATTTAACGAAGGCATCGCCGTCCCGTTTTTCGGCGTCCCCGCCATGACCGCCCCCGGCCCCACTCGCATGGCCTTAAAAACCGGCGCGCCCCTCGTTCCCATGTTTGTACGCCGGGTTGAGAAAACAAAGTTCGAGGTTGAGATTTATGACCCGATTAACATTGAAAACACCGGCGACCGCAGCGGTGACATTGAACGCGGCGTGCTGGCGGTAACGCAGTGGGTCGAGCAGCGGATATTAGAGGCTCCGGCGGGATGGTTTTGGGTACACCGCCGGTGGGATAAAACGCATTATAAGAAGTAGGTTTAGCAGCACATCTCCCCTCCCGCTCATCCCGGCGAAAGTCGGGAACCGGAATTATGGAATGCTCTTTGACTACTCCGGATCCCGACTTTCGTCGGGATGAACGGTAAATTGGAATATAGGCGTAAATTGATCATAAAAAGCACTATATAAGTTCAAGGGAAACCAATTATGGTAAATGCCACCGGATTACTTCTGAAGTTCCGAGATTTCATTTCATTGAATTGGGAATTTATTTCGGACGTCGACGAACAAGATCAAAGCGACGCCCTAAAGATTGATTGGTTGCAAGCAAATTGGGAGATGCTTGCAGAACAGCAACTCAGTGTTCCGCCGACAATTCTGGAAGTCTACGGCGATGGTGCCGATAATGGAAAAGCTCCCGAATTCAGGACCCCTTACTTTCACCTACTCATTGGATAATATGTGCGCCGAAACTCGGTAGAACTATTTTTGATTATTTGAGTAAAACAGAGATTTCACCTGACTCAAATTTTATGTTTGATAGATTTATAACTATCAGAGCAGACGGTTGGTACTACGAAGAACCGCCTTTCGAGAAAGCGCTTTGCATGATTGATGATCAAGAATTTGTGGTCAACCTTGATAAGGTTCGCTTTCTGGTTTGCCCCACTCAATTCAAATAATTTACCGTCAGGAACCACCCCATCTCACGCGCCGAACGCCTTTTAGACCTTATCGAAGCCCTCCGCCGCCGCCGGGAGCCATCTTGGTCTTTCAACCGGGCATGCGAGTCGAAGGCACGGACGCTTTGCGCGAAGCTTTTGGGCACTTCATTTCATCGAGCCCGAATATCACAGTCACCGGCCACAACGTAATCCAAGCCGGCAACATCGCCCTGCATAGCTCAACATGGATTATGACAGGCAAAGCGCCGGATGGCACAGCGTTTGAACAGACCGGATTTTCAACTGTTGTGCTCCGCAAACAGCCGAGCGGCGAATGGTTGATGGTGATTGATAATCCGTTTGGGGATTTGCTTTTGAAATAGTGCGTGTGGGCGCTGCTGCGGTTTAAGACGCAGCGCTCCTATTTCAACTGCATATCAATTAATCCCAAAACCGGGCCGTCTGCGTCGCCTCGCGGATCCAAAGTAACGGACAGCGCATGCGTTCCGACGGACGGCAAGGCAAAATCAAGTTTGACAGGCGCGCCGGTCTTTGCGGTAAACGCAACCGGCGCACCGTCATTGAGCACAGCCCGGCCGGTCACCGGAGCCGGTCCGATATCAGGCATTGTTTGCAGCGTCAAAACAAGACGCGAATTTGCGCAAGACTTATCTGTAGTTTTGAAAAAAATTTCAGCGCTACCATCCTGAATGGCACGGCCCCAACGCTCCCGAATACCGACGCCTTGGGCATGATAGAAACCGTTACCGGCAAATTCGCTGTGGTCAAACTTTATGGTCCGGTCGCATTGCAAAGGCTTCAGCCGGCTGAGGCTCCAGTCTTTTTCCAAGTTAAAATATTGCGCAATTGTCTGCCCGCGCCCGACTTCGACAATAGCATTATTGAGATAATCGCGGCTATTGCCGTCTATGGGACCGACCAAAATCGGTCGGCTTTTACTTTGAAGCGCCTCAGAACTGCCAAACAAATCGCCGCCGATATGCTGCGCGCAAAGCCGGCCTTTATTCTCCACATTTGAATTTTCGCAAATTGTTTTGGGAAGGTCGATCAGGCTTATGTTCTCATTGCGAATTTTAATTTCACCTGAAGCGGCGGGCGGCTTGGAAAGTAAAAACGGCATGAAACGGGACAGACACCACCGGTCAGAAACCTTGTAAGATTCCGGCTTGCTGACTTCATTGAACGGACATTCATTGCCGTGATCACTGGTGAAAAACACAGTTGTGTTGTCATAAACGCCCAGCGCTTTCAATTTTACGTTCAGGTCTGCCATAATCGAAACGGCACATTCAGTCGTCGGAATATCAAGCGCCCGCTGATCATTATATCCGGACTTGTTTGTACCGGCGATATAATTACAGGCGGCATCAAAGGTGTTCGGATAATGAGGAAACAAATAGTGATGAAGGCGTAAAGTCGGTTGCGCGCTTCCCGTTGTCAGTTCATCGACAAAACCCCGATAAGAGCTGATGTCCTGTTTATAAGACACGCTGCTATTGCTGATATCGCCGGCAATCGCGCGGGCGAGTTCATCTTCAGACGTGCCCAAAAAGTCAAAAACTTTTGAAAGCAACGTGTTCGTTTTCAAGGCCGCATAAGGCATGACGTTGATGACTGACGCGCCCAACGCTTTTTGATAATACTCATCACGTTCCGGTTTAAAAATGGCCAAATCTGCCAGTATTGTCAGGTTATCTGCTTTGGTTTCTTCTTCGTTGAAAAGACCATAAGTTTCGACCTGATGGCCGTTTCTTGCCATTGATTGTGTGATGAACTCATCAACCGCTGTCTTCGGCGCTCGCCCCTCGGTCAGATAGCCAAGCTTGGTCGTTTGGGTCGACAGATATGTAAAAGGCGCGACCGTGCTGACATTGGCCCAATCCGTAAATCCGTCAAAAGTTTTTGCCAAATCCGGACGCTTCGAAAGAACATGCCTGACGGTGTCTGCCTCCAAACTGTCAAAGCTCATTACGATGAAATTATTTTCCGTCATCGACAATGGAATTGGTGTGTTGACCAGAGGTGTTTGCGACGTCTTTATGGCGAAAGGAACAAAGAACAACAGGGCTGTCACCAAAGGACCAATGGAAGCGGCGTAAAAGACAATTTTGGCATATTTTCTTAAAATGAAAAATATCGCCCCGAAAGCAAAGCCGGTTATTAAAGCAGAAGGCGCTGATATCAAAGTCTGAAAGCCGTCCAGCGTCCCTCTCGAAACCGGAAAAAAATGCAGCCACAGTGTAAACGTAATCAAGAGGCTGTAGACGACCGCACGGCCAAGTTTAATAAACCGCATGGCAATATACAAAATGGGCCAGAGCACGAGCGCGCCGATGACAAACAGACTCACCGCTCTGAAAATAAAATCCGGCAATAACGAA
>CALLXE010000039.1 GCA_938015875.1 uncultured Robiginitomaculum sp. | reverse complement strand
TAAAATCAAAGCCGGCGCGGCCATTCTGCCTTTGACGGTGTCAGGAGATGTAGGCTGGGTCGTCAGCGAAATTGAGCCGACGCGCTTGCGGCTTACGATGATTGATGGCGGTTACCTGAACCCCGATGACCGCGAAGCGATTGTCAAGTTCGGCGCCTCATCGCCAAAGTCTGCTAAGGACATATTATCCGGTGCGCCGCTTAAGATTTCCGGGGCAGGCGAGATGCGGGTCAATATTCCGGCCGGCCTGTTTCGGTTTATCGATATCGAATTGGAACGGCCGCTCATAGAAGAGCCGCGATAAAGTGTAGGGTGACACTGCATTTATAGACGGTAGGGAAGTATATCGCGCCGGTTTTGATCAACAGCCAGATCGTGCCTCAGGGGCGGCAGGGCTCGTTGATGGCAGTTTTTGCGCTCGCATATTCGGCAGGAAATCCCGATTGGCTCAAAACTGTCCTCGCGATCCGGGCTTAGATCGTCGCCGTAAACGATGTGGCTCAGATATTTGGTTTCGCAGCCCAAAGCTAAGGCGTAGCGGCGTACAGGATCGCGAAAGCCTCCGCTGCGAACTGCGGTCGCTGTCGCAACGCAGAGATATTTTTCTCCGTCCGGAGTTTGCGCCAATTGACGAATAATCCTTCCCGGGACTTCAAAGGCTTGATGGACGTTCCAAAGGGGGCAGGCCGAGCCATATTGGGCAAATTGCAATTTGGTAGCGCTGTGCCGTTTTGTGATATTTCCCGCTTGGTCCACGCGGGCGAAGAAAAACGGGATTCCCTTTTGTTCAGGTTTTTGCAGCGTTGAGAGGCGGTGGCAGACTTGCTCAAGGCTGGCGTTAAATTCATCGCTCAGCAGCTCCAGATCATAACGCAGCAGGCGCGCGCTCTCCAAGAATTTTGAATAGGGAAGGATTACGCTGCCTGCAAAATAGTTTGCCAATCCGATTTTGCAAATATCGACGGCGCTTTGGGATTGAAAACCTGCGCTCTTGGCGCGGCGCTCGATTTGCTCTGCCATCTCAATCAGGGCAATGTGATGAGCGATTTGAAATATATGAGTTGCCGGCGAACTGTATGGGTTTAAGTGCAGCGTATTGGTTTTGGCATCGAAATAGCGCAGCGCTTTAGGGTGGTTGGCCGGCCCGCCAATATTGGTTTTTATGCTGTGGGTTTGAAGCAAGTAGCGTGACAATTTATCAGTCAGGGGCAGAGCGTCATCGCCCAAAGATTGCGTCAGGGCTTCGCCCGCGCGGTCAAGGTCATTAAAATAATTGCCCTCATAATGATAGTAATCGCGCACTTCTTCATATGGCGTAATCTGGGTGTGCGTTCCGCCCGATTTACCGTCTGACATGGCCAAATGCTGCTTTAGGTTTTGATTGGATTTATGCAGGTTAAGCAGGGCGCGGACAAGATTAGGCGTGTTAGCCGTAGCCAATTTTAACTCGCGATTGGATAAATCCAGCCCTTCAAACAGTCCGTCCCGCGCTACCTCCATCAGGTCGGCTAAAATACGCTCTGATTCGTTATCCGACAGGGTTCTGATATCGACGTTAAAACTCTGCGCGAGCGCCATAAGGACGGTCGCACTGGCATGACGTTGATTATTCTCGAGTTGGTTTAAATAGCTGGTTGAAATGCCGAGGGCCTGCCCGAATTTGGCTTGAGTCAGACCGGAATCGAGGCGTATGGCTCTGATTTTAGGGCCGATAAAGAGTTTTGTCGTTGTCATGATGTCACACAAGTTTGCAGATTAAGTTTTGCACAATGCACTCTTACACAGTTTTGCTTTTTTGTGAAAGACTTGAACGTGGATTTACGGCAAGACTAAGTTGGAATTTTTAAATCCGGGAGTCCTTGAAACGCCCGGCCGATAATAAGGCTCTTTCATGCATATAAATGAACAATTGACGGCGCGCCGCAACGAGGCGCGTTTGGGCGGCGGACAAAACCGCATTGACGCTCAGCACGCCAAGGGAAAACTGACGGCCCGTGAGCGGCTTGAGCTTTTGCTTGATCCCGGCTCATTTGAAGAATTTGATATGTTCGTGAAGCACCGTGCCACTGATTTCGGTATGGATAAAAAACACATTCCGGGTGACGGTGTTGTTACGGGGTGGGGGACAATTAACGGGCGTAAGACGTTTGTTTTTGCGCAGGACTTCACCGTGTTCGGCGGCAGCCTGTCCGAAACTCATGCTAAGAAAATCTGCAAAGTGCAGGACATGGCCATGAAGCATGGCGCGCCGATTATCGGCCTGCAAGACAGTGGCGGCGCGCGCATCCAAGAGGGCGTGGCGTCTCTGGCCGGTTATACGGATGTGTTTCAAAACAATATCCGTGCCTCCGGCGTCGTGCCGCAAATTTCCGTTATTATGGGGCCAAGTGCGGGCGGGGCGGTTTACTCCCCGGCGCTGACTGATTTTATCTTTATGGTGCGCGACACCTCTTACATGTTCCTGACCGGGCCTGACGTTCTGAAAACCGTCACCAACGAAGTCGTCACCGCAGAAGAGCTTGGCGGGGCCAAAACTCACACGACCAAATCATCAGTTGCGGACGGAGCGTTTGATAATGACATGGAGGCTTTGGCCGAAATTCGTCGCCTGTTTGATTTTCTCCCGCTTAGCAATACGGCCGGCGTTCCGCAGCGCCCGTTTCATGACACTCATGACCGCCTCGAGCCGAGCCTGGATAGCCTCGTTCCGGACAATCCGAACCTGCCCTATGACATGCATGAACTTGTCAACAAGGTCGCGGATGAAGGCGATTTTTTCGAAATTCAAAAGGACTTTGCGAAAAACATCCTGTGCGGGTTTATCCGTATCGAAGGCCAAACCGTCGGTGTCATCGCCAATCAGCCTATGGTTCTGGCCGGTTGCCTCGACAGTGACGCTTCACGCAAAGCCGCGCGGTTTGTGCGGTTCTGTGATTGTTTCGAAATCCCGATACTCACCCTTGTTGATGTCCCCGGATTTTTACCCGGCGTCTCGCAGGAGCATAACGGCGTCATCAAAAACGGAGCAAAACTGCTCTATGCCTTCGGGGAAGCGACTGTGCCTATGGTCACCGTCATCACCCGCAAAGCTTACGGCGGCGCATACTGCGTCATGGCCCCGAAACATTTGGGCGCGGATATCAATTACGCTTGGCCGACTGCGCAAATCGCGGTCATGGGCGCCAAAGGCGCAACTGAAATCCTGCACCGCAAAGATTTAGGGGACGCGGAAAAAACCGCCGCGCATATTGCCGACTATGAGGACAAATTCCTAAGCCCGTTCCGCGCCGCAGAACTCGGCTATATCGACGAAGTAATAAAGCCGCAAAGCACGCGCAGACAGATAAGTAGGGCGCTCGCGCTATTGGCGGATAAGTCGAAGCAGACGCCGTGGAAGAAACATGGGAATTTGCCGTTATGACAAACAAGATCAAAAAAATCCTCATAGCCAATCGCGGTGAAATCGCTTGCCGCGTTATTAAAACTGCCCGGCGGCTCGGCATCAAAACCGTAGCCGTCTATTCCGACGCGGATAAAAATGCGTTGCATGTGTCTATGGCCGATGAGGCTATTCATATTGGTGCGTCTGCGGCATCGGAATCCTATCTGGTCATGGATAAGATTATGGACGCGATTAAACGTTCCGGCGCGGATGCTGTGCATCCGGGGTATGGGTTTTTGTCTGAGAACCCGGAATTTGCCAAGCGTTTGAACAAAGCCGGCGTGACTTTCATCGGCCCCAACCCGCATGCGATTGTGTCCATGGGCGATAAAATTACGTCCAAGAAACTCGCGCAAGAGGCGGGCGTGTCTTGCGTGCCGGGCCATATGGGATTGATTGAAGATGCGGATGAAGCGGTCAAAATATCAAAGCAGGTCGGCTATCCTGTCATGATCAAAGCGTCCGCCGGGGGCGGCGGTAAGGGTATGCGGATTGCCTATAATGAAGAGGAAGCGCGGGAAGGTTTCCAATCGTCCAAGAACGAAGCGGCAAGCAGTTTCGGTGATGATCGCATCTTTATTGAAAAATTTGTCGAGCAGCCCCGTCATATCGAAATTCAGGTGTTGGGCGATAAGCACGGCAATGTGATTTATCTGGGCGAGCGCGAATGCTCTATTCAGCGCCGCAACCAAAAAGTCATTGAAGAAGCACCGAGCCCGTTTCTTGACGCAAAAACCCGCGCTGCTATGGGGGCAGAATCCGTCGCTTTGGCTAAGGCCGTACAGTATGACAGCGCCGGCACAGTGGAGTTCATCGTCGATAAGGATAAAAATTTTTACTTCCTTGAAATGAACACGCGCCTGCAAGTCGAGCATCCCGTCACCGAATTAATCACCGGCGTTGATTTGGTCGAGCAGATGATCCGCAGCGCAGGCGGTGAAAAACTGTCCATGACGCAAGGTGATGTAAAGCTGAATGGCTGGGCAATGGAATCGCGCATTTACGCCGAAGATCCATATCGTAATTTCTTGCCAAGCATTGGTCGCCTTGTCCGCTACCGCCCGCCTGCGGAAGGCACGCTTTCCGATGGCTCAATTATTCGCAATGATACCGGCGTTTATGAGGGCGGCGAGATTTCGATGTTTTACGATCCTATGATCGCAAAGCTCTGCACGTGGGGAAAGACCCGTCCGGCCGCGATTGACGTCATGAAAGATGCGCTCGACACGTTTGAGCTTGAGGGTATTGGCCACAATATCCCGTTCCTCCAAGCTGTTTATGATCACGACCGGTTTATGACCGGCAATATCACCACGGCTTTTATTGCTGAGGAATATCCGGACGGTTTTGAGGGCGCTCCTGTGCAAATCGAACATGCCCGAAATATCGCTGCGGTCTGCGCCTTGATGCACGATATGCGGCAACACCGGGCTGCGAAAATATCGGGCAGCCTGCCTAATCATGAACGCCACATCCCGGAAGAATGGGCAGTCGATATCGCCGGCCTTAACTATACCGCGTCAATCAACGGCAAAGACGGGCTGCGTACCATTGTAATCCGCGAAGGCGGTGAGGTTATTGCAAGCAAAGAAGTGCTGACAGCATGGCAACCCGGACAGCCAATAGTGCGCGCCGTGATTGATAACGAACCGTTCAATTTTAAATCCGATCGCACGGCGCAAGGGTTTAAAGTGCGCTATCGCGGCGCAGATTTTGACGTCTCTGTTCGTAGCCCGCGCGCGGCGCAATTGGCAAAATTGATGCCTGTGAAAGTCGCGCCGGACACGTCTAATCTTTTGCTCTGCCCCATGCCGGGCGTGATTGTGTCTGTTTTGGTGGCCGAAGGCGACGAAGTGCAGGACGGCCAGGCACTTGCCGTGATCGAAGCTATGAAAATGGAAAACACGCTACGGGCGGAAAAGAAATCCGTTATTGCGAAAATTAACTGCGCGGCCGGTGATAACCTTGCCGTGGATGCGGTCATCATGGAGTTTGAAACGTGAGTGACAAAGCCAATCTTGAGGTGTGGCGTAAGCTTGCCTCCGGCGACTTAAACGGCGGCGATCCGCGCACGCTTGAGACGGTGACGCCCGAAGGTATCACGATCAAGCCGCTTTACACCGCCGCTGACGTTCCTGCGTCTGCTGCGGGGGAAATCCCCGGGCAAGCTCCTTATACGCGGGGCGTGCGCGCGACTATGTACACCGGCCGTCCGTGGACTATTCGCCAATATGCGGGCTTTTCCACGGCGCAGGAAAGTAACGCCTTTTACCGCAAAAACCTTGCGGCCGGACAAAAGGGACTGTCCGTTGCTTTTGATTTGGCTACGCACCGGGGTTATGATTCCGATCATCCGCGGGTAAGGGGTGATGTCGGAAAAGCCGGTGTCGCCATTGATAGTGTCGAGGATATGAAAATCCTGTTTGAGGGAATACCGCTCGATAAAATGTCCGTGTCCATGACCATGAACGGTGCGGTCATTCCGATCCTCGCCATGTTCATTGTTGCGGGGCAAGAGCAGGGCGTCGATCGGGCCAAGCTCTCAGGGACTATTCAAAATGATGTCCTGAAAGAATTCATGGTGCGCAACACCTATATCTATCCGCCCGCGCCCAGCATGAAAATCATCGGCGATATTATCGAATACACGTCCAAAGAAATGCCGAAATTTAATTCCATTTCCATCTCCGGCTATCATATGCAGGAAGCCGGCGCGACCCTGACCCAAGAACTCGCTTACACGCTCGCTGACGGTATGGAATATGTCAGAACCGCGCTGGCAAAAGGTCTCGATGTCGATGCGTTTGCGGGCCGTTTGTCGTTCTTTTTCTGTATCGGCCCGGATATGTTTATGGAGGTCGCCAAGCTGCGCGCCGCCCGTCAAATGTGGTCGAAAATTATGACAGATTTCGGGGCCAAGTCTGAGCGTTCTAAAATGCTGCGCACTCATTGCCAAACCTCCGGCGTGTCTCTGACGATGCAAGACCCGTATAATAATGTTGTTCGCACGACAGTTGAGGCGATGGCGGCAACCCTCGGCGGGACGCAGTCATTGCACACGAATGCATTTGATGAAGCTATTGCTCTGCCGACGGACACATCCGCACGTCTGGCCCGCAATACCCAGCTGATCTTGCAGCACGAGACGGGAATCACCCGCGTCGTTGATCCGCTGGCCGGCTCTTATTATGTCGAGAGCCTGACCGCGCAAATGGCGCAAAAAGCATGGGAAATGATTGATGAGGTTGAATCCCTCGGCGGCATGACCAAGGCGATTGAGAGCGGTCTTCCAAAGCTCAATATTGAACGGGCTGCTCTGACGCGGCAGTCGCGCATTGATAATGTCGACGACGTTATTGTCGGCGTTAACCGGTTCGTTTTAGATGATGAGGACCCGGTCGAAATTTTAGAAATCGACAATGACGCTGTGCGCGCGGGACAGGTCGAAAGCCTTAAGCAAATCCGCGCGACCCGTAATCCCAAAGCCGTCAAGGACGCGCTTTACGCACTGACATATGCTGCAAAATCAGGAGAGGGCAACCTGCTCGCCGCCGCCGTTAATGCCGCCAAAGTGCGCGCAACACTGGGCGAGATTACAATGGCGATGGAGACAGAATTTGGCCGGCACAAAGCCGTCACGCGCGTCCTGTCCGGCGTCTATGCCGATTTGAACAAAGGCGACCCGAGCTTTCAAAACATCCAAACCCGTATTGGTGAATTTGAAGCGGAGCATGAGCGATTGCCGCAACTGCTCGTCGCTAAAATGGGCCAAGACGGCCATGATCGCGGGGCGAAAGTTGTTGCGTCAGGGTTTGCCGATATGGGCTTTAAGGTTGATATTACAGACCTGTTTGAAACTCCGGCCGAAGTCGCGCAGCTCGCTCTTGAAAACGGCGCCGATGTTGTCGGCGTGTCGTCACTGGCCGCCGGGCATAAAACGCTTGTTCCGGCGCTCATCGCTGAGCTTAAAAAAATCGGAGCGGACCATATCAAAGTCGTGGTTGGCGGCGTAATCCCCGAGCAGGATTTCCAAATGCTGCGCGACGCCGGCGTGGCCGCCATCTTCCCGCCGGGGTCAAATCTGTTTGACGCGGCCAATGCCGTCCTCGGCGTTGTGCTGGGTATCAAGCGAAACCGGCAGTAAGGCGCATTTGGACTTATACCGCTTGCATGGGCGGTAACCGTCGACGAAGTTAGTGATAAATCGAAGCCCACATTTTATTTGAGTGATTAATATGACGAATTCCGAAAAAGACCCTGTTGTAATCGTTGGCCTTGCCCGCACCCCTCTGGGCGCGTTTCAGGGCGCGTTCAGTACTGTTGCTGCGCCGCATTTGGGCGCGGCGGCTATAAAGGCCGCGATGGCTGAGGCAGGCATTGCGGCTGATAAGGTCGACCAAGCCTTGATGGGCTGCGTTTTGCCGGCCGGGCAAGGGCAGGCGCCGGCGCGTCAGGCGGCTATCTACGCCGGGCTGGGGGAGCATTGCGAAGCGACCACAGTCAATAAAATGTGCGGATCGGGTATGCAGGCCGTGATTATGGGCCATGACGCAATTAAGGCCGGATCGGCGGATGTGATTGTGGCCGGCGGTATGGAAAACATGACCGCTGCGCCATACCTCATGCCGGCGGCGCGCGGCGGCGCGCGGATGGGCGAGGCGAAGATGATTGACTCCATGATGTTTGATGGCCTGACCGATGCTTATGAGGGCGGCGCTATGGGCGTATTCGCTGATATGATCGCGGAGGAATATCAGTTCTCGCGCGAGCAGCAGGACGCCTACGCGATCGAATCCGTGGCCCGTGCCAAAGCCGCCCAAGCCGGCGGTGATTTTGACCGCGAAATGACTTCGGTCACCGTGCCAAACCGCAGAGGCGACATTGTTATTACTGAGGATGAAGGCCCGAAAAATGCGCGGCCGGAAAAAATACCGAGCCTGCGCGCGGTGTTTACAAAAAACGGTACAGTTACGGCGGCCAATGCCAGTTCGATCAATGACGGCGCGGCGGCCTTAGTCCTGATGCGTAAAAGCGATGCAGAGGCCGGCGGGCACAAAGTGCTGGCGACGATTGTCTCCCATGCCGCTTATGCCCATGCGCCGCAATATTTTACAACAGCCCCGGTTCACGCGATGAAAAAAGCGCTGACCAAGGCCGGCTGGAACGCCGGCGATGTTGACCTTTGGGAAATTAATGAGGCTTTCGCCGTCGTGCCGATGATTGCCATGCAAGAGCTTGGCCTTGATCACGGTAAGGTCAATGTCAATGGCGGCGGTTGCGTCTTGGGACATCCTATCGGCGCGTCCGGCGCGCGGATTATGGCGACCCTGATTGCAGCTATGGAAAAGCGTGACGTCAAAACCGGTGTGGCGAGCCTGTGTATTGGCGGCGGCGAGGCCACAGCGATTTGCCTGCAGCGGGCTTGACGCGGTATCGCGGATTAATCAGCGGGAAAGGGCATCGCATCATTGCGGTGCCCTTAGTGTTTGAAACCGCAGGCGCAATCGGGCTCCGAGGTAAGCAAATTTACCGATAGTTCTCGACGGCCGGGGAGAACGTAAGCGCTTAATTGCGCCTTATGACTCCAGCCAATCCGGGGTTCTGAATGTCATATCCAAATCTTTGGCGACCGGTTCATAGCAGACATAGCCGCCGGCTACATTAAGGCCATTTGCCAGATGCCGGTCCGCATTAATGGCGTCTTTAATGCCTTTATTTGCCAGTTTCAAAACAAAGGGCAGGGTCGCCTTACCGAGCGCCATAGCCGATGTCAGAGCGACAGCGCCGGGCATATTGGCAACGCAATAATGAACAATGCCGTCCACGATAAAAGTCGGCGCGTCATGGGTCGTTGGCTTGGATGTTTCAAAGCAGCCCCCTTGGTCAATTGCGATATCAACCAATACTGCGCCCGGCTTCATAGTGCGAACCATTTCGGCGGTCACCAGTTTCGGGGCTGCTGCGCCGGGGATCAGCACGGCGCCGATGATGAGGTCGGCTTCCATGACGGCTTTGGCAACGGCGCTGCGTGTTGAATAAATTGTTTTCAGGCGGCCGCCATAAAGTTGGTCCAGTTCGTCCAGGCGTTTATCCGAAATATCAAACAGGGTTACATCGGCGCGCATGCCAATTGCCATTTGCGCGGCGTGGGTGCCGGCGACGCCGCCGCCCAAAATAACGACTTTGGCCGGGGCAACGCCGGGAACGCCGCCAAGCAGAAGCCCGCGACCGCCATTATGGCGCTCCAGCGCGGCTGCGCCGACTTGTACGGACATACGG
The DNA here is from genome assembly GCA_938015875.1 of uncultured Robiginitomaculum sp. Taxonomy (GTDB): domain Bacteria; phylum Pseudomonadota; class Alphaproteobacteria; order Caulobacterales; family Maricaulaceae; genus Robiginitomaculum. Next base: position 8,387 of record CALLXE010000039.1, on the reverse strand, counting down.
CCGGCAACTTCGCTCATAGGCGAGAGCAGGGGAAGGCGGCCATGGTGATCGGTGACGGTTTCATAAGCGATGCAGGTTGCGCCGGACTTGCATAAGGCCTCTGCCTGCGGTTTATCGGCGGCCAAGTGAAGATAAGTAAAAAGCGTTTGGTCGGCCCGAAGCATAGCACATTCATGCAGTTGCGGCTCTTTGACTTTGACGATCAGCTCGCCTTTTTCAAATGTCTCTTGAGCTGTTGCGGCGATATTGGCACCGGCATCGACATAGTCAGTATCATCAAAGCCGACGCCGTGACCGGCTCCGGTTTCAACCCAAACTTCGTGACCGTGAGCCACACATTCCGCCACAGCGTCCGGGGTCATGGATACGCGATATTCGTGTTTCTTGATTTCTTTTGGGATTGAAATGATCATGTGAAGCTCCTGAAATGAATTTACAGACAGAATAAACGCATAAACTTGATGAAAGTTTCGAATTTTCCTGTATTTCAGATGAAAATGTGTAGAATGTTCTAACTGAAGTAACTAAATCGAGGAAAGTTACGAATAATGGATGCTATAGATAAGTCGATCCTGAAACAGCTCCAATCGGACGGACGATTGACCAATGCTGATTTGGCGCAGCGAGTCAGCCTGTCGCCGTCGGCTTGTCACCGCCGGGTAAAAAGTTTGGAAGACACAGGTATTATTGAAAAATATGTCGCCCTTGTTTCCGCCCGCAAGATCGGGCGGCAAACCAGTGTATTTGTACAGGTCACTCTTGATAATCAGAGGCGCGAAACCCTCGAAGAGTTTGAAACGGCGGTGAATAAGGTCAATGAAGTGATGGAATGTTACCTGATGGGCGGGCAGGCCGATTATAATATGCGCGTGCTTGTCAGCGGTCCGGCGGAATATGAGCGCCTGCACCAAGACGTGTTGACTCGCCTTCCGGGCGTGTCGCGCATTGTGTCTAATTTTTCGATCCGCAGCCTGTTTCGGCGCACGGCGATTAAACTGTAGTTCTGCTATTGCTCGCGGTGGAAAGCGTCCAGCATCAACCGGAACAAGTCTGCTTTGGAGGCGATTTCAAGCTTGGTATAAAGTCTGCGGCGGTAGGTTATAACCGTGTTTTTAGCCAGGCTGAGCATCTCTGCGATTCGGGTTTCGTCCAAACCCTGTAAAATATACAGGCCGACCCGGCGTTCTTTTGGTGACAGCCGGGAGAATATACGGGTATTGTCATTCAGGACAGTTTCGATTTTATCATCAAGGCTTTGTTTATTCTTAAGCGCGTCAATCAATTGCACATGGCGCAAGACAAAACGGCCGACAATCGGCGCTAAGCGTTCCAAATCCCTGAACTCCGTTGGGGAGAAGGTGCCATCGCCTTTTGCGCGGTAAAAATTGACCAGAAAAATAATGTCGCGGCGGTTGTGTATAGACGTGACTTTGTCGGACAGCCCGGCTTTCTCGAAATAGCGGGACCGGTATTCCGGGGCGTATTTTGATCCCGGTATATGCCGCACTTTCACATTTGAAGAGGTCAGGGCTGTTTGTGCCATAGGGTCATTTTTAAAGCCGTCGCGGACATAATCGCGAGCCAGAAAATTTGCCAAGCCCGGCTCCAAATTGCCGAATGTCGCCAGATGTTGCGCGCCGGTTTGCTTGTCAGCTGCAATCTTAAATATGGCGCAGCTTTCGACGGAAACAAATGCGTTCACAAAATCAAAAACCTTTGGATAAAAGCTGCGCTGTCCCTCGGATTTGGCCAGATCGGTCATATTGTCTGCAAATCGTCGCCAATCAGACTTCATATTTGTCCCCTTTAAAGGGTACGTTATGCCGGTAATTTTGGGTCATGACTATAGCAATATTAACGGCGAGGCGGATCGAGATGACCAATACACTGATAAACAATGTTCCGAAAAATCCTGTAAACTGCAATGATCACCTGAGCGGCAATCCGTTTTTGCTCAATTGCTGGTATGTCGGGGCATGGCCTCATGAAGTGCAGGGAGACGCCATATTGGCGCGGCAGCTTTTATCCAAGCGCGTGATTTTCTTTCGCGATACCGCCGGCAAAGTCAACGCGCTCGAAGACCGCTGCTCTCACCGCTTTGCGCCATTGTCAATCGGGCGGCATACGGGCGATGGCGTGCGCTGCATGTATCACGGCCTGGTTTTTAACGGCAAAGGCACGTGCGTAGAAGAGCCCGGCGTTAAAGGCGTTTCGCGCGGTACTGATATTAAGAGCTATCCGACGGCTGAAAAAGATGGGTTCATTTGGATATGGCCTGGAGATCCCGAACTTGCCGATGAGGCGCTTATCCCGGATTGTAAATTCCAAAATCAACCGGGAAAATGGGACTGGGAGCCACGATATCGCTATTTTAATGCCGATTATCGCCTGATCTTAGACAATCTGCTCGATTTCTCTCATCTGACCTTTGTGCATGAAAACACATTGGGCGGATCATCCAAAATTGCGAATATTAAGCCAAAAACAGAGTCCTATGACAAAGGCGTTCGTATTACGCGGTGGTATTTGGACGAGGAAAAAATCGCGCCATATTTGCGCGGGTTTGAGACCTTTGAAGGCAGAATCGACCGCTGGAATATTTATGACATGGAAACTAAGGGGAATGTGTTTAACATGGACAGCGGAACGGCACCGGCCGGCACCGGCGCGCCGGAAGGCAAGTTTGTTCCCGAAGCCATGCTGTTCCACGCGACGCAAATTGTAACCCCGGAAACAGAGACAACGTCGCATTTCTTTTGGAGCTACGCCCATAATTTCAATTTGGGAAATCCTGAATTTACAACAATGCTCACAGACCGTATTGCAGAAGGGTTTGAAGAGGACAAAGAGATGATCGAAGCGCAGCAAGTTATCATCAACGAGAACCCGGATACGCCGTTTGCTTACATCCATTTTGACCGGGGTCTTTCCGCCGGGCGTAAAGCGCTGGCCAAAGCCTTGGAAGAAGAAGCCGAGTACTTCAAAACGAAAGCCAATCAATAGATATGTCCGAAAATTGCGTCATCATCGGGGCATCCCATGCCGCGGCTCAATTGGTCGTCAGCCTGCGCCAATCAGGGTGGAGCGGCGGCATTACCTTGGTCGGGGATGAGCCGGATGTACCTTACCATCATCCGCCCTTGTCCAAAGACTATCTGTCCGGCGAAAAAAGCGCTGAGGAGTTGCTCATTCGGCCCGCAAATATATATGAAGATGCAGGTGTCACGCTCAAACTTGGAACGCGAATTTCGAAAATTGACCGCGCAGCCAAGACCGTCGCCACGTCCGATGACGCGGTTATTAGTTACGATAAGCTTGTACTTGCGACAGGCGCGCGGGTGCGCAAACTGCCGGTTCCCGGCGCAGACCTTCCGGGCGTATTTTACCTGCGCGATATGGCGGATGTGACGGCCATTAAAACGGCTGTAAATCCGGGCCGCAAGGCCGTCATTATCGGCGGCGGCTATATCGGTTTGGAGACGGCGGCTTCCCTCAATAAACTCGGCGTTGCCGTCACCGTCTTAGAGGCCATGCCGCGCATTTTGCAGCGGGTCACCGCGCCTGAACTGTCGTCTTTTTATAAACGCGTTCACAGCGAAGAGGGCGTACAAATCGAAGAGGGCGTCATGGCGTCATCTATCGAGAAAGCCGGCGAGGCCCTGTCGGTTATCACCAAAGACGCAAAGCGTTTTGAGGCAGATTTTGTCATTATCGGTATCGGCGTTATTCCGAATGCGGAACTGGCAAAAGATGCCGATTTGACATGCTCTAATGGGATTGAGGTCAATGACTTTTGCCAAACGAACGATCCTGATATCTATGCCGCCGGCGACGTCACTTGGCACCATAATATAAAATATAACCGCCATATCCGCCTGGAATCCGTTCCCAACGCCACAGAGCAGGCCAAGACCGTCGCCGCGCATATGTGCGGCAAAGGCAAGCCCTATGACAGCCTGCCGTGGTTTTGGTCTGATCAATATGATTTAAAATTGCAAATTGCCGGCCTGTCTGAAGGCTATGATGATTTGGTCATTCGCGGAGACGTTCAAAGCGGCCGCAGCTTTGCTGCCTTTTATTATCTGGGCGACCGACTCTTGGCGGTAGACGCGGTCAATGCGCCCCGCGAATTTGCTATGACCCGCATGATTTTAACCAAAGGCGGCAATCTCGATAAACAGCGCGTTGGCGATAGTTCGCTGGACTTAAAATCCGCAATCCTGTAAAGAACTTAACATGTTAAATGAATCCCAAATCCAAGACTCTGCCCGTCGTCACCACGAAGCTGAAAAAAGCCGCCTGCCTATGCGGGCCTATTCGCTTGCGCACCCTGATATGACGATTGAGGACGGTTACGCCGTTCAGGCCGCGTGGATGAAAATCAAAGAAGCCGAAGGCCGCAAAGTCATTGGCCGCAAAGTGGGCCTGACCTCGCGCGCCATGCAAGAGGCGATGAAGATTAACGAGCCGGATTTCGGCACGTTGCTCGATGATATGCTGTTTGAAAACGGCGCGACCATCCCGGCGTCAGATTTCATTGACCCGCGTCTTGAGGTCGAGATTACCTTTGTGCTTAAAGATGATCTCTTTGGCGACAATCTGAGTGTCGAAGATGTTCTGGCGGCTACGGACTATGTTGTCCCGTCTCTGGAGCTAATCGCGGCGCGCAGTCACCGGGTTGATCCCGAAACCGGGTATACCCGCAAAGTCTGGGACACGATTTCCGACAATGCGGCCAATGCGGGCATTATTGTCGGCGAGACCCGCTTAAAGCCGGATGAAATTGATCTGCGTTGGACCGGGGCTATCCTGTATCGCAACGGTATTGTCGAAGAGACGGGCCTTGGCGCAGGGATACTCGATCATCCGGCGCGAGGCATTATCTGGCTGGCTAAACGGTTTGCGCCTCACGGCATTAAACTCGACGCCGGCCAATATATTATGTCCGGCAGCTTTACCCGGCCGGTCATCGCCAAAGCCGGCGATCATTTTAAAGCGGATTTCGGCCCGATGGGCACAGTAGAATTGAGCTTTTCATAATGGATAATTTGGAAAATAAATTCAAAACTCGACTTATGGCCGGCGACGACATGCTGGGGCTTTGGTTCGGTATGGCCAATAATATCGCCGCAGAAATTTGCGCGCAAAGCGGGTTTGATTGGCTGATGATTGACGCAGAGCATTCGCCCCTGTCAGACAAAGATGTGCTGTCCTGCCTGCAAGCGATTGCGCCTTATAACATTTGCCCCATTGTCCGCCCGGTCAGCGGGGACAAGAATACGCTTAAACGCTTATGCGATGTGGGCGTGCAGACGTTTCTTGTGCCCATGATCGATGATGCCAAAGCGGCAATGGCCGTCGTCAGCGCCGTGCGCTATCCTGCCGCCAAAGGCGAGCGGGGCGGAACGCGCGGTCTTGGAACGTCTATGGCGCGGGCGGCGCGGTGGAATATGACGCCGGATTATCTGACACGCGCCAATGAACAAATGTGCGTTGTCTTGCAAATTGAGACCAAGGCCGGACTTAAAAATTTGAAAAAGATTGCCGCCGTTGACGGCGTCGATGCCATCTTTATCGGGCCGTCTGATTTAGGCGCAGCGCTCGGCTATCCCGGGCAATCAAGCCACCCTGAGGTTGTCAAAGCCGTGTCTCAAGCCATACGCGATGTGCGGGCCTGCGGAAAACCGGCCGGCGTATTGGCGGTCACCTCAGAGCTTGTCGAAACCTATAAAGCCGCCGGCGCAAGCTTTGTCGGTGTGGGCAGTGATTGCGGCGTTCTGGCTAAGGGTGTGCAGCGTTTATATGAAAGCTTTGTTTCCGGCGCAGACGCAAAAGGGGATTATTAATGTCACTCTATTTTGTTCAAAAACTGCTCTATAATTTGAACCGCGAACCTTCTGTTCAGGCGCAATTTAAAACCGATATCGATAGCTTGCTGGATGCGTATAAATTGACCGATGAAGAGCGATCCTGGCTTAAGAACGGTGATGTTGGCGAGCTTTATATTCACGGCGTCAACGGACAAATCCTCATGCATTATGCCGCGCTTATCGGCAATGAATGGGACGAATATATTCAGGCCATGAAAGATGGTCTTAAAAAACACGGCCAAGTCCGTGACGGAATTTACCGCGCCGTAGACGGCGGAACCGGAGGGGCTGTATAAATGCCATTAGTCTTTGCAGGAATTTGCTCACACGCCCCCGGTATTACCGGCCGCGCCGAACGCGCTGACCCGGTCGTTCGCGACGCGTTTTACGCCCAACTTGACCGCATGCGTCAAGCTATTGAAGACAGCGGCGCCGAAGCGCTTGTCGTTGTCGCGGCAGAGCATTTTGCCAATTTCTTTATGAATAATATGCCTGCCTATGCCATGGGCATGGGCGAAGAATATGAAGGCCCGATTGAAGATCCGGAATGGCTCGGTATTCCGCATACCGCTATTCCCGGAAATCCTGATTTGTCCTAGCGCCTGATAACCGAGGTTATGCAGAGCGTTGACGTGGCCTACGCCGAAGAATGGAAAATGGATCACGGCATTATGGTGCCACTGCATTTTCTTACGCCCCGCTATGACATGGATATTATCCCGGTCAATATTAACTGCCAAGGTCCGCCCTTAACCCCGCTCAACCGCGTATGGGAGTTTGGCAAAGCCTTGCGCCGTGCCTGTGATTCCGTGCCCGAAAAAATTGCCGTTATCGGCACCGGCGGCATAAGTCATTGGCCCGCTACGCCCAATTCCGTCAAAATTGTCGAAGAATGGGACCGCGATTATTTGGATAAATGGCTTGCCAATGACAAAGAGGCTTTGCTCGCTTATACTGACGAAGACACGCTTAAAGACGCAGGACAGGGCGGTTTCGAAATCCGCACGCTCACGGCCATAAGCGGCCTGTGCGAAGGCAAAAAAGGTGATTTATGGTTCTATGAACCCATCCCGATTTTCAGCGTCGGCTGCACGGTCGGGGTGATGGAGGTCTAACCCCCAATATCCTCCAGCAGCTTATAAAGCTCCTCTAACTTTTCCGCGCCGATACGGCTTTCGATTTTCTTATATTCGGCTTCGGATAGCGGGGCCATTTTGGCGTATAAATCGCGGCCGCGCGCGGCGAGGCGGATAAGTTTGCGGCGGTTGTCGCCCTCTACGGCAAAGCGTTTCACCAGTTTTTGTTCTTCGAGAGATTTCAATATCCGTGTCAGGCTGGGCATGAGCAATAGGGTTTGCTCGGCCAGGGCCGTGGCTTCCATACCGTCCGCGCCGTGCAAGGCGCGGATGACGCGCCATTGCTGCTCCGTTATGTCATGGTCACGCATAAGGGGGCGAAAACGTGCCATGACACTCTCGCGCGCGCGCAAAAGGGCCATGGGCAGATTTTTTTGAAAGTCGCGTAAGTCTTGATTGCTCATGGCTCAGACTATTTCGTCTTTTACCTCATTACGCAAGGTGCCTACAGCCGGGCAGGTCACTTCGACAATGTCGCCGGGGACCAGATATTTCGGCGGATCAAACCGCGCGCCGGCACCATTCGGCGTGCCGGTCGCGATAATGTCACCGGCTTTCAGGCGCGCAAACTTTGATAAATATTCAATCTGAAATTCAATCGGGAACATCATATTCGATGTGTGATCATCCTGGCGCAGCTCGCCATTAATGCGGGTTTGGATTTGCAGATCCGTCAGATCAATATCATCGGTGAGCGGCACCATCCACGGCCCGAGGGATCCGGATTTTTCAAAGTTTTTACCTTGGGTCACATTAAATTTAGCATGGCGCACCCAATCGCGAAGCGTACCTTCGTTCATAACGCATAGGCCGGCAATATGATCACGGGCGTTTTCGCGTTTTATGCGGCGGCCTTCTTTGCCGATAATGACAACAATCTCGCCTTCATAATCCAGTTGATGAGACTCCGGCGGGCGTTCAATAAATTGACCATGACCCACAAAGCTTTCTCGGGAGCGCATGAAGACGGACGGGTTTTTCGGGGCTTCGGACCCGTCTTTATATTCGGCATTACGATTGGCGTAGTTCACGCCGATGCAGAAATATTTCTCTGCCGTTGTAATGGGCGGAAGCAGGGTGACGCCGGATATTGAGAGCGTCGCCTTCCCGGAGGTGATCGCAGTCTGCGCCGCCGCCAAGGCATCATCTTTTAAAACCTGATGCAGACTTTGGAATTTATCCGTAATGTCGACAATCAGAGTGTCGTCGCCGGCTTTGATGCCGCCAAAGCGTTCTTGGCCATTATGCAGGAAAGTTACAAATTTCATTTTTCGGTCCCTTGACTTTTACAATATAGATTGTATTTAACATGTTAAATATATTGGTCAAGAGGTATCATGCCCCACATTATTTTAGAACATTCTGAAAACCTGAAGCCCGC